>NZ_CP028918.1:1891144-2191716 GCF_003060865.1 Gemmobacter aquarius
GACGTTGAAGACTTCGATGGGGAAACCGGGGCCGGCCTCGCCCTCGTCCAGCGTGTCGGGGATCGGGCCGGTGAAGGCGGATGCGCCCATGGGGCCGCGTTTGCAGACGAGGGTGGCGTTACTGACGGCGCGGACGGCGCGGAGGGCTGCGATGGTATCGGTGGTGCCGCCTGTGATGTGGAATTCTTCTTCGGTCCCCACGATGAGGTCGAAGAGGTGCAGGGTGGCTTGCAGTTTGGCGGTGACGGCGGCGGAGGAGATGAAGCGGCTTTCGCCATCGCCATGGCCCGCAAGGCCCCAGAGGTTGGGGCGGTAGTCGATGTCGAGTGCGGTTTGCGCGCCGTGTTTGCGGGCGAGGTTGAGCGCCTTGAGCACCGCGGCTTCGGTGCGGGCGTTGGACAGGTGCGTGCCGGTGGCGACGACAGCGCGGGCGCGGGCGATGAACTCTTCGGAGATGTCATCTTCGCAAAGGGCCATATCGGCGCAATTCTCGCGGTAGAAGATCAGCGGGAACTGGTGTTCGTCGCGGATGCCCAAAAGGACGAGGGCGGTGAGGCGTTCGGGGTCGGTGATGACGCCGCTGGTGTCGACGCCTTCGCGGGCGAGTTCTTCGCGGATGAAGCGGCCCATGTGTTCATCGCCCACGCGGGTGATGAGCGCGGATTTGAGACCGAGCCGTGCGGTGCCTGCCGCCATGTTCGTGGGCGAGCCGCCGATATATTTCTGGAACGACCCCATGTCTTCAAGCCGCCCGCCGACCTGCGCGCCATAAAGGTCGACGGACGAGCGGCCGATGGTGATGACGTCGAGCGTTTTGGTGGATGTGGTCATGGAACGGTCCCTGAACGGCCGAGTCGGGCGGCGTAATTTTGGAATATTTATTCCATCAATGCCGATGTGGGAAGCGAAAACTTCACTCGCGCGCCGACCCGACCGCCACGGCAAGCGAGAGGGCGAGGGCGATGGTCGCCGAAAGCGAGCGGAAGGCGCCGAAATCGACCTCGGGGACGGTGACGATACTGTCAGCCATTCGGGCGAGCGGGCTGGTCAGGCGGTCGGTGATGCCGACGACCGTCAGGCCACGGTCGCGGGCTTCCTGTGCGAGGGCAAGGGTTTCTTCGCCATAAGGGGCGAAGGTGATGGCAAGCACCGCGTCGCCGTCGCGCAGCGCGAAGCGGTGGTCGAGCTTGCCGACCCCGTCATGCAGCATCGAAGGCACGGACATCTTGCCGAAGACATAGGCGAGATAAGAGGCCACCGGAAAGGCGCGGCGGTAGCCGACGATATGCACGGTTCCGGCCTTGGCGAGCAGTCGGACAGCTTCGGCAAGCGCAGCTTCGTCAACATTTTTCGCCAAGGCTTCGAGCGAGAGGCGGCCTGCCTCGACGAATTCGGCCAAAAGCGCGGTGGGGCTGCCCGCGCCGCCGTCTTTGAGGTTTCGCAAGCGGGTGGAATAGTCGGGCCAGCCCGGCACATAAGCCTCGCGGAACAGCTTTTGCATTTCGGAAAAGCCGGAAAAGCCCATGATCTGGCAAAAGCGCATCAGGGCGGATGGTGGCACATCGGCCCCTGCGGCAAGCTCGGCCACGGTCGATACGGCGATGCGGTCGGAATGGGCGGCGATGAAATCGGCGCATTGGCGCAGGCGGCGCGGCAGATCGCTGCTGATGGCGGCGAGGCGGTCGCGGAAGTCATCGACCGTGGCCGGAGCAGCGGTGAATTCGGCACTGGTTTCGGTCATGCAGCGTCCTGCCCCCTGGTTTTGGTGAGGGTAACAAGCTGGAACGAATATTCCAACTGAAAATGGAACGCGTCAGGGCGTTTCCTAGCGCAGGAAACGCGGCGGTTTCTGACGCAGAAACCGGCGGCGCGCGCGGGTCCAAGGGGGTGCCCGATTTCCTGCGTCAGGAAATGGCGCGATTTCTGCGTCAGAAATCGCGTGCCGGGCGCAGACCAGTGCGGAAGCGACGGGCGTTTTTCTGATAGCCGAGGGCAGAGGCGATCAGGCGGGTCTGGGCTGCTTCGTCGAGGGTGCGGACGATCTTGCCCGGAGCGCCCATGACAAGCGAGAAGTCGGGAATCTCTTTGGCTTCGGTCACCAGCGCCCCTGCCCCGATCAGGCAGCCGCGCCCGATCCTTGCGCCGTTCAGGATGATCGCGCCCATGCCGATCAGGCTGCCTGCGCCGATGGTGCAACCGTGGAGCATGGCCTTGTGGCCGATGGTGCAATCGGGGCCGATGGTCAGGGGATAGCCGATGTCGGTGTGCAACACGCAGTTTTCCTGCACGTTGGACCCCTGCCCCACGGTGATACGCTCGTTGTCGCCGCGCAGGGTGGCGCCGAACCAGACCGAGGCGTCAGCTTCAAGCGTAACCGCGCCGATGATGTTGGCATCGGGGGCGACCCATGCGGCGGGGTCGATGTCGGGTGTGATGCCGTCGAGGGAGTAGATCATCGGGCTGCAAACTCGGTGTTCAGGCCGCGCACGAAATCCGACAGGCGGGGCTGGCGGTCGCGGCGCAGGCGTTCGGCGGTCAGGATGGTCTTGAGACGCTCGAAGGTGTCGGTCAGGTCTTCGTTCACCAGAACATAGTCGTATTCGGCCCAATGGCTGATCTCGTCACGGCTTTTGGCCATGCGGGTGGCGATCACCTCGTCGCTGTCTTGGCCGCGGGTGCGAAGGCGGCGGTCGAGTTCGGCGATGGATGGCGGGAGCACGAAGATCGACACCACATCGCGACCGAGCGAGGAGTTGCGGATCTGCTGGCCGCCCTGCCAGTCGATGTCGAAAACCGTGTCGCGGCCTTCCTTCATCGCGGATTCGACCGGGCCTTTGGGGGTGCCGTAGAAGTTTCCGAACACCTCGGCATGTTCGAGCATCTCGCCTGCGGCGACCATGGCTTCGAAATCGGGGCGGGCGCGGAAGTAGTATTCGCGGCCGTCCGCTTCGCCCGGGCGGGGGCTGCGGGTGGTGGCGCTGACGGAAAAGCGCATGGTCGAATCCCACGCCATGAGCATCTTTGTCAGGGTGGATTTGCCCGCGCCCGAGGGCGAGGAGAGGATGAGGAGAAGGCCGCGACGGTTGATCATCTATTCCACGTTCTGAACCTGTTCGCGCATCTGGTCTATGACGGTTTTGAGGTCAAGCCCGATGCGGGTAAGGGTGATGGATTGCGCCTTGGAGCACAGCGTGTTCGCCTCGCGCATGAATTCCTGCATGAGAAAGTCGAATTTGCGGCCCACTGGGGCGGGGTCGGCCAGCAGGGCGCGGGCGGCGGCGACATGGGCGGTGAGGCGGTCGAGTTCCTCGGCCACATCCTGTTTGACGGCGAGAAGGGCCAGTTCTTGCGCGAGGCGGGATTCATCAAAGCCTTCGGCCTGGGTCAGGAGTTTCGCCAAAGCGTCGCGCAGAGCGGTGGCGGCGGTGGTGCGGCGGGCGGCGGCTTCCTGCGTGGCGGAGGTGTGCAGGGTGTCGATGCGGTCGAGCTGGGCTGCGATCACGGCGTTCAGGGCTGCGCCTTCGGCGGCGCGCATGGCGGTGAAAGCGGCCAGGAGCGCGGGAAGATCGGCGAGGATCGCGGCGCGCAGGGGCGCGGTGTCTTCGTCGGCGGTCGCCGTGTCGAGGACGCCGCGCACGGCGAGCACATCTGCGGCGGTGGCTTGCGCGAGGGTCACGCCCTGTTCCATCGCGGCGTTTTCGACGGTGGAAAGGGCGCGCAGGATCTGTGACAGGGCGGCGAGGTTGACGCGCAGGCCATCCTGCCCCTCGGTCAGGCCGTCGCGCGTGACTTTCAGCGTGAGCGAGACATTGCCGCGCCCGATGCCCTTGGCCAGTTCGGTGCGGAGCGCGAGTTCGAGCCCGTCGATCCAGTCGGGCACGCGCAGGCGCAGATCGAGACCCTTGCCGTTGACCGAGCGGATGTCCCATGTCCACGAATGGCCCGCACCCTGCCCTTTCGCGGCGGCGAAACCTGTCATCGAGATCGTCATGCGCGGCCCTTTCGCCTGTGACGCCGGACGCGCCTGTTTACCATTTGACTCAATTTGTCACCGACGCGCCCCGATGCGGCCTATCCTGTGCAAACGGGTGGGGCCGATTTAAGGAATTCTGACCTTGTCCGTAACAGAGGGGGAGAAAGCCGACAACAGGCGCGGCGGGCGGAAGCATGATGACGGTGATACGACCAGAACGGATATGGCAGGCTTTGCCTGCGACGGCGGCACCTGTGTCGGCGCGGTTGCGCGGGCATTGGGAGGGGCTGCGGCCGGGCAATGCCCTGCCCCGCCGTGACCAGTTCGACCCGAGGGCGCTGGGGCCGTTGCTCGGGTCGGTGTTCCTGATCGACTGGACCGACCGGGGCGCTGCGCGGTTGCGGATCGCCGGGCAGGTCTTTACCCGGCTTTACGGGATGGAGTTGCACGGCGCGCCGCTTGCGCTGCTGTTCGAGCCGTCGGAGCGGGCCGAGATCGGGCGGATGGTGCAGGAAGTGTGCGAGGGGCCGGTTGCGATGGACCTCGGGCTGCGGTCCGAGGGCGGCGGCGGACGAGCACCCGTCACGGGGCGGATGATGCTTTTGCCGCTGCTGGACGGTTGCGGCGAGCGGCGTTTGGCGATCGGGTCACTCGAGGTGTCGGGCGAGATCGGGCGCGCACCGAGGCGGTTCAGGGTGGAGCGGTGTTTGCGGACGCCACTTTCGGTGGCATAGCAAAAGGGCGGCCCTGCGGGACCGCCCTTTGATGTTGGCGAGTATATGCTTACAGCGCGACGCGGCGTTCGGTGTCGCGGCGGGCGGTGAGTTCTTCGGCCACGAGGAACGCCAGTTCCAGCGACTGCGAGGCATTGAGGCGCGGATCGCAGGCGGTGTGGTAGCGGTCGGACAGGTCTTCGTCCGTCACGGCGCGCAGGCCGCCGGTACATTCGGTCACGTCTTTGCCTGTCATCTCGAAATGCACGCCGCCGGGGATGGTGCCTTCGGCTTTGTGGATGGCGAAGAATTCGCGGACTTCGCGCAGGACAGAATCGAAGGGGCGGGTTTTGTAGCCGGTGGACGATTTGATCGTGTTGCCGTGCATCGGGTCGCAGGACCACACGACATTGGCGCCTTCGGCCTGCACCGTCTTGATCAGGCGCGGAAGGTGGTCGCCCACCTTGCCTGCACCGAAACGGGCGATCAGGGTCAGGCGGCCCGCCTCGTTTTGCGGGTTCAGCTTGGCCATGAGCACCTTGAGGTCTTCGGCGGTGGTCGAGGGGCCGCATTTCAACCCGATTGGGTTGATGACGCCACGGCAGAATTCGACATGCGCGCCATCGGGCTGGCGGGTGCGGTCGCCGATCCAGATCATGTGGCCCGAGCCTGCGATGTTCTGGCCGGTGATGCTGTCGACGCGGGAGAGTGCTTCTTCGTATTCCAGAAGCAGGGCTTCGTGGCTGGTGTAGAAATCGACGGTGGAAAGTGTATGCGCGGTTTCGGCGTTCACGCCTGCAGCGTTCATGAAATCGAGCGCGTCCGATATGCGGTTGGAAAGCTCGCGGTAGCGTTCGGCCTTGTCATGTTCGGCAAAACCGAGGGTCCAGCTATGCACGCGGTGGATATCGGCAAAACCGCCCGTCGAGAAGGCGCGCAAAAGGTTGAGGCTGGCTGCGGCCTGCGTATAGGCCTGCAACATGCGCTGCGGGTCGGCCATGCGGGCCTGCGGCGTGGGATCGAAACCGTTGATGATGTCGCCCTTGTAGGAGGGCATCTCGACACCGTCGATCACCTCGGTCGGGGCGGAGCGGGGTTTGGCGAACTGGCCCGCCATGCGGCCGACCTTGATGACCGGAACCTTGGCGCCATAGGTCAGCACCACCGCCATTTGCAGCATGACGCGGAAGGTGTCGCGGATGTTGTCGGCCGAAAATTCGGCAAAGGATTCAGCGCAGTCGCCACCTTGCAGCAGGAAAGCCTTGCCTTCGGCTGCAAGGGCGAGTTGCTTTTTCAGCTTGCGGGCTTCGCCCGCAAAGACCAAGGGCGGATATTTGGCAAGCTGCGCCTCGACGGCGTTAAGCGCTGCCTGATCCGGATAATCGGGCATCTGGATCCGCGGCTTTGCGCGCCAATCCGATTTGGTCCAGCCCTTGGTCATTGGTCTCACTCCGACAGTTTCAGAAATAGGACAGTTTGCGGTAACGCCGTGCGGTATAAGGAAAGCGGCGGCATATGCAAAGGGAGAAACTGGCCTGATCCGCAGCGGGACGGTGCTTGCAGTTTGAAAGATTTCCTGTTTGGCTGCGCCCGAAACCGACACCAACAGGTCGCATCATGTCCCTCGCCCCGAAAAAAGCCCTGAACGTCGGCAAGGCCGTCGAACCGCGCCGCTTTGTCTTTCTGCTGCTCGACCGCTTTACGATGCTGTCCTTTGCGGGCGCGATCGAGCCTTTGCGGATTGCGAACCGGATTTCGGGCCAACCGCTTTATACGTGGAAGCTGGCGGGCGAAGGCGGCGACTTTGCGACCTGCTCGAATGGCGCGGCCTTCAAGCTGGATATGGGGCTGGACGAGATCGAGCGCGAGGACACGGTGCTGGTCTGCGGCGGGATCGATGTGCAGCGGGCGACCACGAAGTCGATCCTGAACTGGCTGCGGCGCGAGGCGCGGCGGGGTGTGACGATGGGGGGCTTGTGCACGGGGGCTTATGCCGTTGCCAAGGCGGGGCTGCTCGACGGGAAGAAAGCGACCATCCATTGGGAGAATCAGGACGGTTTCCTTGAGGAATTCGAAGATGTGAAGCTGACGAAATCTGTCTTCGTGATGGACGGGAACCGCTGGAGCACGGCGGGGGGGACAAGCTCGCTTGATCTGATGCTCAAGGTGATCGCGGCGGATCATGGCGAGGATATCGCCAATACGGTGGCCGACCAGTTGATCTATTCCACCATCCGCACCGATCAGGACACGCAGCGCCTGTCGATCCCGACGCGGATCGGCGTGCGGCACCCCAAGCTGTCACAGGTCATCCAGATGATGGAGGGCAATATCGAAGACCCGATGTCGCCCGCCGATCTGGCCGAGGAAGTGGGCATGTCGACGCGGCAGCTGGAGCGGTTGTTCCGCCGCTATCTGAACCGCAGCCCCAAGCGGTATTACATGGAATTGCGGCTGCAAAAGGCGCGCAACCTGCTGATGCAGACGGATATGAGCGTGATCAACGTGGCGCTGGCTTGCGGCTTTGCCTCGCCTTCGCATTTCTCGAAATGCTACCGCGCGCATTACAACACAACGCCCTACCGCGAGCGCGGAACCCAAGGCGGCGGCACGGGGGTGCGATTGTCGATCTGATGATTTCACGCCGGTGTGTTTTGACGAGTGGGTTGGGTCTGGCCGTGGCAGGGCGGGGGTTTGCGGCATCGGGGCTGGCGGGGAAACGTGTCGTGGTGGTCGGGGCCGGAATGGCCGGGATCGCGGCGGGGCGGGCGCTGACGGCTGCGGGGGCCGAGGTGGTGATCGTCGAGGCGCGCGACCGTATCGGCGGGCGGGTCTGGACGAGCGGGCTCTGGGATGACCTGCCGGTCGATCTGGGGGCAAGCTGGATCCACGGGGTGCGGGGCAATCCGCTGACGGCGCTGGCCGATGCGGCGGGGCTGAAGCGGGTGGCGACCGATTACGAAAGCGCCGTTGCCATGGCGGGCGGGGACGAGGTCGAAACCGCCGAGGCTTGGGACATCATCGAGGCGGCGCAGGACGGGGCCGAGGATGGGCAAAGCCTGCGCGATGCGGTGATGGCGCGGGCCGAATGGGCGGCGATGGACGAGGCCGGGCGGGCGGCGCTGCGGCTTTGGGTGCACCGCGCCATCGAACAGGAATATGGCGGCGACTGGGGCGCGTTGTCGGCGCAAGAGTTCGACGCCGGCAAGGAATTCGGCGGCGGGGATGTGCTCTTTGCGCAAGGCTACGGCGCTTTGGCGGATACGCTGGCGCGGGGGCTGGACATACGGCTGGGCCAGCAGGTCGTGGCGGTGCGGGCCGAGGGGCGCGGCGTGGCGCTCGACATGGCGGACGGGGGCGTTCTGGCGGCGGACCGTGCCGTGATCACACTGCCGCTTGGTGTGTTGCAGGCGGGGGCAGTGCGTTTCATTCCCGCGCTGGGCGAAGCGCGGCAGCGGGCGATTGCAGCACTGGGGACGGGATTGCTGAACAAGTGCTGGCTGCGCTTTGACAGCGCGCTGCCGGTGCCCGATGTGGACTGGATCGAGAACCTTGGCCCGACATCGCCACTATGGGCCGAATGGGTGAATGGCGGGCGGGCTTTGGGCGCGCCGGTGCTGTTGGGGTTCAACGCCGCAGCGACAGCGCGCGAGGTCGAAAGCTTCGATGACCGAGCCACCGTCGCCTCGGCCATGGCGGGGCTGCGCGAGATGTTCGGAAGCGGCTTTCCCGACCCGATTGCCGCACAGGTGACGCGCTGGGGGGGTGATCCTTTGGCCCTTGGCTCCTATTCATTTATGGCAGCGGGAAGCACGCCTGACAGCCGCGCGGCGCTGGCCGGGGCGGATTGGGACGGGCGGATCGTCTTTGCCGGAGAGGCAGCGTCGGTCCAGCACGCCTCGACCGTACATGGCGCGTGGACAAGCGGCGAGGCGGCGGTGCGGGATATCCTTTGAGGGGACGAATTTTCTGCGAAAATTCTGGCCCTGCCCCGACCTGCGGCGATGGTCTTTGGGGGTTTCTGCCTTGCCCGGCGGTTGCATGAGTATTTGGACAAGGGTGAAACCGCAGGCTTGTTCACCTTTGTCAAAATACTCGTCTTTGCGACATGAGGTGCAGAGCGCGCGGCTGGCAGTGGGGCCAGATTTTTCGCAGAAAAATTGTCAGGGGCGGCTGATGCGATAGGCGGCGCCGTCATAGACCGACAAAAACCAGATCGCGCCGTCGGGGCCTTGGCGGATGTCGCGGACGCGGCCGGTCTGGGGGCTTTGCAATTGCTCTTCGGCATAGGCGGCGTCGGGGTCGAGGCGCGATACCAGGTCGAATTTCAGGCTGCCGATGAAGACATCGCCCCGCCATTCTGGAAACATCGCGCCTTGATAGATCATCAGGCCCGACGGGGCTATGGAGGGGTCCCAGTAGTGGACGGGTTGCTCCATCCCGTCTTGCGCCGTGCCGATGCCGATCGGGCTGTCGTCGTAATCCTTGCCATAGGTGATGACCGGCCAGCCGTAGTTGCGGCCCGGCTCTACGCGGTTCAGCTCATCCCCGCCTTGTGCACCGTGTTCGACGACCCAGAGGTTGCCTGCCGCGTCGAGCGCGGCCCCTTGCGGGTTGCGGTGGCCGGTGGAGTAGACGCCTGCGGCCCAAGCGGGATCGGTCTGGATCGCGTCACCCTGTGCGGTCAGGTGGATCGTCTTGCCCATCGGCACGGCGGGGTCTTGTGCGGGCATGCCAAGGCCGCGTTCGCCGAAGGTGACGAAGACCGAGCCGTCAGCCGCTTCGACGAGGCGCGAACCGAAATGGCGCCCCCCGGCGGTGGCGGGGCCGGTAAAGACGGGGCGGAAGTCTTGCAAGGTGGTGCCGTCGTCCGAAAGCGTACCGAAACCGGTGGCGGTGCCGCCCGTACTACCATTTTCGGAAGTGGCGTAGGACAGCCAGATGCGGCGCGAGGTGGCGAAGTCGCGGGTGACGAGCACGTCGAGAAGACCGCCCTGCCCTTCCTCCCAGACCTGCGGCAGGCCGGTGATTTGGGTTCTGGCGCTGCCACCCTCTGAAAAGAGCGTCAGCCGCCCTGCCCTTTCGGTGACCAGAAAGCGACCGTCCGGCAGGAAGGCGAGGCCCCAGGGCTCATCGAGGCCTTGAGCCATGGGGGTGACGGACAGCGCCCCGAGGCTGGTGTCGAGCGCGGCCACGGGCGGCGCGACAAGGGCTGCGATCAGCGCGATCAGGGCGGCGCTGGCGGCTTTCGGCGGCATGGTGTGACCCCTGTTATCATTTCTTGCGCGGTCGCTGCGGACTTTGCCGCGACAGGGCAAAAGATAGGGGCGCACCGGCAAAGGTCTATGGCCGGATATCGCAAACACAGGGATTTTACAGCCTCGGGGACCGCAGCCAACAGGTGCTTTCCTTTTGCTGCGAGGCACACTAGCTTGCCCGATCAGGACAATGTTCCAGACAGGGAGTCTATCTATGAAAAAATTGCTGCTCGCCACGGCTGCGACCGCGCTTTTCGCCGGTGCCGCCTCGGCAGAGGATGTGAAACTCGGCGTGCTGATCGGTTTCACCGGTCCCATCGAATCGCTTACCCCGAACATGTTGGCTTCGTCCAAGATGGCGGTCGACGAAGTGAACGCTTCCAAGCTGTTCCTTGACGGCTCGACCCTGACCGTCGTCGAAGCAGACTCGACCTGCACCGATTCCGCGGCTGCCACCTCGGCTGCCGAGCGTCTGGTGACCACCGATGGCGTGGCCGGTATCGTCGGCGGCGACTGCTCGGGCGTGACCGGTGCCGTGTTGCAGAACGTGGCGCGTCCGAACGGGATCGCGATGATCTCGCCCTCGGCCACCTCGCCCGCGCTTTCGACCGCCGAAGATGACGGGTTGTTCTTCCGCACCGCTCCGTCGGATGCGCGCGAAGGCGAAGTGATGGCTGGCATCCTGATGGAAAAGGGTCTGAAGTCGGTCGCGCTGACCTATACCAACACCGACTACGGCAAGGGTCTGGCCGAGGCATTTGCCACGTCCTACACCGCGCTGGGCGGAACCATCACGATCAACGCAGCCCATGAAGACGGCAAGGCCGACTACTCGGCCGAAGTCGGCGCGCTGGCGGCTGCCGGTGGCGACATCCTCGTGGTTGCGGGCTACCTCGACCAGGGCGGCAAGGGCATCATCCAGGGTTCGCTCGATTCGGGCGCCTTTGACAAGTTCGTGCTGCCGGGCGGCATGGTGGGCGACTCGCTTCCCGCTGCCATCGGTCCGGGCCTGAACGGGTCGTTCGGCCAGATCGCCGGTTCGGATTCGGCAGGCGCTGCGACCTTCGAAGCCAAGGCCAAGGAACTGGGCTTTGACGGGACCTCGGCCTATTCGCCGGAATCCTATGATGCGGCTGCGCTGTTCGCGCTGGCGATGCAGGCTGCCAAATCGTCGAAATCGGCTGATTACGCCGGCAAGATCCTCGAAGTTGCCAACGCTCCGGGCGAGAAGATCTATCCGGGCGAGCTTGCCAAGGGTCTGCAACTGATCCTCGACGGTCAGGACGTGGACTTCGAAGGCGCCACGGCCGTGGAACTGATCGGACCGGGCGAGAGCGCAGGGCGCTACCGCGAGATCGAGATCAAGGACGGCAAGATCGAAACGATCGGCTTCCGCTGATCTTTCGCAGGTCTTGACGAGATGCGGCGGCCCGGGCATTAGCCCGGGCCGTTCGTTAAAAAGAGGACCGCGCCACGCTGGCATACCGGCGGGAGACTGGGTCCATAGGGGTTTTTCCGGGGGATACGGATGATCGTTGTCGAGGATCTTCACCGCCATTTCGGCGGCTTTCATGCCGTTGACGGCGCTTCGCTGACCATCGGGACGGGGTCGATCACGGGGCTGATCGGACCGAATGGCGCGGGGAAAACCACGCTGTTCAACGTGATAGCGGGGCGGCTGCCGCCCACGAGCGGGCGCGTGATCATGGATGGCGAGGATATTACCGGCCTGCCGCCGCACGAGCTGTTTGCCAAGGGTCTGCTGCGGACATTCCAGATCGCGCATGAATTCGGGTCGATGACGGTGCGCGAGAACCTGATGATGGTACCTGCACGCCAGAAAGGCGAGACGCTCTGGAACGCCTGGTTCAACCGCAACGCCGTCGCGGCCGAGGAAAAGGCGCTTGCCGACAAGGCCGACGAGGTGCTGGAGTTTCTGACCATTTCCCATCTGGCCGACCAGAAGGCGAGCCAGATTTCGGGTGGGCAGAAGAAGCTGTTGGAACTGGGGCGCACCATGATGGTGGATGCCAAGATCGTCTTCCTCGACGAGGTGGGTGCGGGTGTGAACCGGACGCTGCTGAACACCATCGGCGATGCCATCGTGCGGCTGAACAAGGAGCGCGGCTATACGTTCTGCGTGATCGAGCATGACATGGATTTCATCGCACGGCTTTGCGATCCGGTGATCTGCATGGCCGAGGGCAAGGTTCTGGCGCAGGGCACTGTGGACGAGGTCAAGAACGACGAGCGCGTGATCGAGGCCTATCTGGGTACGGGGTTGAAGAACAAGGTCAAAGAGGAGGCCGCGCATGGCTGATGTCGCAGGCAGCCGCGCCAATGAATTTTCTGCGAAAATTCGGGCGCTTTCGCAGCGGGTGGGACCGCTGAATTTTCGCAGGAAATTCGTAGCGGTGCGGGGGATGTGCAATGGCTGAACCGTTTCTCATCGGCGAGGCGATGACGGGGGGCTATGGCGGGGCGGATATCCTGCATGGCTGTACCATCGCGGTCGAAAAGGGCCAGATCGCCGTGATCGTCGGGCCGAATGGCGCGGGCAAATCGACGGCGATGAAGGCTGTGTTCGGCATGCTGCAACTGCGGAGCGGTCAGGTGAAGCTGGCGGGCGAGGATATCACCGCCCTGTCACCGCAGGACCGTGTGGCCAAGGGCATGGGCTTCGTGCCGCAGACGCAAAACATCTTTACGTCGATGACGGTGGAAGAGAACCTCGAGATGGGGGCTTTCATCCGGCGCGACGATTTCAAGGATACGCTGGCGCAGGTCTACGACCTGTTCCCGATCCTGAAGCAGAAGCGGTTGCAGCCTGCGGGGGAATTGTCCGGCGGGCAGCGCCAGCAGGTGGCGGTGGGGCGCGCGCTGATGACCCAGCCATCGGTGCTGATGCTTGACGAGCCGACGGCGGGGGTTTCGCCCATCGTTATGGACGAATTGTTCGACCGCATCATCGAAGTGGCGCGCACCGGCATCTCGATCCTGATGGTCGAGCAGAACGCGCGTCAGGCGCTGAACATCGCCGACAAGGGCTATGTACTGGTGCAGGGCGCCAATCGTTTCACCGACACCGGAGCGGCCCTGATGGCCGACCCCGAGGTCCGCCGTTCCTTCCTCGGGGGTTGAGATGGATTTTCTGAACGCGTTGATCGCATTCCTCAACTTTGTCTTCGTGCCGGGTCTTGCCTATGGCGCGCAGCTTGCGCTGGGCGCGCTGGGGGTGACGCTGATCTATGGCATCCTGCGTTTTTCGAACTTTGCCCATGGCGACACCATGGCTTTCGGCACCATGGTGACGATCTACGCCACATGGGGGTTTCAGGCCATGGGGATTACCTTTGGCGTGTTGCCGACCGCGCTTTTGGGGCTGCCCTTCGGGATCGCCGCTACGGCGTTGCTGGTTCTGGCGACGGATTGGCTGATCTATAAATTCTATCGCAAAAAGAAGGCTGTGCCGACCATTCTTGTCATGGTTTCGCTGGGCGTGATGTTCGTGATGAACGGGATCGTGCGGCTGTTCATCGGGGTAGACGAGCAGAATTTCGCGGATGGCGGGCGGTTCCTGATCTCGGCCGGTGATTTCAAGGCGATGACGGGGCTGGCCGAGGGGCTGGCGATCCGGTCGACGCAGGCGATCACGGTCGTGGTGGCGGTGGTCGTGGTGGCCTGGCTGTTCTGGTTCTTGCAAAAGACCCGTACCGGCAAATCGATGCGGGCGTTTTCGGACAACGAGGATCTGGCGCTTTTGTCGGGCATCAACCCCGACCGTGTGGTGCAGGTAACGTGGATCATCGCCGCCGCCCTCGCGACGATTGCGGGGGTGCTTTACGGCTTGGACAAATCGTTCAAGGCCTTCACCTATTTCCAGCTTTTGTTGCCGATCTTTGCCGCCGCCATCGTCGGCGGGCTTGGCAACCCCTTGGGCGCGATTGCGGGCGGATTCGTGATCGCGTTCTCGGAAGTCACGGTCACCTATGCGTGGAAGAAGGTTCTGACCTATGTGGTGCCTGAAAGCATGGCGCCGGACAATCTGATCCAGCTGATGTCGACCGATTACAAACTTGCGGTCAGTTTCGCGATCCTGATCCTTGTGCTGCTGTTCATGCCCACCGGGCTTTTCAAGGGGAAATCGGTATGAACCGGACGACGATCCTCTTTGTTGTTCTGGCGCTGCTTTATGCCGGAACCGGGTTCCTGTTCAGCTGGAACCTTGCACTTTCCATCCTGCTGATGGGGCTTTTGTCATCGATCATGGCGCTGGGGGTGAATATCCAGTGGGGCTATGCCGGCTTGTTCAACACCGGGATCATGGGCTTTACCGCGTTGGGCGGGCTGGCAGTGGTGCTGGTGTCAGCGCAGCCTGTCGTTGCTGGCTGGAACGCGGGCGGGCCGGGAATTCTGACGGGGCTGTTGCTTGGCGCGGCCTCGATCGCGCTGGCGGTCTTTGTCTGGAACCGCATGGCGGCGGGGCGCGCGCGGATGCTGACCACGATGGCCATTCTGGTGCTGGGCTTCGTGGTGTTCCGCGCCGTGATCGACCCGTCGGTCATGGCGGTCGAGTCGAACGATCCGGCGACATTCGGTAACCTTGGCGGCTTGGGCCTGCCCTCGCTTCTGGCTTGGCCGGTGGGCGGATTGCTGGCGGCGGCGGCGGCCTGGGCCATCGGCAAGACAGCCTTGGGGCTGCGGTCGGATTACCTTGCCATTGCCACGCTTGGCATCGCCGAGATCATCGTGGCGGTGATGCGAAACGAGGATTGGCTGGCGCGGGGCGTCAAGAACGTGGACGAGTTGCCGCGCCCCTGGCCGGTTCCGTATGAGGTGTTCTTGCAGAAAGACCCCGGTTTCCTTGACTGGGTGACGCGCTGGGGCTTCGATCCGGTGACGGCATCGACGATCATCGTGAAGCTGTGCTACGTCGTGTTGTTCACGCTGGTGCTTCTGGCGATCATCTGGCTGTCGGAACGGGCGCTGCATTCCCCTTGGGGCCGCATGATGCGGGCGATCCGCGACAACGAGGTCGCGGCGAATGCGATGGGCAAGAACGTCACCAAGCGGCATTTGCAGATCTTCATCCTCGGCTCGGCGGTCGTCGGAATCGCCGGGGCGATGATGACGAGCATGGAAGGCCAATTGGTGCCCGGCACCTATAACCCGTTGCGGTTCACCTTCCTGATCTGGGTGATGGTCATCGTGGGCGGGTCGGGCAACAACTGGGGGTCGGTGCTGGGTGGGCTGTTGATCGGCTGGCTTTGGCTGATTGTCGAAAGCCTTGGGCCGGGAATGATGGGTCTTTTGACAAGCGGCTTGGCGGATGGCTGGTTCAAGGCGCATCTGGTGGAAGCGGCGCCGCATATGCGGCTGTTGACGCTGGGGGTCATCCTGCTTCTGGTGCTGCGGTTCAGTCCGCGCGGGTTGTTGCCCGGCAAGTGAGGCTTGGCGCGGCAGCGGGGAATGGCGACCGGGAAAAGCGACGGGTAAATGCGACGGGGCGGACCATGGGGTTCGCCCTTTTGCTTTGCGGGCGACGCTTGGCTTGCGACATTTTTTGTCGCGTTCCGGCATGAGACTTTCAGGCACTGCGGTGAATGTGGCGGCAACATTTTTGCGAGGGATCCCCCATGAAAACCCATACCCGTGTCGTCGTCATCGGCGGTGGCGTCGTCGGCTGTTCGGTGCTGTACCACCTGACCAAGCTTGGCTGGTCGGATGTCACGCTGATCGAGCGGTCGGAATTGACCTCTGGCAGCACGTGGCATGCGGCGGGCGGGTTCCACACGCTGAACGGCGACACCAACATGGCGGCGTTGCAGGGTTATACGATCCGGTTGTACAAAGAGCTTGAAGCGATCACCGGCATGTCCTGCGGGTTGCACCATGTGGGTGGCATCACGCTGGCCGACAATGCCGCGCGGTTCGAGCAGTTGAAGGCCGAACGCGCCAAGCACCGTTACATGGGGCTGGATACCGAAATCCTCGGGCCGGAAGAGATTGCCAAGCTGACCGACGGGATGGTCAACCTCGAAGGGATCGTGGGTGCGCTTTATGACCCGCTCGACGGCCACCTCGACCCTTACGGCACCACCCATGCCTATGCCAAGGCGGCCAAGATGGGCGGGGCGGAAATCGTGCTGCACACCAAGGTGATCGCCACGAACCCGACGCGCGATGGTTGGGAAGTGGTGACCGACAAGGGCACAATCACCTGCGAGCATCTGGTGAACGCAGGCGGGCTGTGGGCGCGGGAAGTAGGTGCGATGGCAGGGGTTTACCTGCCGTTGCTGCCGATGGCGCACCAGTATATCGTGACCGACGACATCCCCGAAATCGTTGCCCGTGGCGGGCGCGAATTCCCGCATGTGATGGACCCGGGTGGCGAAAGCTACCTGCGTCAGGAAGGCCGCGGCTTCTGCATCGGGTTCTACGAAAAGCCCTGCGAGGGGTGGAGCATCGACGGCACGCCCTGGACCTGGGGGCAGGAATTGCTGCCCGATGCATTCGACAAGATTGCCGACTCGATCGAGTTCTCGTACCGCCGCTTCCCCGCCCTGCAGCGTGCGGGCGTCAAGCGCGTGATCCACGGGCCGTTCACCTTTGCTCCTGACGGAAACCCGCTGATCGGGCCGGTACCGGGCTTGCGGAACTATTGGTCTGCCTGCGCTGTCATGGCCGGTTTCTCCCAAGGCGGCGGCATGGGTCTGGCCTTGGCGCAATGGATGATCGAGGGCGAGGTGGAGCGTGATCCGCGCGGCTTCGACGTGTCGCGCTTCGGCAACTGGACCTCGCCGGGCTATACCGTGCCCAAGGTGATCGAGAATTACCAGATGCGTTTCTCGGTCAGCTATCCGAACGAGGAGCGTCCGGCAGCGCGGCCCTTCCGCACCACGCCGATGTATGAAGTCTTCGACAAGATGGATGCGGTCTGGGGCCAGCAATACGGGCTGGAAGTGCCGAACTACTACGCCCTGCCCGGCGAGCCGCGCTATGAGGAGCCTTCGTTCAAACGCTCGAACGCATGGGAGGCGACGCGCCAAGAGGTGCTGGCCGTGCGGAACGGCGTGGGCATCAACGAGGTGCAGAACTTCGGCAAATACAAGGTCACGGGGCCGAATGCGCGGGCATGGCTGGACCGGATCATGGCGGGGGCGATCCCCAAGCCGGGGCGTCTGTCGCTGACGCCGATGCTGGCGCATTCGGGCAAGATCATCGGCGATTTCACGGTGACCTGCCTGTCGGAAACCGAATTCCAGCTGACCGCCAGCTATGGCGCGCAGGGCTGGCACGGCCGCTGGTTCGAGCAGAACATGATGGAGGGCGTGCGCGTCGACAACGTGTCGGATGCGGTGTCGGGCTTCCAGATCGCAGGGCCGCAGGCGCGTGAGTTGCTGTCACGCGTCACACGCTCGGACGTGTCGGGCGAGGCCTTCAAGTTCATGGATGCCAAGCGCATGACCGTGGGCATGGCCAATTGCCTCGTGCAGCGCGTCAGCTACACTGGCGATCTGGGCTTCGAGATCTTTACCGACCACATGTCGGTGCGCCACCTGTGGGACGTGCTGAACGAAGCGGGCAAGGATCTTGGCATCCGCGCCTTCGGGATGCGGGCGATGATGTCCCTGCGGCTCGACAAGTGGTTCGGGTCATGGGGGCGCGAGTTCTCGCCTGATTATACGCCCGCCGAAACCGGGCTCGACCGGTTCATCCGCTGGAACAAGGAGGCCGACTGGATCGGCAAGGCGGCGGCAACGGCTGAAAAGGCGAGCGGGCCGAAGCGGCGTCTGGTCAACTTCGTCGTCGATGCAAACGACGCCGATGTGGTGGCCTGGGAGCCGATCTGGCTGGAGGGCAACGTGGTCGGGTTCTGCACCAGTGGCGGCTTCAGCCACTGGACCGGCAAATCGGCGGCGATGGGCTTTTTGCCTGCCGATAAGGTCAAGGACGGTCTGGAATGCGAGATCGAAATCCTCGGCGAACGGCGCCGCGCAACGGTCCACCTCGCACCCTTGTGGGACGGGGATGGCGCAAGGATGCGCGGATAAGTTTGCAAAGGGGGCCAAGCGCCCCCTTTCTTCATTTTCTGTCCTCAAATATCCTCGGGGGGCATTCTGCCCCCCGACTTTGGCAGGCACAGCATGACCCCGAATATCCTGATCCTTGCCGCAGGGTCGTCCTCCCGGATGCGAGGGGCGGACAAGCTTTTGGAAGTGGTCGAGGGCGCGCCGCTTTTGCGGCGCGTCGCCGGTGTGGCCTTGGCCACTGGCTGTCCCGTAACGTTGGTTCTGGCGGCAGACCGGCCCGCGCGGCGTGCCGCGCTGGATGGTCTGGATGTGGCATCGGTTACTGCTACAGAAGCGACCGAAGGCATGGCTGCGAGTCTGGTGGCAGGTGTGCAATCCTTGCCCGAAGGGTCAGCGGTACTGCTGCTGCTCTCGGATTTACCGCTGATCGACACGCCCGACCTGACCGCGGTGATCGCCGCGTCAGCGGCCGATCCCGCGTGCGTCTGGCGGGGGGCCGATCCTGACGGGACGCCGGGGCATCCCGTGCTGTTTCCCGCCGATTTGCGCGGCGAATTGCTTGGTCTGACGGGGGATGAAGGGGCGAGGTGGGTGCTTGCGCGTCACGCCGCACGGGTGCGGCTTGTCACGCTTCCACAGGGCCATGCGACCACCGATCTCGACACGCCCGAGGCTTGGGCGGCATGGCGCGCGGGCGGCACCGCGCCCTAAGTCGCGGGGCGAGGCCGAAACTTTTCCTTCGGCATGCATGTAAGGATAGATTATCATGCAAGCCTGTGTTGTTCCTATCCGGAGTCATGAGTGATGCCGTTCCCCCGATCCGCTACGCTTGTGTTCCTTGCCGCGCTGCTTCTTTCTGCCTGCGTCACCCCGATGGACGATCTGGCCACGGATGTCGAAGCCTTCACGAAAGCGCCCGATGCTCCGCGCCCCGACCCCGCCGAACACGAGGGCTGCGAGGTCAAGGGAAGCGGCACCTACAACCCCTGCCTGAAGGGCGGAAAGCTTCCCGCATCAACAGATAAAGCGGCAAAGGCGCTTGCGATTCCGTTTCCGTCAGACTGCAGGTACCATCCCTACGAGGTGGAGCAGCGCCATTATTCGCGAGCCGAGCTCGACGCATATGACAGAAGAACTTCGCCAACGGAAAAAGCCTGCAAAGCTTACATGGCTTCCATTGAAGGCCTATTCACAAATCGCGATGACATTCCGCCGGAAGTCCTCACCAAATTCGACACCGCTCACACTATCACAGTATCATTACTCGCCACATATGCGAGCATGGCGATGGCGGCTCCGCCCCCGCAATCAAGACCCACGCCTGAACCTGCCCCCATTGCATCGGGTTCCGGCAGTTGTTCCAACCCCTTTGGCGGGCGGGCGGCGACCCATGGCGAATACATCTGCTCGGATCAAGGAGAGTTGCAGGCCTGCCAGTGCTCGGGCGGTTCATGCGAGATCGTCTTGACAGGTTGGATAGCCTGCACCCAACCGGGCGCGGTTGTCCGTTAGCCGCGTTCGTTCGGGGACAGGTTTCAGCCGGGCAACGATGCCGATGTGCTCGCGGCGTTGGCGGCGTTCCGCCTCAGTCGCGGGTAAAGACCGAGAGCGCGAGTTTGCGGCCATTGCCAAGGGCGATTGCGGTGATCGTCTGCGACGGGCTTCCGGCTTGGCCGAAGGCCGCCTTTTCGCGCTGGTCGATCACGGCGGTGATGCAGCCCGGTTTTGCCCATTCGGCGGCGGCCCCTGCCCCGTCGCTGCGGATTGCGCGGTTTTGCGTCAGAAATACGAGCGAAGGTTCGGTATAGCCTGCAACCACCAAGCGGCAGCCGGCGCGTTCGAGCGCGGCAATGGCGGGGGCGGGCCAAAGCACCGGCATGCGGGCCAGCGTGGGGTAGAAGGCGAAGGACAGCGCAACACCGCAGGCAAAGAGCCCGAGAGTGGCGGCTCCGGTCCGGGATTTCGTTTGCGCGACCAGCAGGAAAGCGGTGGCGGCGAGTAGCGCCAGGGTTCCGGTCCAGTAGGTCCATGCCAGAGTGCCGCCGACTTCGGCCGCGCCATAGATCAGGGCTGCGAGAAGCAGGAAGGGCACGACGGCCAGCGCCCGTGCCAGCCAGCGGTTTCCCGCGCCATAGGTGGTAAAGGACCAGGCGGCCAGCAGCGCCAGCATCGGATAAGTCGGCATGGTGTAATGCACCAGTTTTGTCGGCGTCGCCTCGAACACCAGCCAGAAGGGCAAGATCCAGAGCGCGGCAAAGGCCACGACAGGCGCGCGGCGGTTGCGCCAGATCGCGGGGATTGCGGGGCCAAGAAGGAGGGCTGCGGGCCAGAAGGTCAGCCAGAGGCCGATCAGATAGCTGCCGGGGGGCGCGCCGTGGCTTTCCTTGGCGCCGCCCACTTTCGCCAGCATGTCTTGGCCGACCGAAGCCGTCCAGAACGCCCCGTCAGAGCGCAGGGTGATGGCGACGAGCCACGGCAGGACAAGGGCTGCGGTCAGGGCGAGGCCCCAAATCGGGCGCAGGGCGCGCAGGATCGCAAGGTCGCGGCGCAGCCAGCACAGGCCTGCGAGCAGCGGCAGGGTCACAAGCGGGCCAATCGGGCCTTTCACAAGGATCTGAAACGAAAGCGCCACCCAGAACAGAGCCGCCCAAGGCGCGGGCAAAGCCACCGACTGGCCCTTTCCCGCCGGAAGCCAGAGCCGGGCCAGCACGAAGCCTGCCGCCGTGATGCTGCCCAAAAGGAAGGCATCGGTCTTGGCAAGCCGCATCTCGGCCCCGAGGATGAAACACGACCCCAGCATGACGGCAGCGAGGGTCGCCCCTGCCGGGGTCAGGATGCGGCGGGCGATGCCGTAGGTGAAGCCGACCGCGATCAGCCCGCCCAGAAGCGAGACGAGGCGGTAGCTCTGGATTGCCTGTGGCTGGCCGGTGACCGCCGCCGACAGCGTTTGCAGCCAGTAAATGCCGACCGGCTTCTTGTAACGGCTTTGGTCGGCGAAGCGGATGTCCACCAGATCCCCCGAGCCGAGCATCTGGGCCGAGGATTGGGCGAAAAGCACCTCGTCCCTGTCGACGGGGGGAAGCGAGAAGAAACCGGGAAGGGCAAGGATCAGGGTCAGAAACAGCGCGAGCCAGAGACCCGCGCCCTGCATCATGAGCCTGTCGATCCGCTCCATCCGCCCGCCCCCCGCTGCGCCTTGCGTTTTGCTCGCTATAGCGTGGCAGGCGGGGATTTGAAACTGTCAGCGGCGTTTGCGGGGCGTCAGGTCGAAGCCGAGCCTCGCCTTGGGATAGACCAACGGCGCGCCGTCGGGGCCAAGCAGACGCGAGACACGGTGGCCACCCTCGAACACCTCGTCACCCTTGGTCTTGCCCCATTGGTCCATATCGTTGTCGAACCAGTGCTGGGTCACGTTCAGCATGCCAAGAGTAGGATCGGAAGGATTGCGGATGGTCATGGCGGATACCTTTTGGGCGGATTATCGCCGGTGAATATCGCGCCAAGGGGCGGGCGGCGCAATGCAACCAGCGGATGCGCCGCCCTTATCTTAAGTATTCAAACCAGATCAGTGCGCCGCAGCGGTCAGGACTTGCCGCCCGATTTGCCGCCTTTGGACGCTCCGGTTGCTTTGGGCTCGGATGCGCTCGATGCGGTGTCCTGGCCGCCTTTGCGGGCCGATTCCTGCGCTTTGGCGATACCGCCGCGCTGGTCGTTGGACGACCCCGCTCCTTTGCCGCCCTTGGATTTGTTTCCCGCCATGATGATCCCTTTCGACCGGATGGAAGCTGTCAGGGGAAATGCCTGACGGGCGGCGCGGTTCCGGCGCCAAGATGCCCGGCGAGGGACCGGGGCGGAGAATGGCCGGAATCACACCGCTTCATGCGGCGTGGCTGGCACATTCCATAATCGAAAATATGGTGCGGGTGGTCGGACTCGAACCGACACTCCTTTCGGAAACAGAGTTTGAGTCTGTCGCGTCTACCATTCCACCACACCCGCACTGGGCCGTGTTCTAGGAGGATCGGGCGGGGGAAGTCAAGCGCAAGGGACCGGAGTTTTGGCAAAGCGCCGCGCGCCTGTGGCCTGTCAGAGTGTGCGGGCACCAAACGTATCGCAACTGTCGATTTGGCCCGTATCCTGCCCGGTGGCGAACCAGCGCATCCGCTGGTCGGATGTGCCATGGGTAAAGCTGTCGGGCACGGGGCGGCGGCCTGCGTTCTGTTGCAGCGTGTCGTCGCCGATGCGGGCCGCGGCATTCATCGCCTCGGCGATGTCGCCCGCCTCGATGCTGCCGAACTGCGCCTGCGCGCCCTTGGCCCAGACACCGGCGAGACAATCGGCCATCAATTCGACGCGGACCGAGACGGCGTTCGCATCCGCTTCCGACATGGATTGGCGCATGCGGGTGGTTTCTTCGAGGATGCCGAGTTCGTCTTGCACATGGTGGCCGATTTCATGGGCGATCACATAGGCTGCGGCGAAATCGCCGCCCGCGCCGAGCTGGCGTTCGAGGGTGCGGAAAAAGCCTGTGTCGAGGTAGACCTTTTTGTCGAGCGGGCAGTAGAATGGCCCCGAGGCTTCGGTTGCACCGCCGCAGCCCGACCGGGTGGCGCCGCTGAACAGGACCAGGGTGGCGGGGGTGTAGGGCTGGCCGACCTGGTCGCGGAAGACGGCCTGCCAGACCTCTTCGGTATCGGCGAGGGTGACCGAGACGAATTGGCCGATCTCGCGGTCTTCGGCGGTCAGTTCACGGGTCTGGCCTTGCGGGGCGGTTTGCTGGCCGTCTTGCAGAAGCGGTGTCAGATCGACGCCGAAGAACCAGCCGATCAGGACGACCGCGATTACGCCGACGCCGCCGACCCCTGCCCTGCCGCCCCCGCCCATGCGGCGGCGATCCTCGATATTGTTGCTGCCCCGCCGTCCGCGCCATTCCATCGTGCCATCCTTTCGATAGACCCCGTCACTTGACCTTGATCCCTGCCCGTGATGCAAGGCCCTTGCACAACGCAGGCGAGGGCCGGGATGATCCGAGGACTTTACGACTGGACGCTGCGCTGGTCGGGATCGAAGCAGGCTCCGGTGGCGCTGGGGGCATTGAGCTTTGTCGAAAGCTCGGTCTTTCCTGTGCCCGCGGATGTGCTGTTCGTGCCGATGTGTCTGGCGCGGCCCGAGCGGGCGATGCGCTATGCGCTGATCGCGACGGTCACGAGCGTGCTTGGCGGGATCCTCGGCTGGGCGATCGGGCATTGGGCGTTTCATGCGCTGGCGCTGCCTATACTGGACTTTTACGGCAAGGCTGCGGCCTTTGATGCCCTGAAGGCGCGGACCGGGGATGCGGCGATCCTGACCATGCTTGTAACCTCGGGGCTGTCGCATATTCCGCCGATGAAGGTGGTCACGATCCTGTCAGGGGTGGTTGCCTTCGATCTGAAACTGTTCATCGTCTCGGCCATCGTGGCGCGCGGCGGGCGGTTCTATCTGCTCGCATGGCTTTTGCGCCGGTATGGCGTGCGGATCGCGACATTTTTCGAGACGCGGTTCAAATGGATTGCTTTGGCGGTCTTGGCTGTGGTGGCTGTTCTGGTCGCCCTTTACGAGGTGATGTGATGCTGGAAACGCCCCGAAACAGGCTGGTTGCCATCGCGGCCGGAGGATCGGCGCTTTTGTTGGCGGGGGCTTTCGCCTTTCAGTACATCGGCGGTCTGGCGCCCTGCCAGTTGTGCCTTTACCAACGGTGGCCCCATGCGGCGGCGGTGCTGATCGGGGCTTTGGCCCTGGCGATCGGCGGGCGGGTGCTTCCGGTTCTGGGCGCCATCGCGGCGTTGGCCACGGCGGCGATCGGGGTGTTTCATGTCGGCGTCGAGCAGAAGTGGTGGGAGGGTCTGGCATCCTGCACCGCAAGCTCGCTGGGCGGGGTGTCGATGACCGACCTGCTGAACCCCGATGTGACGGTGGGCGCGGTGATCCGCTGCGACGCGATTGCGTGGCAGATGCTGGAGATTTCGATGGCTGGCTGGAACGCGATCCTGTCGGTCGGGCTGGCGCTGGTCTGGCTGCAGGCCGCGCGGCGCTGATCGCGCGACCCGACGATTTTTCTGCGAAAAATCAGGGCGAAACGGCTAACGTGACCGCTACCGGCCGAAGTCGAATAAAGATGAGTACTTGGGCAAAGGTGAAGAGCAAAAGCATGCGTCTTCATCCTTGCGGCAAATACTCCGGGGGAATCGGCCAAGGGCCGATGGGGGCTGGCCCCCTCACTTTTTGACCGCGGGAGCAGGAGGCGAGATTTTTCGCAGAAAAATCTTCAGGTTAAGGGAATTTTCTCGCCTGCCTCGATGCGGAAGGGGAGGATGTTTTCGCGTGGGGGAAGCGGGCAGATGGCGTGTTCGCTAAACGCGCAGGGCGGGTTGAAGGCGCAGTTGAAATCCAGGGTGATGGTACCGTCGGGGTTTTCGCTGCCATATAGGAAGCGGCCTGCGCCGTAGGTTTCGCCTGCGGTCTTGTCGCGGAAGACGAACATCGGGCCTTCGGCCTTGTGGTGGGCGACGGTCAGGGCGACGGGTTGGCCGTCATGGGTGAATTCGGCGCGGTGGGTTTGCTGCAATGTGACGGTCGCGCCGTTGACCATATCGATGTCGACGGATCGCGGCGTGGCAAGCGGGGTCCACTTTGCGGTGATGCGCCATGCGGGCGTGGCGGGGTAGCGCGGGATTTCGGGGGCTGTGACGCGCTTTCCCAGATCGCGGACGCGGAGCGAGCGTTGGTCATCGACCGTCATGATCTCAAGCAGCAGTCCTGCGGTTTCGAGCATCGGGTTGCCAGTGGTGGCAACGAAGGGGCAGGTTTCGCCAGCGGAGGCGAGGGTCACTTCGTTCCCCTGCGTATGGAGTGTGCCGAGGTAGCCTGGCCCTGCAGAAAGGCGCAGATCGTTTGCGGGGTTGCTGCCGAGGGAATAGCTGGCCTGCCCGATGTCGATGCGGTCGGTCAGGTTCAGCCAACCGTCGGGGGCCGCCAGATCGGCAAGGCGTTGGCGGTGCCAGGCGTCGTAATCGGGTGTCATCGGCCTTCGACGCCTCCGAACAGGCGGGCGTGTTCCTGTATGGCGAAGCGGTCGGTCATGCCTGCGACGTAATCGGCCACGATGCGGGCCAGCGTCACCTCGTCGGTGGCGGCGCGCACATCGGTGCGCCATTCGTCGGGCAGGCGGTCGGGCTGCGCGATGAACAGCGGGAAAAGGTCATTGACCACGCGCGTCACCTTGGCGCGTTCGGCCATGACGCTGGGGGCGCGATACATGCGGTGGAACAGGAACGAGCGGATCGCCTTCAGTTCCTGATAGAGCGGTTTGGAAAAGCGGATCACCGTGGTGCCGAGGTGGCGGATGTCGTCCACGCTTTTGGGTTGCGCGGCCGACAGGCGGTTATGTGCTACGGCAATGACATCTTCGACCATGCGGCCGAACACGCGGCGCAGCGCCTCGTGCCGGCGGCGCATCTTGTCGAGACCGGGATAAAGGGCGTCGACTTCGGCAAAGGCGGGGCCGGTGACGGGCAGGTCCATCAGGTCGGCTTCGCTAAAGAGGCCCGAGCGCAGGCCGTCGTGCAGATCGTGGTGGGAATAGGCGACATCGTCGGCGATGGCTGCGACCTGCGCCTCGGCGCTCGCGTGGGTGGAAAGTTCTAGGTCCCAGAGGGCGTTCACCTCGGCCAGCGCATAGGGGAGCGGGCCTGCGTGCTTCTTGTCGGCATTCGGGCCAGTGACGGGGCCATTGTGCTTGGCGATACCCTCGAGGCTTTCCCATGTCAGGTTCAGACCGTCGAAATCGGCGTAGTGCCGTTCCAGCCGCGTGACGATCCGCAGGGCCTGCGCGTTGTGGTCAAAGCCGCCGTAGGGCTGCATGAGCAGGCCGAGCGCATCTTCGCCGGTGTGGCCAAAGGGAGTGTGGCCAAGGTCGTGGGCCAGAGCGATCGCCTCGGCCAGGTCGGTGTTCAGGCCGAGAACGCCCGAGATGGTGCGGGCGACCTGTGCCACCTCGATCGAATGGGTCAGGCGGGTGCGGTAGTAGTCGCCTTCGTGTTCGACGAAGACCTGCGTCTTGTGTTTCAGGCGGCGGAAGGCCGAGGAATGGATGATGCGGTCGCGGTCGCGCTGGAAGGGCGAGCGGAAGGAGGACATGCGTTCCTGATGCAGCCTGCCGCGGGACTGGTCGGGGTGGCAGGCATAGGGGGCAAGCATGGGCAACCTGTTCTTGTTGAATGGTCTTTCCCCTCCTATATTCAAGGTCACCCCTTTGGACCACGGATTTCATCATGGACCTGCAACTTCCGACCGATTTGCCGCCGCGCGTGACCGACCGCGCCTTTGCCCGCCTTGCCGAGATTTGCGAGGCGACCGGAGAGCAGAAGGCGCTTCGCGTGGCGGTCGAGGGCGGTGGCTGTTCGGGGTTCCAGTATGACATCCGGCTGGACGATGCGGGCGCGGATGATCTGGTGCTTGAAAAGGGCGGGCAAAAGGTTCTGGTGGATGCCGTGTCGCTGCCCTTCCTGCAAAACGCGGTGATCGATTATACGGAAGAGTTGATCGGCGCGCGGTTCGTCATCCAAAACCCGAATGCGACATCGTCCTGCGGCTGCGGGACAAGCTTTTCTGTATGATCTGACAGGATAAATCCTAACCTTGCCCTCGCCCTTGCGGCGTGCTGCGCTATGGTTTCCAGCCTGGCAAGGCGGGACGTGCGGGAAATGGCGGTTGTACTGATGCTCGGCTCTGCGCCGATGGTGACGCGCGCGGCAGACTGGCCGCGCAGTGGTATTGACGCGATAGTTGCGATCAACAACGCGCATGCCGTGCGTCCCGACTGGGATTACCATATCTACCCGTGGGATTACCCCGAGGACCGCCGCCCGGTGCCGAAGGCCGGTCAGGTCACGGTGCTGCAAGAGGATTTCGTGCCCGCGCAGAACGCTTATGGCGGCTTTGTCTATGCGGGAGGGACCATGGCCTTTACCGCTGGCTATTGGGCATTGCATGCGTTGCGGCCAAAGGTGATCGCCGCTTTCGGTTGCGACATGCATTATCCGGCGGGTGCGACGCATTTCTATGGCGCTGGCACTGCCGATCCGCTGCGGGCGGATATCACGCTGCAATCGCTGGAAGCGAAATCGGCGCGGTTGATGGTGCTGGCCGCGATGCAGGGTTGCGCAATGGTCAACCTGTCGGACGGGCCGTCGCGGCTGGTGTTTCCGCGGGTGACGCTTGGGGATTTGCAGGCAAGCCCCCTGCCCTATGACGCAGGTCTTGCCGCAGACGCGCTGAAGCGCGAGGCGGATTTGGGCTATGTCGTGCCATCAGGGCGTTACTGGGAGGAGGCCGACCGCTTCGATCCGGCCGAGTTGCGGGCGCTGGATGCGATGTGGCTGGCGGCGGCGCGGATGCCTGCGGTGGCGATCGCCTGACTTGTTTGGCCCCCTGTCCCGCCTTATGACGGGGCAAAGGGAGATGCCCATGAAACTCGCCACTTTCAATATCAACGGGATCAAGGCGCGGATCGAGGCCTTGCCCGCGTGGCTGGCCGAGGCCAAGCCCGATGTGGTCTGCCTGCAAGAGATCAAATCGGTGGACGAGGGGTTTCCGCGCGAGATCTTCGAGGACATGGGGTTTGCCGTCGAGACACATGGGCAAAAGGGGTTCAACGGGGTGGCGATCCTGTCGCGGCTGCCGCTGGAGGATGTGGTGCGGGGGTTGCCGGGGGACGCGAGCGACGAGCAGTCGCGCTGGATCGAGGCCACGGTGATCGGCGAGTCGCGGTCGGTGCGGGTCTGCGGACTTTACCTGCCCAACGGCAACCCAGCGCCGGGGCCAAAGTACGACTACAAGCTGGCATGGATGGCGCGGATGGAGGCGCGGGTGGCCGAATTGCTTGCCACCGAGGAGCCGCTGGCCTTTTGTGGCGATTACAACGTGATCCCGCAGCCAGAGGACGCGGCAAAGCCCGCCGTCTGGGCCGAGGACGCGCTGTTTCTGCCCCAGACGCGGGCGGCTTACAGGCGGATCGTCAATCTGGGCCTGACCGATGCCTTTCGCGCGGTCGACCAGACGCCGGGGCGCTATAGTTTCTGGGACTATCAGGCGGGGGCGTGGGAGCGGAACAACGGCATCCGCATCGATCATCTGCTTTTGTCGCCGCAATGCGCCGACCTTCTGGTGACGGCGGGCATCGACAAGGCCGTGCGGGGGCTGGAAAAACCGTCGGACCATGTGCCGGTCTGGGTCGAGCTGGCTTTGTGATCGAGTCACGAAGCCGTGATGCAGCGCGGCCACAGGGCGCCGCGTTTCGTTAACTAAAATAACTATGACATTGCCCAAAGGCGGGGCCGGATGAACCATTTGCCCAAGGACATACCGTCCTTTGGGGGTTCAATCATGTCGCGCCTTGCATCCGTGATCCTTGCCGGTTCCGTACTTTTCGCCAGCCTGCCTGCCCATGCGCTGGACCGGCGGGTGACGATCGTGAACGAGACCGGCTATGCCATCGTAAAGTTCTACGGGTCGAACACCGGATCGAAAAGCTGGGAAGAAGACATCCTCGGGCAGGATGTGCTGCCGAGCGGGTCTTCGGTCGTGATCAATTTCGACGACTCGAGCGGGTATTGCAAATTCGACTTCAAGGCGGTGTTCGATGACGGCGACGAGCTGGTGAAGGAAGCGGTCAATATCTGCGAGATTTCGACCTTTACTTATAACTGAGGGTGCGGAACGGGGGGCTTTCTGCCCCCCGACCCCCGAGGATATTTCCGGACAGAAAATGTGGGGGCGCGGGTCAGGCGGTCACGTCGTGGCGGTAGATCCAGTCGTAGCGTTTGAGCGCCATGCCGGGGGCGAGTACGCCGCCGAGGCGGAGTGCAGCATGGGCGATGCTGCGGGTCGGGCCTGACAGATGATAGGCGCGGGCCGATGCGTTGGCGGCCTGAACGATCCTGGCCGTGCGCGGGGCGCGGGCGGATTGGTAGGCGGCGAGCGCAGCGGCGGGGCTGTCGCTGGCGGAAAGTGCTGCGGCGAGCGCCCATGCGTCTTCGAGCGCCATGTTTGCGCCTTGGGCGAGGAAGGGCAGCGTGGGATGGGCGGCGTCGCCGAGGATGGCCATGGCCCCCTTTGGCAGGACGGCGTGCCAGCGTTTCGCGACGGGATGGCGGAACAGCCCCCATAGCCAGACGTCTTGCACCTGATCGAGCCAGCCCCGGACGCGGGGGCTGAAGTTTTCGAAGGCGAGACGCAGTTCCATCGGGTCGTCGCGCAGGGTCCAGCCCTCTTCGACCCAACGGCGGCGTTCTTCAACCGCGACGATGTTGCGAAGGGTGCCGGAGCGGAGGGGATAGCTGACAAGGTGGCGGCCGGGGCCCATGTGGACTTCGGCGACGTTCGGCTCGCCGGGGAGGCTGGGCAGCACCGCGCGCCATGCGACCTGATGGGTGAAGAAGGGTGCGACCTTGCCGGTGAGGGCGGCGCGGGCGGGGGAATGCAGGCCATCGGCCCCGACGAGAAGCGGGGACTCGATCACGTGGCCTTGCGCGGTGATGGCGCGGGGGCGGTCGCCTGACAGGTCGACGCTTTCGATTCTGGTCAGCAGGCGGATATCGACGCCAGCATCGCGTGCGCCGGTGGCAAGAAGACCGATCAGGTCGGCGCGGTGGACGAAATGCCAGCCCATATCGGGGCGCAGGCGGGCGAGATCGAGGCGGAGGACGCGCGAATTGTCAAAGCCGTCGCGCAGTTCGACCGCTTCGGCGCGGGTCGAGATTGAATCGACCGGCAGGCCAAGGGCGCGCAGAACGGTTGCGCCGTTGGGGCTGATCTGGAGGCCCGCCCCGACCTCGCGGATCGCATCGGCCTGTTCCAGCACGGTGACAGAGGCACCGCGCAGAGCGAGCGCACGGGCAAGGGCCAGACCGGCTACGCCTGCGCCGAGGATGGTTACCGGCTGTCCGATCAGGCTCATGTCGCTTCCCCGTCACGCAAAACGCCGGACCTGTGCGGTCCGGCGTCATTCTTTGCGCATCGGGCGCGGGGTTCAAGCCCCCTGCACCCACCCTGCCCTGCGACCAAGTCACTCGTCGCGGTGGACCTTTTCGCGGCGTTCGTGCTTTTCCTGCGCTTCCAGCGTCATGGTGGCGATGGGGCGGGCATCGAGGCGCTTGAGGCTGATGGGTTCGCCCGTCATCTCGCAATAGCCGTATTCGCCGTTGTCGATGCGGCGCAAGGCGGCGTCGATCTTGGAGACGAGTTTGCGCTGGCGGTCGCGGGTGCGAAGTTCGAGCGCGCGGTCGGTTTCTTCGGAGGCGCGGTCGGCGATGTCGGGGACGTTGCGAGCCGAATCTTGCAGGTTGTCGATCGTCTCGGCGGATTGTTCGATGAGTTCCGCTTTCCAGTTGATAAGCTTGCGGCGGAAATATTCAAGCTGGCGGTCATTCATGAACGGCTCGTCCTCGGCGGGACGGTAATCGTCTGGCAGGAACACCTCGGGCTTCATGGCTGCTCTCTCCAAGTCTTCGGATCGCTCCGACAGGTGGCTTGCTGTCATGACGCGCTCCCCAATTGCGGGTGCATCTAGACTATCGGCGGGGCGTTGTCACTAGCGGTTGCGACGAAATCGCGGCGTCGTTAGGGTCGGCACGTTCCATGCAAAAACGGTTTGCCCGCGATGAAGTTCACCTCGACCGCAAGATATATCGCCACCGACGCGTTGACGCTGGCGGTGAACGCCGCAGTGACGCTGGAGCGGCCCTTGCTGGTGAAAGGGGAACCGGGGACGGGAAAGACCGAGCTTGCGCGGCAGGTGGCGGCGTCGCTGGGGCTGCCGTTGATCGAATGGCATGTGAAATCGACGACGCGGGCGCAGCAGGGACTGTATGAGTACGATGCGGTGAGCCGTTTGCGCGACAGCCAGTTGGGCGAGGCGCGGGTTCAGGATGTGAACGCCTATATCCGCAAGGGCAAGCTGTGGCAGGCGTTCGAGGCGGCGGGCAAGGTGGTGCTGCTGATCGACGAAGTGGACAAGGCGGATATCGAATTTCCCAACGATCTGCTCCAGGAATTGGACCGGATGGAGTTCCATGTCTACGAGACCGGCGAGACGGTGCGGGCGCGGCACCGGCCCGTGGTCATCATCACCTCGAACAACGAGAAGGATCTGCCCGACGCGTTCTTGCGGCGGTGCTTCTTTCATTTCATCCGCTTTCCCGATGCCGAGACGCTGCGGGCGATCGTCGGCGTGCATTTTCCGCGGATCAAGGAGGATCTGCTGGCGGCGGCGCTGGCGCAGTTCTACGAGATTCGCGATGTGCCGGGGTTGAAGAAGAAGCCGAGCACGTCGGAGGTGCTGGACTGGCTGAAGCTGATCCTGGCCGAGGATCTGACGGCCGAGGATCTGCGGCGCGAGGGTAGGTCACTTTTGCCCAAGCTGCATGGCGCGCTGCTCAAGACCGAGCAGGACATCCATCTGTTCGAGCGGCTGGCCTTTGCGGCGCGGCGGTAAACGATTCGCATGATTCTGCCGTGATTTGGCCAAGGTTTCGCCACAATGTGGTAACAAAACTGTCTGTAAATGACATATTTTGAAATATTACGTGATACTTGTGTGGCCGATCTAGCGGTTCGCGCAAAGCAGCCCTCCAAGGGTTGATCCGGTTTCGGGCACGAAGATTCCCGCAAGTTGACACCGGAGTGCCCAAGTGCGGACACTTGCGCGGGGTTTTCTGTCCCTGTCGGTTGTGCGTTTGAATGGTGTCGAAGTGTTGGTGTCCCTCTGTCCCCTTTTGCCGGTTTCGCGCCTTGCGCGGCGCTTGGTCATGGCAGAGACACGGCTTGCCACAGACGCGCGCCGGTCCGGCCGGAGGATGCGGGGGCATCCTTGCGGGCGGGTGACAGATGCCACGGGCATCGCGAGCGGCCGGATCGTCCTGCCGTCGTACCAGTGCCAAGAACGAGCTGCCATACATGTATATTCCAACGCCTCTCCGCGCCATGCGCCGGACACTGCCCCTATTCGCGCTTTTGCTGGGGGCCTGCGCCCAGATGCCTGTTGCCGAAGTGACGATGAACCGCGGGCAGGATTCGGTTTCGGGTCTTGGCCAGCCTGCGATGCAGAGTTTTCCGGGGCGGGCCGGTAGCGCGCCGCAGTATTCCAACGCGGAAATCGCGGCGGATATGCTGGAATTGCAGTTCCAGATGGAGAGCGGGCGCTCTTTGCCGGTGCTGAGCCGGTTCGAGGGTCCGATCTCCATCGGTCTGACCGGAGACGTGCCCGCCACCGCGCCGGTCGATCTGGCGCGGGTGATCCGGCGCTTCCAGACCGAGGCCGGTCTGAATGTGGGCTTGGCGCCCAAGGGAGTGGTCCCCAGCATCACCATGGAATTCGTGCCGCGCTCGGCCTTGTCGAAGATGGTGCCTTCGGCGGCCTGTTTCGTGGTGCCGCGTGTGACGTCGTTTGCCGAGTACCGCGCCAACCGTGCCGCCCCCGACACGGACTGGACCACGGTGGTGGAGCGCAAACATGTGGCGATCTTTGCGCCCTCGGACACGTCGCCGCAGGAAGTGCGGGACTGTCTGCATGAAGAGGTCGCCCAGGCCATGGGGCCGCTGAACGACCTGTACCGTTTGTCGGATTCGGTTTTCAACGACGACAACTTTCACACGGTGCTGACCGGCTTCGACATGCTGGTGCTGCGGGCGCACAACGACCCTGCCCTGCACAGCGGCATGACCAAGGCCGAGGTTGCAGCACGCCTGCCGGCGATTCTGGCGCGGCTGAACCCGCGGGGCGAGGCGATCGGCCGTATGGGCGATCTGAGCGTGACGCCGCGCGCATGGGAAGCGGCGGTCGGGGCAGCTTTGGGGCAGCGCGGGTCGCCTGCGGCACGCAAGGCGGCGGCCGAGCGGATGCTGTCTATCGCCCGCGCGCAGGGCTGGCAGGACGGGCGGATGGCGTTCAGCCTGTTTGCCTGGGCCCGTTCGAATGTGAAGGGCGATTTTCCTGCTTCCGTTGCGGCCTTCCGCAAGGCGGGCGAGATTTACCGCAGCCTGCCGGGCGGCACTATTCAGGCCGCGCATGTGGATATGCAGCTTGCGGCCTTTGCCGTGGCGCAGGGGCAGTCGAAAGACGCGCTGGCGCTGACCGACCGCGCCTGGCCGGTGATAAACGCGGCCGAGAACGCATCGCTTCTGGCAACGCTCTACATGATACGGGCGCAGGCGCTTGACCGGTTGGGGATGCGGGCGGAAAGCCGCGAGGCGCGTCTCGACAGTCTGGGTTGGGCACGGTATGGGTTCGGCTCTGACGCGCAGGTCCGCGCCCGCATGAACGAGATTGCGGGTCTGGCGGGCGGTGCGGGCAAGGGCTGACAGGCGGGGCGCTGTGCCCCCGCCGATATCGGGGGCGCTGACGGAATGATCGTGATTGCTGGGCTGGTCATCGGGGCGGCCATCGGGGCGCGGACGGCGTTGAAGCGGGGCGGGCGCAAGCTCGACGCAGCTCAATACGGGGCGGCTTATGGCATCCTGTTCGCGCTTGTCGGTCTGGTCATCACCATCGTCGTCGGTCGCATCGTCTAGCGGAGGGGCGGATGTTACTGCCCTTTTTCGCAACTTTGCGGGCCGAGGGCGTTCCGGTTTCGATCGGGGAATTCCTGACTTTTCTGGATGGCGTATCGGCGGGGATTGCCGGATATGACATTGACGGGTTCTACCATCTGGCGCGGGTGTCGATGGTCAAGGACGAAGCGCATCTGGACCGCTTCGATCGTGCTTTTTCCATGTCGTTCAGCGGGTTGGAGCGCATAGACGATGCGGCGGTGCTCGACGCGCTGGAGGTGCCGCGCGACTGGCTGGAGAAGCTGGCCGAAAAGCACCTGACGCCCGAAGAACGCGCCGAGGTGCAGGCGGCGGGCGGGTTTGCCGCGCTGATGGAGCGGTTGCGGCAACGGCTGGCCGAGCAGCGCGCGCGACATCAGGGCGGAAGCAAATGGATCGGGACAGCGGGAACCTCGTCCTTCGGGGCCTACGGCTACAACCCCGAAGGCGTGCGGATCGGGCAGGAAGAAAGCCGCCACCGCAGTGCGGTCAAGGTATGGGACCGGCGCGAGTTCCGCGATCTGGACGACGGGGTGGAACTGGGGACGCGAGGGATCAAGCTGGCGCTGCGCCGGTTGCGGCGCTGGGCGCGGGACGGGGCGGCCGAGGAATTGGACCTCGACGGCACGATCCGCGCCACGGCCGAACGCGGCTGGCTTGACGTGCAGACGAGGCCTGAACGGCGCAACGCTGTGAAGGTGCTGCTTTTCCTTGACGTGGGCGGGTCGATGGACCCGCATGTGCAGGTGATGGAAGAGCTGTTCAGCGCGGCGAAGTCCGAGTTCAAGACGCTGGAAAGCTGGTATTTCCACAATTGCCTGTACGAAGGCGTCTGGCGCGACAATGCGCGGCGGCGCGCGGCGCAGGTGGCGACGTGGGACTTGCTCCGGACGCACGGGCAGGACTGGACCTGCATCTTTGTCGGCGATGCGGCAATGAGCCCCTATGAGATCTTGCATCCGGGGGGTGCCAACGAACATTGGAACGCCGAAAGCGGGCGGGTCTGGCTGGAGCGGGCCTGCGCGCAATGGCCGCGGCATCTGTGGATCAACCCCGTGCCGGAAGCGCATTGGCAACACACGCAATCGACGCGCATGATCGGTGACATCTTCGGCGGGCGCATGGTGCCGATGACGCTGGAAGGGTTGGTGCGGGGCATGGGGGTATTGCGATGATCGGGCGATTGTGGCGCAGGCATCCGGTGCTGACGCTGGCCTTTGCGCTGGCGCTGGTTGCCGTGGGGTTTTTCGGGGTCAGGGCGCTGACCTTTGCGGTCACGCTGGCGTGGCGGGCCGAGCAGCCTGTCGCCGCCTGGATGACGCCGCGCTATATCGAGCGGACCTATGATCTGCGCCGCGAGGAATTGGGCGCGATCCTGCGTCTCGACGAGGCCGGCGAGGCAGGGTTGCCGGTCGACGCTCTGGCGCGGGCTGCGGGGCGGCCCTTGGCCGAGGTGCTGGCCGAACTGGAGGCTGCAATCGCGGCGCATGAAGCGCAGGGCGGCGACGAATGACCGAAACCCTGCTGAGGCTCGTGCCGGAATGGGGGGCGCTTTTGGTGGCGCTGGCCAATTTTCTGGCCTGTATGGCACTGCCCATTCCGGCGTCGCTGGTGATGCTGGCGGGCGGGGCCTTTGCCGCTGCGGGTGACCTGCCCTTTGGCGTGATCTGGGGGGCGGGGCTGGCGGGCGCCGTTCTGGGCGATCAGGCGGGCTATCTGCTGGGGCGTTACGCGGGGGGCCCGCTTCTCGAGCGGATCGGGACGCGGCGCAAAGCGGGGCGGATGCTGCGGCGGGCGGTCGCGTGGTTGCACGAGCGGCAGCGTCCGGCGGTGTTCTATTCGCGCTGGCTGGTGTCGGCGCTGGGGCCTTATGTCAACCTTGCCGCAGGGGCGGCGCGGCTGCCGTGGCGGCGCTTTGCGGTCGCCTCGGCCAGTGGCGAGGCGATCTGGGTGACGGTCTATCTGGGGCTGGGCTACCGCTTCTCGGCAGACATCCAGGCGCTGGGGTCGACGCTTGGCAACCTTGGGCTGGCGGTCGCGGCGGGGGTGGTGGCGCTGTTGCTGGGCCGCGTGTTGTGGGGGATGGCGCAGGAGCGGGAGTGACCGCCCTGCCCTGCGACTTGCGCCAACGAATTTTCTGCGAAAATTCAGGCGCCCCTTTTCGCGGGGCGGTCTGCGGGCCATATCGGGGGTATGATAAAGGTGCTGCCCCTGATCCTTGCGCTTGGTTATGCGTTCCTGATGTTCCGCTTTTCGGTCTGGCGGACGCATAAGACGCTGGACGCGCAGTCGCAGCCGCTGACCGACCCTGCGGTGCTGCGGCTGGCCGACCGGATGGCGGCGGCGCTGGAATTGCCCGCGATAAAGGTCAATGTCTTCGAGGTCGAGCCGGTGAACGGGCTTGCCGCACCCGACGGGCGGATTTTCCTGACGCGGGGGTTTTTGAACCGCAAGGCGCGGGGCGAGGTGACGGCCGAGGAATTGGCCGCGGTGATTGCGCATGAATTGGGGCATGTTGCGCTGGGCCATGCGCGGCGGCGGATGATCGATTTCACCGGGCAGAATGCGGTGTTCTTCATGCTGACGGCGCTTCTGAGCCGGTTCTTGCCCTTTGTCGGGGTGTGGATCGCCAACCTGATCTCTGGCGCCTTGGCGGCACGGTTGTCGCGGCGCGACGAGTTCGAGGCAGATGCCTATGCGACCGCGCTGCTGATCAAGGCGGGGATCGGGACGGGGCCGCAAAAATCGCTGTTCCGCAAGCTCGACGCGATGGCGGGGCACCGGGGCGGGATGCCTGCGTGGTTGATGTCGCATCCCGACAGCGCGGAACGCATCGCGGCGATCGAGGCGAACGAGAAGCGATGGCTTCAGGCGTGACCGGCAGTGACGGCCTTGGCGAAGCGCGGGAGTTGCGCGCGTTTCAACAGGGCCTTGAGCGATACGGGTTGGCCAGCCATGGATTGGGCGGTGGCGTGGACCTTGGCCACGACCGCGCCCGCTTCGGCTGGATGCCGTGACCAGAGTTCCCATAAAAAACCGTCGGGGTCGCGGCGGTCGATGCCTTCCTCGGCCAGCGTGTGGCGCGGGAAATCCTTGGCGTTGAAGGTGACGATCGCATCGGCGTGCGACTGGATCGCCACGGCGAGGACGTGGATGTCGTCGGGGTCGGGAAGGTGCAGGCGGGCTTCGATGCCGGGCGCGGGCTGAACGCAGGCGCCGGGAAACGCGGCCCGCATCAGGGCGATGTCGGAGCGGGCAGCGGCTTCCTGCCCTGCCCCGAGTTTGACGGTGGCGCGGGCCCATTCTTCAAGGATGCGGTCAGACCAGCGGGCCTGAAACAGCCCCCGTACGGCACAACCGAGCAGAAGGTCGCGCAGCACGGGGGGGTAAAGGACGCAGGCGTCGAGGACGGCGCGCAAGTCAGTCGAGCCGGAAGACCAGCGATTTCAGATAACCCGATTCCGCCAGTTGCGGCAGCATCGGGTGATCGGCACCGGCAAAGCCGGTATGCAGCAGTTGCGCCTTGCGGCCCCCGCGCCCGATGCCGCGGGCGCAGGCCGAGCGGAAGGCTTGCAGGTCGGCGGCATGCGAGCAGGAGCAAAGCACGATGTAGCCTCCGCCGGCCACAAGCGGCGAGGCGAGGCGGGCGAGGCGTTCATAGGCACGCAGGCCAGCTTCGAGCGAGTTCTTGCCCGGTGCAAAGGCGGGCGGGTCGCAGATCACCACATCGAAGCGGTCGGGTTCGGCACCCATGGCTTCGAGAACGTCGAAGGCGTCACCTTGGCGGGTGGTGAAGCAGTCGGCGAATCCGCTGGCGGCGGCGCCCTGTTCGGCAAGGGCGAGGGCCGGGGCCGAGGCGTCGACGGCGAGTGCCGAAACGGCGCCGTTGGCAAGGGCTGCAAGGGCGAAGCCGCCGACATGGGTGAAGACGTCGAGCACGCGCGCGCCCTTGGCCAGCGAGGCGGCGAAGGCGTGGTTCGGGCGCTGGTCGTAGAACAGGCCGGTTTTCTGGCCCCCCGTCACATCGGCCATATAGGTGGCCCCGTTCATCGGCACCGGAATCGGCCCCGTGATCGCGCCCGTGACGACGGTGGTTTCTTCCTTCATGCCTTCGAGCGTGCGCGACCTGCCCGTGCCGTTTTTCACGACCGTTGTGACGCCCGTCACCTGCATCAGGGCGGCGACCAATGCGTCAAGATGCAGTTCGGCCCAAGCGGCGTTGGGCTGGACAACGGCGACATCGCCGAAGCGGTCGATCACGATGCCGGGCAATCCGTCAGCCTCGGCATGGACGAGGCGGTAGAAGGGCGCATCGTAAAGGCGGGCGCGCAGGTCGAGGGCGCGCTGCAGGCGGGCGGCAAACCATGCCTGATCGATCACCGCATCCGCGTCGCGGTCGAGCATGCGACCCACGATCTTGGACTTGAGGTTGATCGTGACGAGGCCGACCACGCGGCGGTCGCCGTCTTCGAGAATGGCAAGCGACCCCGGCGTCAGGTTCTGGGTGCGACGGTCTGTCACCAGTTCGTCGGCGTAAACCCACGGGAAGCCGTGGCGGATCGCCCGCGCCTCGGTGCGGGGTTTCAGGCGGACGGTGGGATGCGCGCGCGCAGGCGCGTCGGTCGCATCGTCGGTGGCGGGGTCCGGAATGGACGAAGGAGAGGATATCATATCCTCTCCTTACGCCAGATCGTGGATCGGGGCCAGAACGCAGATGCGCAAAACTGCGGACTTAGCGCGTCAGGATCAGCGGTTCGAGCGACTGGGTGCGCGCGCGGGCGACAAGGGTCGGGTCGGTCACGGGGGCCGACAGCTCGCGGCGCAGGACCTGCGCCAGACGTTCGGTGATGACGACCTTTTGCGTGCGACCCGCCGCATCGTCGGCGATGGCCTGCGCCCCGCCCGTGCCCTTGGTATCGGCCACGATCCGGCGCGGACCGTCGAGCACATCGCCGGTCGCGGCATCGCGCACCACGAGGTCGAAGCGCAACTCGTGCGTGCCGCCGATGGTGTAGCGGGTCTTTTCGGTCAGGGCGTGAAACTTGGTCAGGGTCAGTTCGACCGTGACGGGGCGGCCTTCGACCATCGGCATGGTCGCATCGGTCACGGCGGCCATCAGGATCGCGCCGACCTGCGCGTAGCGGTCGCCAGTCGGGTCGCCATGCCAGACGATGTCGGCGCGGGGTTTGAAGGTGTTGGCTTCGGAAACCTTCAAGGTGCGGGGCACGACGACCTGCACATCCTGCACCGCGTATTTCGCTGCCATGACCGCCGGTCCTTGCGGCGGGACGCGCGGCGCGTGCTGCGGCATCGGCCCGCCCTGCGAGGCGATGGTCAGCCCTTCGACCCCGATCGACCGGGTCGCAGGCTCGCCTCCGGCGCATGCCGACAGGAAAAGAGCTATGCCGAATGCGAGAGCTATCTTTTTCATATCCATATCCAGACCTACGAGAATAATCCCATCCCTTTGTCTGGGTTTATCGATATCAATTGTGGCTTGATTAGGAATTAAGCAGTGTATTTTCGTGATTTGCTACCTGCTGGAAACAATTCTCTGATTGTGTAAGCATATGTTTACACACTTATTGCGTGAAAAGCGGCAGCTTCCTGTGGGTTGTTAGCGCTAACAACATCTGATAGAAATGCCCTGACCCGACTCTCGGCCGCAACCGGCCGACCGGACCGCCAAACTGACCGCCAAACTGACTGCCAAACTGACTGCCGACCAGACCAAGGAGAGCGCCATGACGCTTCACCCCACCATAGCCCGCGTCACCGACCGGATCCGCGCCCGATCGCAGGATGTGCGGGGCGCCTATCTCGAGCGGATGGCCAGGGCAGCGAGCGCGGGGCCGGCGCGGGGGCATCTGGCTTGCGGCAATCAGGCCCATGCCTATGCGGCGATGGGGGCCGACAAGGAGACGATGGCGGCGGGGCGCGTGCCCAATATCGGTATCGTCACGGCCTATAACGACATGCTTTCGGCACATCAGCCGTTCGAGACCTATCCTGCGCTGATCCGGTCTGCCGCGCGCGCGGCGGGGGCAACGGCGCAGGTGGCGGGCGGGGTTCCCGCGATGTGCGACGGGGTCACGCAAGGTCAGGCGGGGATGGAGCTGTCGCTCTTCTCGCGCGATGTGATCGCGCTGGCGGCAGGCGTGTCGCTGTCGCACAACACCTTTGACGCGGCGATTTTCCTTGGCGTCTGCGACAAGATCGTGCCGGGTCTGATCATCGCGGCGGCGACCTTCAGCCATTTGCCCAGCATTTTCGTGCCCGCAGGTCCGATGACGAGCGGGCTGCCGAATGACGAGAAGTCCAAGGTCAGAAATGCCTATGCCAATGGCGAGATCGGGCGCGATGCGCTGATGGCGGCCGAAATGGCCAGCTATCACGGGCCGGGCACCTGCACGTTCTACGGGACCGCGAACACCAACCAGATGCTGATGGAGTTCATGGGGCTGCATCTGCCGGGCACGTCTTTCGTGAACCCCGGCACGCCGCTGCGCGAGGCTTTGACGGTGGCCGCGGTGACCCGCGCGGCCGAGATCACGGCGCAAGGCAACGATTATCGCCCCGTGGGCGAGATCCTTGACGAGCGGGCTTTCGTGAACGGGCTGGTCGGGCTGATGGCGACGGGGGGGTCGACCAACCTCGTGCTGCATCTGCCCGCCATGGCGCGGGCGGCGGGCGTGCTGCTCGACCTGCAGGATTTCGCGGATATTTCCGAAGCGGTGCCGCTGATGGCCAAGGTTTACCCCAACGGTCTGGCAGATGTGAACCATTTCCACGCGGCGGGCGGCTTGGGCTATATGATCGGGCAATTGCTCGACGCAGGCCTGCTGCATCCTGATGCCAAGACAGTGGCGGGCGATGGCCTTGCGCTTTACCGGCAAGAGCCGAAGTTGCAGGACGGCAAGCTGGTCTGGCAGGACGGCGCGGCCCACACGCTGAACGACAAGATCCTGCGCCCTGCGACCGATCCCTTTGCAAAGACCGGCGGGCTGAAGCAATTGTCGGGCAATCTGGGGCGCGGCGTGATCAAGGTTTCGGCTGTCGCACCCGAACGCCACGTGATCGAGGCCCCTGCCCGCATCTTCCACGACCAGGAGGATGTGAAGGCTGCCTTCAAGCGGGGCGAGTTCACGACCGACACCGTGGTCGTGGTGCGCTTTCAGGGGCCACAGGCTAACGGGATGCCGGAACTCCATTCGCTGACGCCGACGCTCTCGATCCTGCAAGAGCGCGGGCTGCGTGTCGCGCTGGTCACCGACGGGCGGATGTCGGGCGCGTCGGGCAAGGTTCCGGCGGCGATCCATGTTTCGCCCGAAGCGGCGGCAGGCGGACCGCTCGCCCGTCTGCGCGACGGCGATGTGGTGCGTCTGGACGCGGTGGCGGGCACGCTCGAGGTGCTGGCAGCCGATTTCGCCAGCCGCGATCCGGTCGTTGCCGACCTGACCGGCAACCGCTACGGAACGGGGCGTGAGCTGTTCGAGATGTTCCGCCGCAACGTCGGGCCCTCCGATCAGGGCGCGGGCGTTGTCGTCTGACCCTGCCGCATTTTCTGTCTGAAAATATCCTGCGGGGGTCCGGGGGTGCAAAACCCCCGGCCGTGCCGCGAAAGACCCGATGAAAGGACCGCAACCATGACCCCAGCCGAACAAAGCGCCGCCGCCCGACGCGTTTGCGCCCTTGCCCCCGTGGTTCCGGTGCTGGTGATCGACGATCTGGCCCATGCGCGGCCCTTGGCCGAGGCGCTGGTGGCCGGAGGATTGCCCGCGCTTGAAGTCACGCTGCGGACAGCCTGCGCGCTCGATGCGATCCGCGCCATGGCCGAAGTGCCGGGCGGGGTGGTGGGGGCGGGCACGCTTCTGACGCCCGCCGATGTGAAAGCGGCCAAGGCTGCGGGGGCGACCTTTGGTGTCAGCCCCGGTGCGACCGACCGGCTGATCGCGGCCTGCGAGGACGAGGGGCTGCCGCTTCTGCCCGGTGCCGTGACGGCATCCGAGATCATGGCGCTGCTGGAGCGCGGCTATACGGTGCAAAAGTTCTTTCCCGCCGAGCAATCGGGCGGGGCGGCTTTCCTCAGATCCATCGGCTCGCCCATACCACAGGTCAGCTTTTGCCCCACGGGCGGGATCAGCCTGAAGAACGCGGGCGATTATCTGGCGTTGAAGACGATCCTGTGCGTCGGCGGCTCATGGGTCGCGCCCAAGGACGCGATGTTGCGCGGCGACTGGGCCGAGATCACCCGCCTTGCCGCCGAGGCCAAGGCGCTGCGCGGAGCCGATTTCTGACGCAGAAATCGGTGCGGAATTTGACGCAAATTCCGGCGGCAGACGTTGCGCCCTGCCGCCCGATGCAGGGCAAAATTCCTGCGTCAGGAATTTGGGCGTTTTCCGCGTCCGAAAACGTCAGGCCAGCCCGACACGGGCGGCGCGTCCGCCTTTGCGCTTCGGGGTGTCGGGCGCGAGCAGCCCCTGTTCCATCACGCCGCTCATCGGATGGTCAGGCGCCCCCGTCGCATAATGCGCGATCAGGGCGCGCAGCGCGTCCTTCATCGGCGCATCGACCGGCAGGCTCAGCGCCCAGTCGACGAAGATCGACTTGCATTCACCGAGCGTGATACCCTCGATCCGGTAGCTTTCGCGCACCAGCCCCTTGGGGTCCGCCTCTTCAATCCGCATCGCCCGTCTCCCCATCTGCCGCTCCACCGAGGAGCATTCCGATCACCGCTGCCGCCCGTGCTGCACTTTCGTCGAGCGATGTCGCAAGCGATGCCGCATCCGCCATGCCCGTTTCGCGCAAGATAAAGGCGCGTGCGCCTTCGCCCAAGGTGGCCGGATCGACGGTGTCTTCGGTGATCAGCCGCACCGCAGCCTGCACCCGCCAGAACAGCCTATAGGCATCGGTCAGGACCGACTGGTCGGAATCCGACAGGTGAGAGGCCTTTCCGCCCGCCCTGAGCTGGGCTTCGACCCCGCGCGCGGGGCTGGCCGACACAAGCGCAAGTGTTTCGGCCATCAGTTCCACATCCATCAGCCGCCCCGGTCCGTTCTTGGCCTCCCACGAGCCTTTGGCCGGTTTCGCAACCTGCAGGCGCGCCCGCATCGCTGCGACGTCGGACCGTACCGCCTCTCCCTGACCCTTGGTCGCCATGAGCGTCCTGCGGAAGGCCTCCAGTTCGGCCCGGAGCGGGGCCTCCCCCACAAGCGGCCGCGCGCGGGTCAGGGCGAGGTGTTCCCATGTCCAGGCTTCGGTTTCCTGATAGCTGCGGAAACTTTCCAGCGCGGTCGCCACCGGCCCTTGCCGCCCGCTGGGGCGCAGGCGCATGTCGACATCGTAAAGTTTGCCTTCGGCCATCGGCGCGGTCAGCGCGGTCACCAAGGCCTGCGTCAGCCTTGCGTAATAGGGGCGCAGCGCCAGCGGACGCGGGCCATCCGAGGCCTCGGCCCCTGCCCCGTCATAGATCACGATCAGGTCGAGGTCGGAGCCTGCATTGAGCCGCGCAGCCCCTAGTGAACCCATGCCGAGCACCACCGCCCCGCGCCCCGGCAAGGGCCCGTGCTTGCGCGTCATCTCGGCCACGACCACCGGCCAGAGTGCTGCGATCACCGCTTCGGCCAGATCGGCATACATCTTGCCGGCCTCGAAGGCGTCGATCAGGCCGCGCAGGTGGTGCACGCCGACGCGGAAGTGCCATTCCTTCATCCAGCGGCGGGCGGCGTCGAGTTTCGCCTCGTAGTCGGGTGCTTCGGCCATCCGGGCCGCACCATCGGCCACCAGCGCCGAAACGCCCGGCCATGGTGCGAAGAACGACCCGCCGATCACCCCGTCGAGTACGCTTGCATTGCGCGACAGGTATCGGGCGAGTGCAGGCGAGGTGGCAGCGATGTCGATGATGAGGTCGATCAGGGCGGGGTTCGCTTCGAACAGCGCGAAAAGCTGCACGCCTGCGGGCAGGCCGCGCAGGAAGCCGTCTAAAGCGACGAGCGCCTCGTCCGGGTTGGCAGCGCGGTTGAGGCGCGTCAGGAAAGCGGGGCGCAGGCGGCGGAAGATCTGCTGGGCGCGGTCGGACCGCAGGGCGGGATAGGCGGCCCAGCCTTGCACGATGGCTTGGGCGGTTTGCGAGAGTTCGGGCACCGCTTCGGCTGTGCCAGAAGGGGAGAAGAAGCCTTCGGTCAGGCGGTCGGTGCGGGTCAGACGGTCGAGAAGCCCGCTGCGGAAGGCGGCGTCATCCTCGCCGCAAAAGGCGGCGATGCGGGCAATGTCCGGGGCCATGGTGGGCAAGGTATGGGTCTGGGCGTCATGCACCATCTGCAAGCGATGCTCGACCTCGCGGTGGGAGCGGTAGAGCGTGACCAACTCGTCGCACACGTCTTGCGGAATCCAGCGTTGCGCGGCAAGGGCGCGCAGGCCGCCCACCGTGGTGCGGTCGCGCAGGGTCGCATCGCGGCCGCCGGCGATAAGCTGGCGGGTCTGGGTGAAGAACTCGATCTCGCGGATGCCGCCCTGACCGAGTTTCAGGTCGTGGCCTTCGACGGCAAGGGCGCGGTTCAACTGGCGGTGTTCGCGGATCCGCAGGCGCATGTCATGGGCGTCTTGAATCGCGACGAAATCGAGATGCTTGCGCCAGACGAAAGGCACCAGCGTCTTGAGGAACCGCGCCCCCGCCGCCAGATCGCCCGCGCAGGGTCGCGCCTTGATACAGGCGGCGCGTTCCCAAGTGCGCCCGACGCTTTCGTAATAGCTTTCCGCCGCCGCCATCGACATGCAGACGGGGGTTACCGCCGCATCGGGGCGCAGGCGCAGGTCGGTGCGGAAGACGTAGCCACCTGCCGTCAGGTCGGACAAAAGCGCCGTCATGCGGCGGGTGACACGGATGAACGAGGCGCGGGCTTCGTGTTCCACGCCTTTGTAACGGCTTTCGTCGAACAGGCAGACAAGGTCGATGTCGGAGGAATAGTTCAGCTCCCCAGCCCCCATCTTGCCCATGGCAAGCACCACCATGCCGCCCGCTGTGGCGATGTCGTCGGGGGTCGCACCGGGCAGGCGGCCACGGCGGATTTCCTCGGCCACGCCGGTCTTGATGGACAGATCGACCGCCAGATCGGCAAGGCGCGTGAGGGCGCCAGTGACCTGCTCCAAAGGCCAGACACCGCCCAGATCGCAAAGTGCCGTGAACAGCGCCGCCCGCCGCTTGGCAAGGCGCAGCGCATCGGAAAGCTGGTCGGGCGTCGCGGCCGACATATCGGCCAGCAGGGCGTCGAAAGCCGCCTCGGGCGCGGCTGACAGGGCGTTTCGCAGCCAGTCACCTTCGCGCTGCATCAGATCGCGCAGAAAGGGGCTGCATCCGGCGGTCGCGGCCAGCAGGCCGGACAGAGCGGGCGGCAGGTCGGAGAATTGCGCTGCGATATCGGCGGCGACAGCTGCGTCATCGGCAAGCGGGGCGCGGGTCAGGCGGGCGGCGAAGGTCCGGGCGGTGTTGGTCATGGCGCATTGATGCGGTGCGGGCGGGGCGCGGTCAACCACCCCTGCCCTGTCTGCGTCTTGCCATTGGGGTTTTCCAAATGGGAAGTGCCGCGCGGGGGGATGAACAGACGTGCGAGACGAAGCCGGGCACGATCAGGCAAGATGAAACCGCGATGTGAATTATTTTAACATTGGCCCTTGCAGCGGGCCGTTGCCATACGCATCTCTTGGCATGTGAAACAGATTTACATCATCAAAACGGGGAGACACCGCCGATGAGCTACACGACCCAGACCCCTCCGATCACGGGCGGGATCATGTCCTTGCCGCGCCGGGCTGTCGGCTGGCTGGATGACCGGGGCAAGCCCGCGTGGATCGCGGCCATGGTCCTCGGCTTCATCTTCGTCTGGCCTGTCGGCCTTGCCATCCTTGCCTATGTCATCTGGAGCAAACGCATGTTCAACAGGTCTTGCCGCTCGTCTGCCGCCCGCATGAGTTGGGGCGCCACCCGCGTCTACAATTCCTCGGGCAACACCGCTTTCGACGCCTACAAGGCAGAAACCCTGCGCCGTCTGGAAGACGAGCAGGCCGCCTTTGAAGGGTTCTTGCAGCGCCTGCGCGAGGCAAAGGACAAGTCGGAATTCGACAGCTTCATGGAAGACCGCAGCCGCAAGGCGCGGGCCGAAGATGAAGCACCGCGTTCGGACAACTGATCTTTCGGGGGCGGCGTTGTGCCGCCCCCCTTTACGCCACGAGGACCGCTTCCCATGTATCAGCCCATGAGTTTTGACCACGCCCTGCCCGACCCCGACCGCCATGCCGCCTTTTACGACGGTGTCGTGCCGAAACGCGCGCTGGCATGGGTTGTCGATACGATCTTCGTGACACTGATCGTCGCCGTGGTCACGCTGTTCACCGCCTTTACCGCGCTGTTCTTCCTGCCGCTATTGTGGCTGACGGTGGGGTTCGTCTACCGCTGGGTCACGCTTTCGGGGCGGTCGGCGACATGGGGGATGCGGCTTTTGGGGATCGAATTCCTGGACCGCACGGGCATGCGCTTCGACGCGGGCACGGCTTTTGCCCATACGCTGGGCTATACGCTGTCGATGGCCTTCGTGCTGCCGCAGGTGATCTCGGTCGGGTTGATGTGCCTGTCGCAGCGGGGTCAGGGGTTGTCGGACATGCTGCTCGGGTCGGTCGCGATCAACAGGGCGGGATGACTCCAAAGGGGATTTTCCGGTACTGAAAGCGGGCGGCGGGGCGACTCGCCGCTTGGCGGGGGGCGTGAGGCTTGCTAGGGTAAGGGCCGGACCTGACTGAAATCCTTATTCCACGCATGAACGGCTGATGCGGCACACCCTTCCGATAGCGCCCCAATTCTATGTGACGGCCCCGCAGCCCTGCCCGTATCTGGACGGGCGGATGGAGCGTAAGCTGTTCACGGCGCTGCAGGGCGAGCACGCGCAAAAGCTGAACGACACGCTGTCCAAGCAGGGCTTCCGCCGCAGCCAGAACGTACTTTACCGCCCGTCCTGCGCGGAATGTTCGGCCTGCCTGTCGGCCCGCATCCGCGTGGCCGATTTCATCCCCAGCCGCAGCCACAAGCGCGTGCTGAAAAAGGCCGAGGGGTTGCGCCGCAATGCGACCAGCCCTTGGGCGACCGAGGAACAGTTCGGCCTGTTCCGCCGCTATCTCGACACGCGCCATGCCGATGGCGGGATGGCCGATATGGATATCTTCGAATTCGCCGCGATGATCGAGGAAACCCCGATCAAGAGCCGTGTGATCGAATACACCCGCCCCCCCGGTCTGGGCGAACGCGGGCGCCCCTTGGCCGCCGTCTGCCTGACCGATGTGTTCGATGACGGGCTGAGCATGGTCTACAGCTTTTACGACCCCGATCTGGCCGACCTGTCTCTGGGCACTTACGTGATCCTCGACCATATCGCCATCGCGCGCGAGGCGGGCTTGCCTTATGTCTATCTGGGCTATTGGGTGCCCGGCAGCCGCAAGATGGGCTACAAGGCGGGCTTTCCGGCGCTGGAAATCTACAAGGGCGGGCGCTGGCAGGATCTGGGCGATCCGGCGGACCACAAGGCCGAGTTGCACCCCCTGTCGGTCGATCCGATTGCCGAACAGGTGGCGCGGATCAACCTGCCCGACACGCGCACCCCGCCGCGGGAATGAGCCGCGGCGTTCTGTCTGCTGTGGCGCTGGTGGTGCCTGATTATGACCCCGCGATCCGCTTTTTCGTCGATATCATGGGCTTTTCGCTGACCGAAGACATCGCGGTGGGCGCAAAGCGCTGGGTGACGGTCACTCCGCCGGGGGGCGGGGCGCGGCTGGTGCTTGCACGGGCCGAAGGCGCGGCGCAACGCGCGGCCATCGGCGCGCAGGGGGCCGGGCGGGTGTTTTTGTTCCTGACGACCGATGATCTGGCCCGCGACCGCAAGCGGATGGAGGCGGCGGGGGTCGTGTTCGAAGAGCCGGTCAGGACCGAGCCTTATGGCCGCGTCTGCGTCTGGCGCGATCCGTTCGGCAACCGCTGGGACCTGATCCAACCGGCGGTGTAAGGCGGGACCGCCATGGCCCCGCCCCGATGGTTACTTGATCAAACCTTCGGCCTTCATCGCCGACTGCACTGCCGGACGGGCCGCGACGCGGGCGCGCCATGCGTTCAGGTTCGGAAAGGCGGACAGGTCATGCTTGAGGCTGCCCGACCAGTTGGTAACGGTAAAGAGATAGGCATCAGCGGGGGTGAAACTGCCCCCCAAAAGCCATTCGCGGCCATCGGAGAGGCGGTCTTCGACCAGTTTCAAGCGGCTGTCCAGAAGCGCGATCTGGGCATCGCGTGCCGCGCCTTCCAACCCGCGGAAGAAGGGCGAATAGGTCTTGTGCACCTCGGTCGAAACGAAGTTCAGCAGTTCTTGCAGGCGGGCGCGGTCCAGCGTGCCTGCGGCGGGAAGCGCACCGGGGGTCAGGCTGTCGGCCACGTATTGCATGATCGCCACGCCCTCGCCGAGGATCTGCCCATCGTCGAGTTCGAGGACAGGCACGGCGCCGCGCGGGGAGATGCCAAGGAAATCGGCGCCCGTCTCGGTTTTCTTGGCACGGATGTCGGCGCGTTCGATGGCAAAGGGTTTGCCGGTTTCGGCCAGAACGATATGCGAGGCGAGCGAGCAGGCACCGGGGGAGTAATACAGTTTCATGGCAGGTTCCTTGGGGTTACGCGCCGGAGGGACCGGCTTTGTCTTGCCGACAGCATGTAGCCGCTGAACGCTCCTGTGCCAAGCGTCGGGGCGAGTCGGCCAGGCGCACAGACCCCGCGCACAGACCCCGCGCACAGACGCGCAATTTGCGAAGATTGCGCGAATAGATGTCAGAAAGAAAGAAAGCTTCAATTTTAGGCCGCCCTGCGACACTTTAGATGCGTTTTTGCGGTTGACGCCCGCAAGGTGCCACCCTAGTTTCCCGCCAGAGACAGGTTTTGGCTTACCAAGGGGGCGGCGGTGTCCGGCATTCTTGTAGAAGTAAGGAAACGGCGCATGGGGCGGTAACGCTGACCATATGGTTCCCATGCGCCCCCGACTGAAAACCGGGGGCTTTTTGTTGCGCGAAGGGGTCCGGATGGGACCCGACGAGAGGAAGAGATTATGACCACGACAGCGACCAAGGCACAGATCATGACCGGCGCCCGCATGGTGGTGCAGGCGTTGAAAGACCAAGGGGTCGAAGTGGTTTTCGGCTATCCCGGCGGTGCGGTGCTGCCGATCTATGACGAGATCTTTCAGCAAAACGACATCCGCCACATCCTTGTGCGCCACGAACAGGGTGCGGTGCATATGGCCGAGGGTTATGCACGTTCGACCGGTAAACCCGGCGTGGTGCTGGTGACATCGGGTCCCGGTGCGACCAATGCGGTGACGGGGCTGACCGATGCGCTGCTGGATTCGATCCCGCTGGTGGTGCTGACCGGCCAGGTTCCGACCTTCATGATCGGGACCGATGGCTTTCAGGAGGCCGATACGGTCGGCATCACGCGGCCTTGCACCAAGCACAACTGGCTGGTCAAGGACACGGCTGACCTGTCGGCGACGATCCATACCGCGTTTCACGTGGCGATGTCGGGCCGCCCCGGTCCGGTGCTGATCGACATTCCGAAAGATGTGCAGTTTGCCACGGCGACCTATACGCCGAAGGAGCTGACCAAGGCGTCGCATTACCAGCCGCGCCGCAAGGGCGACATGGAGCAGGTGCTGCGTCTGGTCGAGATGATGGAAACCGCCGAGCGGCCGGTGTTCTATACCGGCGGCGGCGTGATAAACTCGGGCCCCGAGGCGAGCCGTTTGCTGCGCGAGCTGGTGGCTGCGACCGATTTTCCGATCACCTCGACCCTGATGGGGCTGGGCTGCTATCCGGCGAGCGGCAAGAACTGGCTCGGGATGCTGGGGATGCACGGGCTTTACGAGGCCAATCTGGCGATGCACGGCTGCGATCTGATGATCAACATCGGCGCGCGCTTCGATGACCGCATCACGGGGCGGATCGCGGATTTCAGCCCGCGCTCGCGCAAGGCGCATATCGATATCGACCCGTCCTCGATCAACAAGGTGATCCGCGTGGATGTTCCGATCGTGGGCGATGTGGGCACGGTGCTTGCCGATGTGCTGGCGGTCTGGAAAGAGCGCGGATCGAAGACCAATCAGGGCGGGCTGGCCAAATGGTGGAAGCAGATCGCCGAATGGCGCGCTGTGAAATGCCTGAGCTACAAGAACTCGGACAAGGTCATCAAACCGCAATACGCACTTGAGCGGCTGGAAGCCCTGACCAAAGGGATGGACCGTTACATCACGACCGAAGTGGGCCAGCACCAGATGTGGGCGGCGCAATACCTCGGCTTCGAGGGACCGAACCGCTGGATGACGAGCGGCGGTTTGGGGACGATGGGATACGGGTTGCCCGCATCCATCGGTGTGCAGATCGCGCATCCCGAGGCGGTGGTGATCAACGTGGCGGGCGAGGCGTCGTGGCTGATGAACATGCAGGAGATGGGCACGGCGATGCAGTTCCGCGCGCCGGTCAAGCAGTTCATCCTGAACAACGAGCGGCTTGGCATGGTGCGCCAGTGGCAGGAATTGCTGCATGGCGAGCGTTATTCGCAAAGCTGGTCGGAAAGCTTGCCCGATTTCGTCAAACTGGCGGAAGCCTTCGGCTGCAAGGGGTTGAAGTGTTCGGACCCCAAGGATCTGGACGATGCGATCATGGAGATGCTGCGCTATGACGGGCCGGTGATCTTTGATTGCCTCGTGGAAAAGCACGAAAACTGTTTCCCGATGATCCCGAGCGGCAAGCCGCATAACGAGATGCTGCTGGGCGATGCCGATACCCAAGGGGTGATCGGCGCCAAAGGCGCGGTTCTGGTGTGATCTGGAGGAGCGGGGGGTTTCACACCCCCCGCACCCCCCGTGGGATATTTTTCGACAGAAAATGAAGGGAGTGGTCGGGATGTCGGCGCTCAATATCAAAAAAGGCTCTTCGAGCCACTCGGCCTACGATTTGCGCGACCCGAATGCGCTGGTGATCGAACAGCACACGCTGGCGGTGCTGGTCGACAACGAAAGCGGCGTGTTGGCGCGGGTGATCGGGCTGTTTTCGGGGCGGGGCTACAACATCGACAGCCTGACGGTTGCCGAGGTGGACCATGCCGGGCACCGGTCGCGGATTACGGTGGTGACGCGGGGCACGCCGCAGGTGATCGAGCAGATCAAGGCGCAACTGGCGCGGATGGTGCCGGTGCATGATGTGCACGACCTGACCGCCGAGGGGCCTGCCGTGCAGCGGGAACTGGCGCTGTTCAAGGTGGCGGGCAAGGGCGAGGCGCGGATCGAGGCGCTGCGGCTGGCCGAGATCTTCCGCGCCAATGTGGTCGATTCGACGCTGGAGAGCTTCGTCTTCGAGATCACCGGCACGCCGGAAAAGATCGACGCCTTTGGCGACCTGATGCGCCCGCTCGGCCTGCGCGAGATGGCGCGGACGGGTGTTGCCGCGCTGGCGCGGGGGGCCTGACCGGACACGGCGGGGGGCCAGCCCCCCGCACCCCCCGCACCCCCGGGAATATTCATGACAAGATGAAACGGGGCGCGGCGTTCGGCTTTGCGCCCCTTAGTCTTTGAGCAATTCGGACAGGCGGGCTTCTTCGGTGGGGGTCAGCGTGACCTCGTCCTGCCCTTTCCGGCGGAAGGTGGTGACGGCCACGGCAAGGCCGCCGATCAGCATCAGCGGGCCTGCCGCCCACAAGAGCAGGTTCCAGCCTGACGTGCCAGGCTTGAGGAGCACGAATTCGCCGAAACGGTCGGTGACGAAGGCCATGACCTCTTCATTCGTGTCGCCTTCAAGGATGCGGGCGCGGATCACCTCGCGCAGGGTCTTGGCGATCTGGGCATCGCTGTCGTCGATGTTCTCGTTCTGGCAGACCGGGCAGCGGAGTTCTTTCGACAATTCACGGGCGCGGGCTTCGAGAGCGGGATCGGCGAGCATTTCCGACGGCTGCACGGCGAAGACCGGCGCCGTTGGGAGCGCGAAGAGGACGCCGAGCGCAACGGGAACAGCGAGTGCGAGGCGGCTCATTCGGCAGGCACCCCTTGGGCAGCGGTGCGGCGTGCGCCTGCGGCGACGCGGTAGCGGCGGTCGGTCAGGCTGAGCAGGCCACCCAAGGCCATGATGAGACATCCGGCCCAAAGCCAGTTGGCGAAGGGTTCGATATAGCTACGCACCGCCCAGCCGCCGTTATCCTGCGGATCGCCGATCACGAGGTAGAGGTCGCGCCACAGGCCGAAATCGATGGCCGCTTCGGTCGTCGGCATCTGGGCGATGGTGTAAAAGCGCTTTTCGGGGTTCAGGAGGGCGACTTCGGCCCCCCCCTTGGTGACCAGCATGTCGGCCATGGTCGAGGTATAGTTGGGGCCTTTCACTTCGCGCACGTCTTGCAAGGTGACCTCGTAGGGGCCCAAGGCGAAGGTTTCACCCTTTTGCAGCACGCGAATGTCTTCGGTCTTCCACGAGAGCATCGCCGCCACCGCGAAGATGGTGATGCCGAGACCCGCATGGGCGGTGGCCTTGCCCCAGTCGGCGCGGGGAAGACGCGCCAGGCGGGCGAGGCGTTGGCCAACCGGGCCGCGACCGGTGCGGGTGAAAAGGTCGAGCATGGCGCCTGCCACCACCCAGAGCGCAAGCATGACGCCCACCGGGCCGAGGGCGGAGCGGCCGGTCTGCATGGCCCAGACGAGGGCGCCGAGAGAGACGGACAGGACCGCGAGGGGCCAGAGCGGGCGGAAAGTGCGGACGGCGTCGCCCCGTTTCCACGGCAGCATCGAACCGAAGGGAAGAAGGGCTGCAAGCGCCACGACGAAGGGCGGGAAGGCCGCATCGAAAAAGGGCTCGCCCACCGAGAGTTTGCGGTCGAAGAACATCTCGGCCACGAGAGGCCAGATCGTGCCGACGAAAACGACGAAGGCCGAGACGGCAAGGAGCAGGTTGTTCGCAACAAGTGCCGATTCGCGGCTGACGAGGGAGAACACGCCCTTGGATTCCATCGCGCCGGCGCGGACGGCAAAGAGGGTGAGCGCACCGCCCATGAAGACGCCGAGGATGCCCAAGATGAACACGCCGCGGTCGGGATCATTGGCGAAGGCGTGGACCGAGGTGATCACGCCCGAGCGCACGATGAAGGTGCCGATCAGCGAGAAGCCGAAGGCGAGGATGGCCAGAAGGATGGTCCAGGCCTTGAGCGTCTCGCGCTTTTCCACAACGGTGGCGGAATGCAGCAGCGCCCCTGCGATGAGCCATGGCATGAACGAGGCGTTCTCGACCGGATCCCAGAACCAGAAGCCACCCCAGCCGAGTTCGTAATAGGCCCACCAAGAGCCGAGCGCGATGCCGATGGTCAGGAACACCCACGAGATCAGCGTCCAGGGCCGCACCCAGCGCGCCCATGCGGCGTCGACGCGGCCCTCGATCAGGGCGGCGACGGCGAAGGAGAACGACATCGAGAGGCCGACATAGCCGAGGTAGAGGAAGGGCGGGTGGAAGGCGAGACCGGGGTCTTGCAGCAGCGGGTTCATGTCCTGCCCGTTGAGGGGCGGAATTTCCAGCCGCAGGAAGGGGTTGGAGGTGAAAAGCATGAAGAGGAGGAAGGCCACGGCGATCATGGCCTGTACCGAAAGCACGCGGGCCCGGAGTTGCGGTGGAAGCCCGTCCCCGAACCAGACGGCGCAGGCGCCGTAAAGCGCGAGGATCAGCACCCAAAGGAGAAGCGAGCCTTCGTGATTGCCCCAGACGCCCGAGATTTTGTAGAGCATCGGCTTGAGGGTATGCGAATTCTCGACCACCACTTTCAGCGAGAAATCCGAGGCGACGAAGGCCCAGGTGAGCACCGCGAAGGAAAAGGCCACCAAGAGGAACTGCGCGATGGCGGCGGGGGCGGCGATGGCCATCCACGCTGCATCGCGCCGTTGCGCGCCGATCAGCGGGACGATGGATTGCACCACGGCGACGCCGAGGGCCAGAACGAGGGCGAAGTGTCCGAGTTCGACGAGCATATGCGGTGCCTCTGGTGTTTCGCGCAACAGTGTAGGGGGAAACGCGCTGCGGTTCCATGGGGCTGCGGCCCTGCACCGCAGGCGGTGACGAAAGGGTGATCGGGGTGGTTTGCCCCGCATCCCGGAAGGGGCTCGCCCCTTCCGAACCATCCCGAGGATATTTGGGCGAGTGTGAAAGGGGCAAGGGGGCGTGACCTTGGCTGCGAGGTCGCCTAGAAAGAGCGGGACAACCTGAGGAACATGCCATGAGCCGGACCGTGCATCTGATCGGGGCGCCCATCGATACGGGGCAGCGCTATGCGGGCTGCATGATGGGGCCGGGCGCCTACCGTGTGGCCGGGATCGCTGCGGCGATCCGCGATCTGGGGCACGAGGTGAGCGATGGCGGGGATGTGGCGCTGCCTGCGCTGCCGGTGGTGGCCTGTGCCAATCCGGCGGTGCATTCACTGGCCGAAACCGTGGGATGGACAGACGTGCTTGCCGGGCGGGTGGCAGCGTCGCTGGCGCGGGGCGAGATGCCGGTCATTCTGGGCGGCGACCATTCGCTGGCGCTGGGGTCGGTGTCGGGGGCGGCGCGCCATGCGGCGGCGGCGGGGCGGCCGCTGTTCCTGCTGTGGCTCGATGCCCATTCGGATTTCCACACCCCGCTGACCACGACGTCGGGCAACCTGCATGGCACGCCTGTCGCCTATATCGCGGGGCGGGCAGGGTTTGATGCCTTTGCGCCCTTCCCTGCCCCGATCCCTGCGGAACGGATCTGCCTTTACGGCATACGGTCGGTCGATCCGGCGGAGCATGCGGCGCTGCTGCAGCACGACATTGCCATCACAGATATGCGAGTGATCGACGAGCGCGGCATCGTGGCACCCTTGCGCGAATTCCTGCAGGCGGTGCAGGCGGCGGGCGGGATGCTGCATGTGTCGCTCGACGTGGATTTCATGGACCCGTCGATTGCGCCCGCCGTCGGGACGACAGTGCCGGGGGGGGCGACCTTTCGCGAGGCGCATCTCGTGATGGAGTTGCTGCACGAGAGCGGGCTTGTCACCTCGCTCGATCTGGTGGAGCTGAACCCGTTCCTCGACGAGCGCGGGCGCACGGCGCGGTTGATGGTGGACCTTGTGGCCAGCCTTATGGGGCGCAAGGTGTTCGACCGGCCGACGCGGGCGTGACGGGTCTTCTGGCGCAGAATTATGGCTGAACGGCGGGCTGCGTTTCCTGCGTCAGGAAACGCCGCGAATTCTGTGCCAGAATTCGCTGTCAGTGCAGGCGGAATTCGCCCACCACGTTGCGCCATTCGCCCGGTGCGATCAGTTTGCGGTGCGTGAAGCGGACGGAATGCAGCGGGCCTTCGATCTTTTCCTGCCAGAATTCGATGAAGCGGAAAAGTTCGGGGTAATCAGGCGCAAGGTCATAGGTTTGCCAGACGAAGCTGTTGAGAACGTTGCGATAATCGGGGATACGGTAGTAAAGCTCGGCGGTTGTCAGGCCGTAGCCTTTGAGCATCTTTTCGGTATCGGTGAGGGTGCGGTTTTCCACGGGCTTCTCCCCTGTTCGTCTGCCTGCCCGTAAACTGTACCGAGAATCGTTTTATTCTTCAACGAAAACAGTATGTTGTCACTGTGATGGTATGGCTGCCAAACTGGCGGGCTGCCAGCCATTGCACCCCATATCCGCGATGGTGTAAGGTTTACCCAACCATATCTTGATCCTTTGCAGGAAGGCCCGGCCCCCGTGACCGATACGCCCGAAACCCCTGAAAACACTGACGATTCCGCGCCAAAATCGACCTGGACCGGGCAGCAGCGGTCTATCGCCGACGAGATGAAGACGGCTTACCTCGATTACGCGATGAGCGTGATCGTCAGCCGCGCGATCCCCGACCTGCGCGACGGGTTGAAACCGGTGCACCGGCGCATCCTGTTTGCGATGCACGAAAGCGGCAACAACCACGAAAAGGCTTACCGCAAATCGGCGCGTCCGGTGGGCGATACGATGGGCAAGTATCATCCGCATGGTGACTCTGCGATCTATGACGCGCTGGTGCGGATGGCGCAGCCGTTTTCCATGAGCCTCAAGCTGTTGGACGGTCAGGGCAATTTCGGCTCGATGGACGGCGATAACGCGGCCGCCATGCGCTATACCGAAGTGCGGATGGACAAGCCTGCGGCCTTTCTGCTGGCCGATATCGACAAGGAAACCGTCGATTTTCAGGACAACTACGACGGCAAGGACCGCGAGCCTACGGTTCTGCCTGCGCGGTTCCCGAACATGCTGGTCAATGGCGCGGGCGGGATTGCCGTCGGCATGGCCACGAACATACCGCCGCATAACCTTGGCGAGGTGATCGACGGCACGCTGGCGATGATCGACAACCCCGACATCTCGACCGAGGCGTTGATGGAGATCATCCCCGCGCCCGACTTCCCGACGGGCGGTGTGATCCTTGGCCGGTCGGGGGCGCGCAAGGCTTACCTTGAAGGGCGCGGGTCGGTCGTGATCCGGGCCAAGACGCGGATCGAGGAAATCCGCAAGGACCGTTACGCGATCATCATCGAAGAGATCCCCTATCAGGTGAACAAGGCCACCATGATCGAGCGGATCGCCGAGATGGTGCGCGAGAAGCGGATAGAAGGCATCGCCCATATCCAGGACGAGAGCGACCGCATCGGCGTGCGGGTGGTGATCGAGCTCAAGCGCGATGCCACGGCGGATGTGGTGCTGAACCAGTTGTTCCGGTTCTCGACCATGCAGGTCAGTTTCGGTTGCAACATGCTGGCCTTGAACGGGGGCCGCCCCGAACAATTGGGGTTGCGCGATTTCCTGAGCCATTTCATCACCTTCCGCGAGGAAGTTGTGGCGCGGCGCACGGCGTTCGAACTGCGTAAGGCGCGCGAACGGAGCCATGTGCTGTGCGGTCTGGCGGTTGCGGTGTCGAACGTGGACGAGGTGGTTCGCACCATCCGCGCCAGTGCCGATGCGGCCGAAGCGCGCGAAAAACTGATGACGCGGCGTTGGCCCGCGCAGGACATCGCGCCCTTCATCAAGCTGATCGATGACCCGAGCCATACGATCAACGAGGACGGCACCTATAACCTGTCCGAGGTTCAGGCCCGCGCCATTCTGGAACTGCGCCTGCAACGCCTGACGGCGCTGGGGGTGAAAGAGGTCACTGACGAGCTGGCCGAACTTGCGGCCAAGATTCAGGACTATCTCGACATCCTTGGCAGCCGCGAGCGGATCATGGCGATCATCTCGGACGAGTTGCGCGAAGTGAAAGCCGCCTTTGCCGTGCCCCGCCGGACCGAGATTCAGGACTGGGCCGGCGATATGGACGACGAGGATTTGATCGAGCGCGAGGATATGGTCGTGACGATCACCTCCGGCGGCTACATCAAGCGCACGCCCTTGGCCGAATTCCGCGCGCAGAACCGCGGCGGCAAGGGGCTGTCGTCGATGGCGACGAAGGAAGATGATGTTGTCACGACGCTTTTCGTAGCCAATACGCATACGCATCTGTTGTTCTTCACGACCGATGGCATGGTCTACAAGATGAAAACTTGGCGCCTGCCGCTGGCGGGGCGCACGGCCAAGGGCAAGGCGATCGTCAATATCCTGCCCATCGCGCAGGGTGTCTCGATTGCTGCGCTGATGCCGGTCGATGTGCCGGAAGCGGAATGGGACAAGTTGCAGATCGTCTTTGCGACGAGTGACGGCGATGTGCGGCAGAACGATCTGTCGGATTTCACCAACGTCAAGCGCAACGGCAAGATTGCGATGAACCTGCCCGAAGGCGTGTTTCTGGTGAATGCAGCGATTGCCGACGATCAGGACGATGTGATGCTGGTGACCGCGCAGGGCCGCGCGATCCGCTTTCCGACCACCGATATCCGCGTGTTCAAATCGCGCGGGTCTACCGGCGTGCGGGGCATCCGTCTGGGTGCCGACGACAAGGTCGTGTCGATGGCGATCATCCGGCATTTCGAGGCCGATCCGGCAGAGCGCGAGGCTTACCTGAAACAGCGGCGCCTGATGGCCGGTGCGCCTGACGAGGCGGAAGTGGACGAGGCGGATGCCGAGGAAGCGACTGTCGAGGCGGGGCAGTTGTCGACCGAACGCTATGCCGAAATGTCGGCGGCGGAAGACCTGATCCTGACCATCACGGTCAACGGGGCGGGCAAGCTGTCGTCGAGCCACGACTACCCCGTTCGGGGCCGTGGCGGCATGGGCGTCAAGGCGATGGACGGGGCGATGCGCGGCGGTAAGCTGGTGGCTTCGTTCCCGGTGGAATCGTCGGACCAGATCATGCTTGCAACCTCGACCGGGCAGTCGATCAGGGTGCCGGTCGAGCAGATCAGCTTCCGGTCGCGGTCGGCGGGCGGGGTCAAGGTGTTCAACGTGGGTGCCGATGAACAGGTCGTGTCGGTTGCCCGCGTGGCAGAACAGGGCGATGAGTGATCTGGCGGCGGTTTTGGCGGGCAGGCTTGCCCGTCTGGCCGCCGAGAGAGCGACGGTAGGCTATGGTGCCTTGGCCGCCGAGTTGGCGGTGCGGGTTTCCGACCTGACCGCGGCACTGGAAGCAACGATGGAAGAAGACGCCGCCCGAGGGGAGCCCCTGCGGGCGGCTTTACTTTGCGGCAAGCTGACAGGCGGGCTGCCTGCGCGCGGGTTTTACGACAAGGCGGCGGCGCTGGGGTTTGCGGTCGATGACCCTGCCCTTTTCGTCGCCATCCATCGCGAGCGATTGGGCGTTAAACACCGCTAACCGTGCGCCCATGCACAACAACCATGCGCTGGCTTGGGTATGCAGACCGTAGCGCTTCGCTATGGTCTGCGCTTGATCCGGCAGAAAGCCGGACTTGGATTAGGGGATTACGTGATGGACAAGTTGAATACCTATCTGCCGCTCGTGGCGCGTGTGCTGATTGCGGTGCTGTTCCTGCTGGCCGGTTTCGGCAAGACGATGGATGTGGCGGGCACCGCCGGCTATATGGCTTCGGTCGGGCTTCCCGGCTTTCTGGCATGGCCTGCGATCATCTTCGAGATCGGCGTCGGCGTTCTGCTGATTGCTGGCTGGCAGACCCGGATCGTCGGCCTTGTCGGCGCTGCGTTCTGCATCGTGACGGCAGTGCTGTTCCACAACAACTTCGCCGACCAGATGCAGATGGTAAGCTTCCTCAAGAACCTTGCCATTGCCGGGGGCTTCTTGCTGCTGGCCGCAAATGGTGCGGGCAAGTACGCCGTCGACAAGTAACCGTCGGCTTTACAGGTCAGGGGCCGGGGGGAAACCCCCGGCCCCTTTCCTATTTGCGCCAAGCAGACTAAATCGGGCGCATGGACAAGAAATTACACATCATCGGCGGCGGTATGGCCGGATCGGAAGCGGCGTGGCAGGCGGCAGAGATGGGCGTGCCCGTCGTGCTGCACGAGATGCGGCCTGCCGTTGGCACTTTCGCGCACCGGACGGGGCATTTCGCGGAAATGGTCTGTTCCAATTCCTTCCGGTCGGATGACGACGAACGCAACGCCGTTGGTCTGCTCCATTGGGAGATGGGTGCGGCAGGCGGGCTGATCATGGAGACGGCGCGGGCGCACCGGCTGCCTGCGGGCGGCGCGCTGGCGGTGGACCGCGATCCCTTTGCCGAAGCGGTGACGGCGCGGCTTTTGGCGCATCCGCTGATTTCGGCGGAGTATGGCGAGATTGCCGAACTGCCTGTCGAGGGCAACTGGATCATCGCAACCGGCCCGCTGACGAGCGGCGCGCTGGCCCAAAGCATCAGGGCCGAGACGGGGGCGGAGTCCTTGGCGTTTTTCGACGCCATCGCACCAATTGTCTATGCGGAATCGGTCGATATGTCCGTGGCGTGGATGCAATCGCGCTATGACAAGGGCGAGACCGAGGAAGAGCAGACCGCCTATATGAACTGCCCCATGGACCGCGAGCAGTATTACGCATTCATCGATGCGCTTCTGGCGGCGGACAAGACCGAGTTCCACGAGGGCGAAACGGCAGGTTACTTTGACGGTTGCCTGCCGATCGAGGTGATGGCCGAGCGCGGGCGCGAGACGCTGCGCTTTGGCCCGATGAAGCCGGTGGGACTGACCAATCCGCATACGGGAGTAAAGCCCTATGCCGTGGTGCAGTTGCGGCGAGATAACAAGCTGGGCACACTTTACAACATCGTGGGCTTTCAGACCAAGATGAAGTACGGCGCGCAAACCGATGTTTTCAAGATGATTCCGGGGTTGCACGAAGCGTCGTTCGCGCGGTTGGGCGGGATACATCGCAACACGTTCATCAACTCTCCCACGCTGCTGGACGCGCAGATGCGGCTGAAGTCGCGACCGAACATCCGCTTTGCGGGGCAAGTGACGGGTGTGGAAGGCTATGTCGAAAGCGCCGCGATGGGGCTTTTGGCGGGGCGCATGGCGGCGGCCGAGCTGCTGGGGCGCGAGGTTTCGCCGCCCCCGCCCGATACGGCGATGGGGGCGCTTATAACCCACATCACCGGCGGGGCCGAGGCAAAAACATTCCAGCCGATGAACGTGAACTTTGGCCTTTTCCCGCCGATCGACGCCAAGGGCGGGCGCAAGGGGCGCAAAGACCGTTACAAGGCCTATACCGACCGCGCCAAGGAAAGCTTTCAGGCATGGCTGGCGGCTATGTGACGCGTTTTGCGCCCTCGCCCACCGGTCCGTTGCATCTGGGTCATGCGTATTCGGCGCTGACAGCGTGGGGGCGGGCAAGGGCGGCAGGGGGCGCAATGCTGTTGCGGATCGAGGATATCGACCCTGCGCGGTCGAAACCCGAGTGGGAAGCGGCGATCCATGACGATCTGGCCTGGCTGGGGGTAGACTATCCGCGCCCCGTGATGCGGCAATCGGAGCGGTTGGCCGAATATCGGGCGGCTTTGGCGCGGCTGGAGGGGTTGGGCGTGCTTTACCCCTGCCGCTGTTCGCGGGGCGATATCCGCGCGGCGCTGTCGGCGCCGCAAGAGGGGGCGGTGGGGCCGGACGGGGTGATCTATCCCGGCACCTGTCGCAGGCGGGCGATGGTTGATGCGGTCGCGGGCGATGCGATCCGGCTGGATATAGGCCGCGCGATGGCGCTGGCGGGCGGGCTGGAATTCACGGAAAGCGGGCCGGAGTTCACGGGGGCGCATCGCTTCGATGCAGCGTTCATGTGCGAACGGGTGGGCGATGTGGTGCTGGCGCGGCGCGATTTCGGCACGTCCTACCATCTGTCTGTGGTGGTGGATGATGCCGCGCAGGCCGTGACCGAGGTGGTGCGGGGCGCGGACCTGTTCGAGGCGGTGCCGATCCATCTGCTGTTGCAACGCCTGCTCGGCCTGCCCGCACCCGCCTATCACCATCACCGGCTCATCCGGGACGAGGCGGGAAAGCGGCTTGCCAAGCGCGACGATGCGCGGGCTTTGGCGAAGTATCGCGCCGAGGGGGCGACCCCTGCCGATATTCGCCGGATGGTCGGGCTTTAGGCGACGGGTTCGCTGAGAACGGTTTCGCCCTGCATGCCGATGGAGGTAAAAAAGCACGAGCGGCGGTTGGTGTGGCAGGCGGGGCCGGTCTGGTCGACCAGCACAAGCAGGCAGTCGCGGTCGCAATCGACGCGCAGTTCCACAAGCCGCTGGATGTGGCCCGAAGTTTCGCCCTTGATCCAGAAGCCCTGCCGCGAGCGCGACCAATAGGTGACGCGCCCGGTGGCGAGGGTTTGCGCCACTGCGTCAGGGTTCATCCACGCCATCATCAGAACCTCGCCGCTGGCATGGTCTTGTGCGATGCAGGGGATCAGGCCGTTCGGATCATATTTCAGCGAAGCAGGGTCAAAGGGCATCGGCCTTCTCCTTGGCAGGGCGGCGGGTCGGGTCTATCTATGGTGCAAGCGGCGCAAGGGGAAGTCATGTCCGACAGCGATCTGGTCAAGCTTTATTCGGGCCGTATTCTGGCACTGGCGGCCGACATTCCGCATCTGGGCCGACTGTCCGCGCCGGACGGGACGGCGAAGAGGCGCTCGCCCTTGTGCGGATCGACCGTGACGGTGGATGTGACCGTAGCGGACGGGCGGATTACGGGCTTCGGGCAGGATGTGAAGGCCTGCGCGCTGGGTCAGGCTGCGGCGGCTGTCGTCGGGGCAGCGGCCCTTGGGCGGTCGCGCGACGAGGTGGCGCTTGCGCGGGAGCAGTTGGTTGCCATGCTGAAGGCGGGCGGCCCTGCCCCCGATGCGCCGTTCGACGGGCTGGAGGTGCTGCTTCCGGCGCGGGAATATGCCAATCGTCATGCCTCGATCCTGCTGTCGCTGGACGCGACGGTTGATGCGCTGGATGCGGCCGAGGCAAAGCTGGCGGGATAAAAAAACCGCCGCGCGTCGGGTGACGGCGGCGGCAAGTCGCGAATCTTTCCGGGGCGAAGGGCTTGGGGAACCCTGTGGCGTCACTTGGGGACCGACGCGACCCCGGTCGCAAAGACCGCAGGCAGAAAGCGAATGGGTCAGGCCGCGCCCGAGATGTAGAGGCCGGCGATAAGCAGCGAAAACAGGGTGACCATACCGACCGCGTCTTCGATCAGCGTGGCGCGGGAGCGGACGACGATTTCCTTGAGTTCCGTAAACATCAGGCACCTCCGTTGGCGTTTGTTGCTACTTTGTTCTCATAATTCCCCGAATCGGGCAAGAACTTTTTAGCAACATTCGGGAACACAAGGGCAACTTTTGGGTAAGCCTGCGGAAAGTAATGAAAATTTTACACGCCTTGAACCGGAGCGCAGGGGGCAAAGCGCGGGGGGCTGTCTGCCCCCCGACCCCCGAGGATTTTTGAGCAAGCGTGAAAAGGCGGCCTTGGGCGATACGTCAGCCGACCGAGAGAAGACGGATCGCGCGGTCCTGGTCGAGCAGCCACAGAAGGGTGCGGGCAGCCTGACCGCGCGGACTGGTCAAGGCTGGATCATCGCCAAGCAGGCGGCGGGCGTCGGATTGGGCGACGGCCATAAGCGCGCCCTGCCGTTCGAGATCGGCCACGCGAAAGCGCGGCAAGCCCGATTGGGCGGTGCCAATCAGATCGCCCGCGCCGCGCATGGCAAGGTCTTCTTCCGCGATACGAAAGCCGTCTTCGGTGTCGCGCAGAACTTTGAGACGGCGTGCGCCGCTTTCGGACAGCGGGGCCTGATAGAGCATGAGGCAGGTCGACGAGGCAGCCCCGCGCCCTACCCTGCCGCGCAGCTGGTGCAACTGGGCAAGGCCGAAGGTTTCGGCGCGTTCGATCACCATGATGCTGGCGTTGGGAACGTTCACGCCAACCTCGATCACCGTGGTGGCGACCAGAACCTTGGTCTGCCCCGCCACGAAACGGGCCATGGCCGCGTCTTTATCGGCCGGCGGCATCTGGCCATGCACAAGGCCCACCACATCGCCCAAGACGGCGCGGAGCGCCTTGAAGCGGGCTTCGGCGCTGGCGTAATCGAGCACTTCGCTGTCTTCGACCAGCGGGCAGACCCAATAGGCCTGCCGCCCCTCGGCCACCGCGTGGCGCAGCTTGGCGACCACCTCGTCGCCCCGCGCCGTCGGGATGAGCGCCGTGGTGATCGGCTTTCTGCCCGGCGGCTTTTCATCGAGCACCGAGACATCCATGTCGCCATAGCTGGCAAGCGCAAGTGAGCGCGGGATCGGGGTGGCGGTCATCACCAGTGTGTCGGTCGCAGCCCCCTTGGCGCCAAGTTCCATGCGCTGCGAGACGCCGAAGCGGTGCTGTTCGTCGATGATGGCAAGGCGAAGGTCATGGAAATGCACATCTTTCTGGAAGACGGCATGGGTGCCCACAAGGATGCGGATCACGCCTTGCGCCAGATCGGAAAGCTTGCGGGCGCGTTCGGCCCCCTTGTCGCGGCCGGTGAGCAGTTCGAGCCGGACCCCTGCGGCGCTGGCGAGGGGCTCCAGCCCTTCGAAATGTTGGCGGGCGAGGATTTCGGTCGGGGCCATCATCACGCCCTGCCCGCCCGATTCGACCGCGATCAGCAGAGACTGGAACGCGACGAGGGTTTTGCCCGCGCCAACATCGCCCTGAAGCAGGCGGTTCATCCGCAACGGCGCAGCCATGTCACCGGCGATTTCGGCGACGGCGCGGGTTTGCGCGCCGGTGGGCGCGAAGGGCAGGCTTTGCAGCACCTTGGCTTGCAGCGTGCCGGTGCCGATCGTGGCGTGGCCTTTGGAGCGACGCAGGGTGGCGCGGGCAAGGGCGAGGGTCAGCTGATGCGCGAAAAGCTCGTCATACGATAGCCGCTGACGGGCGGGATCGGTCGGGGCGAGATCGGCCTGCGAAGCGGGCGCGTGGACGCGGGCGAGGGCTTCGTGCCATGCGGGCCAGCCTTCACGCGCAAGAAGCGGGCCGTCGATCCATTCGGGCAAGACCGGCACGCGGGTCAGGGTGCTGGCGACGGATTTGGCGACCTGCTTTTGCGTGATGCCGTTGGCAAGCGGATAGACCGGCTCGAAGGCGGGCAGTTCCCCCGCTTCTTCGGGGCGCAAGACGTGGTCGGGGTGGACCATCTGGGCGATGCCGTCGAAGAGTTCGACGCGCCCCGAGACGAGGCGGCGCTGGCCGGTGGGCAAGAGTTTCGTCAGGTAATCGGCGCGGGCGTGAAAGAACACGAGCTGGAATTCGAGCGCCGCGTCGCGCACCATGATGCGGTAGGGCCGACCCTTGGTGCGCGGGGGGATGTGCAGGCCGACCTCGACCTCGACCGTCACCGTGCAGGGCGGGATGACATCGCGGACCGAAGCTTTGCGGGCGCGGTCTATCGCGGAATGGGGAAGAAGGAAGAGCAGGTCTTTCGGGCGTTCGACGCCAAGCCCCGCGAAGGCGCGGGCGATCTTGGGCCCGACGCCTTCGAGCGTTTCCAACTCGGCAAACAGCGGGAACAGCGCGGGCGGACGGGTCATGCGTCGCCGATGAGGGCAAGCCAGGCGTCTTCGTCGATCATGCGGACGCCGTAGCGTTCGGCATCCTTGGCCTTGGACCCCGCCCCCGGCCCTGCGACCACAAGGTCGGTCTTGGCGCTTACCGAGCCTGCGACCTTGGCGCCCAAGGCTTCGGCGCGGGCCTTGGCTTCGGCGCGGGTCATCTTTTCCAGACTGCCGGTGAAAACCACGGTCAGGCCCACGACCGGCGAGGTGGTGGCGCGGGCTTCGGGCGGCAGGATCGACAGGTGTGCGATCAGGCGGTCGATCGAGGCGCGTTCTTCGGGATTGGCAAGCGCATCCGAGAGCGAAAGGGCAAGGACGGGGCCGATGCCGTCGCCGGTGACGAGTTCGCTCCACGCGGCGGCGGCGTCGGGCGGGACTTGTGCTTCGGCGACGGCCTTGCTGCGGGCGGCGGTGATTTGCGCGCGGCGCTGGCCGAGGGCGGCGGCGGCGCGTTCGGCATCTTCCGCCTCGTCCGCAGCGCGGTGGGCAAGGGCCGCCGGGCGGGCAAGGTCGACGGCGGCGGCAAGCGCGTTCCAGCTTTGGTAGTGGCGGGCGAGGTCTTGCGAGGCGACCTCGCCCACATGGCGCAGGCCGAGGGCGAAGATCAGGCGGGCAAGCGGAATGCTGCGGCGTTCGCGGATCGCGGCCCAGAGATTGGTGACGGATTTCTCGCCAAAGCCGTCACGGTTCTTCAGGCGGGTCAGGCCTGCGGCATCGCGGGCTTCGAGGGTGAAGATGTCGGCAGGTTCTCGGATCGTCAAGGCGGGGTCTGCAAAGAACATCTCGATCTGCCTGGCGCCAAGGCCTTCGATGTCAAAGGCACCGCGACTAACGAAATGTTTCATCCGTTCAATGGCTTGGGCGGGACAAATCAGGCCGCCGGTACAGCGGCGGACGGAATCGCCCTCCTCACGGACCGCCTGCGACCCGCATTCGGGGCAGAGGTGGGGAAGGTGAAGGGCGTGGCCTCGGGCGGGCGTTGCGACAGGTCTACATCGGCGATCTTGGGGATCACGTCACCCGCGCGGTAGACCTGAACCCAGTCGCCGATGCGGATGTCTTTCGCGTCGCGGATCGGGTTGCCCTTGGCATCGCGCCCCGCGATGTAATCTTCGTTGTGCAGCGTGGCGTTCGAGACGACGACGCCGCCGACGGTGACGGGGTGCAGGCGGGCGACCGGGGATAGTGCGCCGGTGCGGCCGACCTGGATGTCGATGGCGAGCAGGCGCGTCCATGCCAGTTCGGCGGGGAATTTATGCGCGATGGCCCAGCGAGGGGTGGTAGAGCGGAAGCCGAGGCGCGATTGCAGGGCAAGGTCGTTCACCTTGTAGACCACGCCGTCGATATCGTAGCCGAGGGTGGCGCGCTGAACCTCGATGGCGCGGTAATGGGCAAGCATGTCGTCGGGGCCGGCGCAAAGCGTGGTCAGCGGATTGGTCTGGAAGCCGAGTGATTTCAGCCGTTCGATGGCTTTCGCCTGCGTTTCGGCGAGCGGTTCGGACAATGCACCCCAGCTATAGGCGAAAAAGCGAAGGGGGCGGGCGGCGGTGACGCTGGCGTCGAGTTGGCGCAAGCTGCCTGCAGCGGCATTGCGCGGATTGGCGAAGGTCTTGTCGCCCCTTGCCGCCTGCCGTTCGTTCAGCGCGGCGAAATCGGCGTGGGACATGTAGACCTCGCCCCGCACTTCAAGGACGGCGGGTGCATCGGTCAGGGTTTGGGGAATGTCGGTGATGGTGCGCGCATTTTCAGTGACATTCTCGCCGGTTTCGCCATCGCCACGGGTCGCGGCCTGTTTGAGAACGCCGTTTTCGTAGCGCAGCGACAGCGACAGCCCGTCGATCTTTGGCTCGGCGGTATAGGCGACCGCCTTGGTCAGACCGAGGTAGCGGCGCACGCGGTCGTCGAAATCGGCGATTTCGCTGTCTTCGAATGCATTTTCGAGGCTGAGCATGCGGATTTCATGGCGGATCTTGCCAAAGCCGTCCGAAACGGTTGCACCAACCTGATCGCTTGCGCTGTCATGGCGTTTGAGGTCGGGAAAGCGGGCCTCGATCGCAGCATTGCGGCGCTTGAGTGCATCGTATTCGGCATCAGACATCACGGGCGCGTCGAGCCGGTGATAGGCCGCGTTCGCCTCGTCAAGTTGCGCGGCAAGCCGTGCGAGGTCATCGCGGGCTTCGCCTTGCGTCAAATCTTCTATCCGCTTCTCAGCCATGACCCGCGCCCCAATATTCGTCGCCCCCTTGGTTTAGGGGGCGACCGAGGCCGCGTCCAGAGCGGAGCGCTTCAGCTTGCCGCAGCGACCGGAACGCGGCGCAGCACCATTTCCGGGATCGGATCACGCATGACATAGCCGCGGCCCCAGACGGTTTCGATATAATTTTCGCCGCCGGTGGCTTCGGACAGTTTCTTGCGCAGTTTGCAAATGAACACGTCGATGATCTTGAGCTCGGGTTCGTCCATGCCGCCGTAAAGGTGGTTGAGGAACATTTCCTTGGTCAGGGTCGTGCCCTTACGCAAGCTGAGCAGTTCGAGGATCTGGTATTCCTTGCCGGTCAGGTGGACCGACTTGCCCTCGACATCGACGGTTTTGGCATCGAGATTGACGCCGACCATGCCCGTGCGGATGACCGATTGGGCGTGCCCCTTGGAGCGGCGTATGATGGCGTGAATGCGGGCGATCAGCTCTTCGCGGTGGAAGGGCTTGGTCATGTAATCATCCGCGCCGAAACCGAAACCGCGGATCTTGTTGTCGGTGTCGTCAGACCCCGACAGGATCAGGATCGGGGTTTCGATCTTGGCCATACGCAACTGGCGCAACACTTCATGCCCGCTCATGTCGGGCAGGTTGAGGTCGAGCAGGATCAGATCGTAATCGTAGAGCTTTGCCAGATCCACGCCATCTTCACCAAGATCGGTGCAGTAGACGTTGAAATTGGCATGGGTGAGCATGAGTTCGATGCTGCGCGACGTCGCAGGATCGTCTTCGACAAGAAGGATTCGCATTCGTTACACTCCGTAAAGCCGCCTAAAGCGACATTGCAGACCACTGATTAAACAAAGATTACTATGACCAAATATGGATTCAAAACAACTCAAAATTGCCGGTATTCCTGTATTTTGGTGACGCGCAGGCCGGCGAGGCCGTATTTTTGCACTGCAACTTCCCAAATCGAGAATTCTTCATCGGACAGGGCGTAGCGGTCGAGGGCAGCTTCGCGGCTGATCAGGCCCGCTTCGACCGCCATGACGACCAGCGCCTTGCGCCGTGCGACCCAGCGGCGGGTATCGGCGGGCGGCAGGTCGGCGCGGGTCATCACCGTGCCGTCCGACAGCGTGACCTGACGGGGACCGTCGACGCGTTTGATATACATCTGGGCAACTCTCCCTAATCCTCGGCACGATCATCGCGCGAATCCCTTAAGCAAAGCTGAAGTGCCGAGCGGGCGGGGCAGGACTTGTGAAAGCGGGCGATTTTCCTTATTTGTGCCGCCTTATCCAATGATCCGGACGTGGCACCATGCTCGACCAACCCCTGAATTCGCTCGGCCTGCCCAAACCCCCGTCGAAAACGCGGGTCGTCGTTGCCATGTCGGGCGGCGTGGATTCGTCGGTGGTGGCGGCGGTCCTGAAGGACGAGGGCTATGACGTCGTGGGCGTCACCTTGCAGCTATACGATCACGGGGCGGCGCTGGCGAAAAAGGGCGCCTGCTGTGCGGGGCGCGACATCCATGATGCGCGGCGCGTGGCCGAAACCATGGGGTTCCCGCATTACGTGCTGGATTACGAGAACACCTTTCGCGAGGCGGTGATCGAGGAATTCGCCGATGCCTATCTTGCGGGGGCGACGCCTGTGCCCTGCATCCGCTGCAACGAACGGGTGAAGTTCAAGGATCTGCTGGCCACGGCAAAGGATCTGGACGCCGATTGCATGGCGACGGGCCATTACATCCAGCGCAAGATGGGGCTGGCGGGGCCAGAGTTGCACATGGCGGCGGATGCGAACCGCGACCAGAGCTATTTCCTGTTCTCGACCACGCCCGAACAACTGGCTTATCTGCGCTTTCCGCTGGGGCATCTGGCCTCCAAGGCCGAGACGCGGGCGCTGGCGCTGCGCTACGGGCTGCCGGTGGCCGACAAGCCCGACAGTCAGGACATCTGCTTCGTGCCGAATGGCGACTATGCCGCCGTGATCGAAAAGCTGCGCCCCGGTGCGGCCGATCCGGGCGAGATCGTCGATCTGGAGGGCAATGTGCTGGGCACCCACCGCGGCGTGATCCATTACACCATCGGACAGCGCAAGGGGCTGGGGATCGGGGGCTTGGAAGATCCGGTGTATGTGGTGCGGCTTGATCCTGCCACGCGGCGCGTCGTCGTGGGGCCGAAGGCGGCGCTGGCAACACGGGTCATTCCGGTGCGCGAGATCAACTGGCTGGGGGATGCGCCCTTTGCCTCGCAGGGGGAATGGCACTGCCACGTCAAGGTGCGCTCGACGCGGCCGCCGCGTCCGGCGGTGATCAGGCCCTTGTCGGCGACCGAGGCGGAGGTCGAATTGCTCGACCCCGAAGACGGGGTTTCGGCAGGGCAGGCTTGCGTGTTCTATGCCCCCGATGACAGCAGGGTTTTCGGCGGCGGCTGGGTCTGGCGCGGACGTTAAGGCGCAGTTCTTCGACAAAAGATCGGCGTGAGCGGTCGGGAGCGTTGCGCGCTTGGCCGCTGGCGGAGCGGGGGTTTCACACCCCCGCGCCCCCGTGGGATATTTTCAGACAGAAAATGCGGGCAGGTGGGCGAGGACCGAGCGGGCGGCGCGCAGGCCCGGAGCTTCGCCGCCTTTGCCGAGGCGGTGCATGGTGGTTCGCATCGCCTCGGCTTGGGATTCGGGGTTGGCGATGAGGGCGAGGACGGCCGTAGCGATGCGGTCGGCGGTGGCGTCGGGGCCGATGAATTCGGGGACGCTGCGGGTTTCGGAGACGAGGTTGACCAGCGTCACCGTGTCGATCAGGGCCGCGCGGCGCATCAGCCATAGGGTGACGGGGTTCATGTCGTAAGCGATGACCATCGGGCAGTCGTTGGCGGCGAGTTCCAGAGAGACGGTCCCCGAGGCTGCGATGGCGACGGTGGCTGCGGCGAAGGCGCCGCGTTTGCGGGCGGGGTCGGTGATGATTTCCGGCTGGACCGGCCATGTGGCGGTCAGCTCGCGCACGAGGGGTTCGACGTGTCGCACGGTCGGCAGGGCCACGCGCAGGTCGGGGTGCTGTGTTTGCAGCCGCGCGAGGGTTTGGCCGAGGATGGGCGCGAGGCGGGTCACCTCGGCCTTGCGTGATCCGGGAAGGGCGAGGATGAGAGGGCCGGTTCCGGTGAAGGCTGCGCGTTCCCCGGGTGTGGCGAGGGGGTCGGAAACGACCGGATGGCCGACGAAATCGCAGGTCATGCCCGCGGCCTGCATATAGGGCGGCTCGAAGGGGAGAAGGGCCAGCACATGGTCGATGTGGCGGGCCATTTTCGCTGCGCGTCCGGGGCGCCATGCCCAGACCGAGGGCGCGACGTAGTGGATGGTGCGGATCTCCGGGCGGGCGGCTTTGACGATTGCCGCGACCCGCAGGCCGAAATCGGGGCTGTCGATGGTGACCAGCGCATCGGGGCCTGCGTCGATCACGGCTTGGGCGGTCTGGTGAATGCGGCGCTTTAGGGCGCGGTATTTGGGGATGATCTCGGCCAGCCCCATGACGGAGAGTTCCTCCATCGGGAAAAGGCTGGCCATGCCTGCTGCCTGCATCTCGGGGCCTGCGACCCCAAGGAAACGGGTGGCGGGTTCGAGTTGCAGGAGGCCGCGCATCAGGGCTGCGCCAAGGCGGTCGCCGGAGGGTTCCCCGGCGACGAGGAACAGGGTCAGGCCGTCCGCGCGCACAGGAAAAGACCGTGGCGGTTGGCGGTTTCGATCATGGCGGGCAGGTTCAGGGTGATCACGCCGCCCGCTTCCCATACGATACCGCCGAGGCCGGCTTTGGCCGCGTTCTCCACCGTGTCGGGGCCAAGGGTGGGCAGGTCGATCCGGCGGTCTTGCAAGGGTTTGGGGGCTTTGTAGAACAGGCCCTTTGCGCCTGCGGGGCGCAGGTGGGACAGGGCGGCGACCGAGGCGAGCATGGCATCGGTGCCCGACAGGGTTTCGACGGCGAGACAGAGGCCCTGTTGCACCACCGCGCCCTGCCCCACGTCGACGCGGCCCAAGGCGGCGGTGATGGTGGCGGCGCGGATGGCGTCAGACTCGTCGCGGGGAGTCATCGCTCCGGCGTAGAGGCCTGCGGCGGGGACGAGGGCGGGGGCAATGTCGGGCACGCCGGTTATGGCGAAGCCGGCTTCCTCGAAGATCGCCAGAACCTCGCGCAACGTCGCATCATCGCCCTGCCCCATCGCGGCCAGAAGGCGCGGGACGATGGTGGCTGTGGCGGGGTCGAAAAGTGCGGGGTCAAGGCGCGGGCGCTGCACTGCTCCGGCGAAACAGACGCGGGTGACGCCTGCGTCTTCGAGTTGGCGCAGGAAGGGCATCAGCCGTTCGACGCGGAAACTGGTGTCGGGTGTCACGCCAGCGGGCATGAAACCGTCGAGTGCGGCCATATAGGGGCGCTGCGGCAGGGCTGCCACCAGCGCGGCGGGCAAGGCCCCTGCCCCTGCGATGAGGGCGAGCGTCATTTCGGCGTCAGGAAAGAGCGGTCCGAGGCGGCGAGGATGAATTCGGTCATCTCGCGCACATGGATGCTGTCGGTTTCTTCCTGCAGGCGGCGGGCGCGGTCCAGAAAGGTACCCTCGCCCTGTGCCAGCATCTGGTAGGCGGCGCGCAATGCGGTGATGTCGGCGCGCTCGACGCCGCGACGTTTGAGACCGACGAGGTTCAGCCCGTCCAACTCTCCGCGCGGGGCCTGCACGAGGCCGTAGGGGATCACGTCATTCGTGACCATGGTCACGGCACCGATGATCGCGCCGCGTCCGATGCGGACCCATTGGTGCACGCCGGACAAGCCTCCGACGATGACATCATCGCCCAGCACGCAATGGCCCGCGATGGCGACGTGGTTCACAAGGATCACGCGGTCGCCGATCCGGGCATCGTGGCCGACATGCGCGCCGGTCATGATAAGTACATCGTCGCCGACGCGGGTGATGCCGCCGCCCCCTTCGGTGCCGAGGTTCAGGGTTGCCGCCTCGCGGATGCGGCAGCGTTTGCCGACGATCAGGCGGGTTTTCTCGCCCTTGTACTTCAGGTCTTGCGGCACCTCGCCCACGGTGGCGAAGGGGAAGATCACCGTTTCATCGCCGATCTCGGTCCAGCCTGTCACCACGGCGTGGCTTTTGACCACCACGTTTTCGCCCAGCGTGACATCGGGACCGATCAGGCTGAAGGGGCCTACCGATGCGCCTGCGCCGATGGTCGCCCCGTCTTCGATCACCGCCGAGGGGTGGATGCGGGCTGTCGGGTGGATGGTCATGTATCGGCCTTGTCAGCCTTGGGGTCAGCCTTGGGGTCAGCCTTGGGGTCAGCCTTGGGGTCAGCCTTGGGCACATCGAACATGGCCATGAAGGTGGCTTCGCAGGCGAGTTCGCCTTCGACCATGGCGCGGCCTTCGAATTTCCAGACTTTGCCGCCGCCGCGCAGGGCTTTGACATGCAGTTCGAGCACGTCGCCCGGCACGACCTTGCGGCGGAATTTGACGCCGTCGACGCCCATGAAGAAAACCTTGGCCTGTTTGTCGACGAGGTCCATGGTCAACCCGACGAGAATGCCGGAGGTCTGCGCCATGGCTTCGATGATCATCACACCCGGAAAGATCGGCATGCCGGGAAAGTGGCCGGTGAATTGCGGTTCGTTGATGGTGACGTTCTTGATGCCGACACAGCTTTCGCCGACGATGATGTCGCGCACCTTGTCGACCAGAAGAAAGGGGTAGCGGTGCGGGATGATCCGCTGGATCAGATCGAGGTCCGCGCTAAGGGCTGCGCCGTTTGTCATCGAAATCTCCTTCAATCTGTCCCTGCATGACCCGCTTTCGGGCCGGTGCCACGCCTTGGGGCGCTGTATGGGCAAGTGACTAGCAACTTGGGCCGGACGAGACAAGCATCAGGGCTTCGGCTTGGGTTCCGGAGAGGGTGCCGTGGTTGGAGGCCCGTCACCCGTGCCGAGGACGGTGTCGATGCGGGCGATTGCGGTATCGGTCACGTCGATGCCGCGCAGCGACAGGATAATCGAATTCTTGTCGAAGATCGCGACCGCGCCGCTGTCGCGCATCAGATCGCCAAGCACCGGAATCGCGGCTTCGAGGAAGCGTTGCTGTTCGGCCTCGCGCTTGGCGGCGATGGTGCGGGATTTGGCTTCCTGGGCGGAACGGATCCCTTCTGCCTTGGTGTCGAAATCCCTGGCAAGGATCTGGAACCTGTCGGCGGGCAGCGTGGCGCGGCGGTCGGTCAGGTCGCGTTCTTCGGCTTCGAGCGCCTTTTCCAGCCGCAGGTTTTCGGCAATCAACGCGTCGCTATCGGCCTTGAAGCGCGCATCGACCGCCTTGCCGAACAGGGTTTCGGCAAACAGCCGGTCGCGGTCGAGGGTCAAAATCGGTGATGGAATTTTCGTCAAAGGAGCGGGGGGCGCATCCTGCGCCCCTGCCCCGAGTGTGGTTGCCGCGATAAGAAGCGCGGCCAGACGCAACGCCGCGCCGCGCATCAGAACTTGGTCGAAATGGTCAGGTCGAACGCCTGTTCCTTGTCGTAATCCTGCTTGACCAGCGCCTTGGAGAAGTTAAAGCGCAACGGCCCGAGCGGCGTGTCCCAGAACACCGAAAAGCCGAGCGACGAGCGCAGATGCAAGCCGTCATCCACAGCGCCCGGCCCATTTGCGGTGGTGCCACCATCGAGGTCATCGAGGCTCCAGACCGAACCGATGTCGAGAAACAGACCGCCGCCGATCCCGTATTCTTCGGGCAGGCCAAGCGGGAAGTCGGCTTCGAAACGGGCCACGGCAAAGAGGTTGCCACCGAGCGCATCCTGATTCTCGGCCACGAGGTCGCGCGGGCCGATACCGTTCGATTCGAAGCCGCGGATCTTGCCGTTGCCGAAGAAGCGGTCGGTCACACGGCTGGGATTGTCGCCCAGCATGGCGAGTGCACCGCCTTCGAAGATGGCACGGACGGTGACTTCTTCCTTGAATATCTTGTTTTCCGCCAGCGCCAGGCCGCTGGTCAGGATATAGCTTTCATCCCCGCCGAGGCCCGCGAAATCCTGACTGAAGCGCAGCAGTACGCCGCCCTTGGGGTTCACGCCGCTCACGCGGGTGTCGTAGCTGAAGGTGTAGCCGATCGAGCTGGTGGTGATACCCTCGCGGGCGGCATCGCGTTGCAGGATGAACGAGCTTGTGGGTTCAACACCGCTGAGCGTGGTCTGGCCGATGGTAAAGCGGGTTTCCAGACGGCCGAGTTCGCTGACCGGGAATTCGAGCGAGGGCGAGAGCGAGAATGACTGCGTGTCGTAGGCGGCGTTCTGGCTGCTCGTCTCGCGGTAGGCGGTCGAGAATTTCAGCGTGACGTCGCGGCCAAGGAACGCCGGCTCGGCGAACGAGAAGCTCGCGGCGTTCGAATCGGTGCCGCTGGTGACGTTGGCCGAAACTGCCTGCCCGCGTCCGAGGAAGTTCGGTTCGGAAAAGCCGATGTTCAGGCCGACACCGTCGGACACCGAATAGCTGGCACCGAGCGACAATGAGCCCGTCGGCTGTTCGACGACATCGACGTTGACCACGACCTGATCGGCGCTGCTGCCCGGTTCGGCATTGACCTGCGCGTCGCTGAAATATCCGAGCGCGCGGATGCGTTCGGCCGATTGGCGGATTTCGCGCGGGTTGAAGGGGTCGCCTTCGACGGTGCGGAACTGGCGGCGGATGACCTGATCGACGGTGGTGGTGTTGCCTTCGATGTCGATGCGTTCGACGAAGACCTTTTCCCCCCGCACGAGGGCGAATTGCACGTTCAGGATGCCGCCCCGTTCGTCACGGATGATGCGGGGTTCGACGCGCACGAAGTTCAGCCCCTTGCGAAGTGCAAGGTTTTCCATGCGGGTCACGTTGTTGTCGATCAGCGCAGGCGACCATGTTTCGCCGCTGCGGATGCGTTGAACGGCCTCGAATTCGGCGGTCTCGACGTTCGGGATTTCCGAAACGGTGCTGACGGTGCCGATGTTGAAGGACTGTCCTTCGCGGATGCTGAAGGTCACGAAATAGGCGTCACGTTCGCGGGCGATGTCGCTGGATGCGTCAAGCACCTGCACGTCGGCATAGCCGCGCGACAGGTAGAAATCGCGCAAAAGCTGCTTGTCGACATCGATGCGTTCGGCAACGAAAGTGTCGCGCTTGATGATGGCGCGCAACAGACCGGCCTGTTTGGTGGAAAGCACCTGACGCAGGCGGCGGTCGGAAAAGGCGCGGTTGCCGTTGAAGGAAAGGCGCTCGATCTCGACGACCTTGCCTTCGGTGATCTCGAACACCAGATCGACGCGGTTGCCATCGCGGCGGATGATGCGCGGATCGACCGTGGCCGCGATGCGCCCGCCCTGACGGTAGGCCTCGGCAATGGCGGCGGCGTCGGCTTCGGCCTGGCTGGGCGAATAGACGCGGCGTGATTGCGATTTGGCGATGGTGGCGAGTTCTTCGTCCTTGAGGCGTTTGTTGCCCTCGAAGTTGACGATGTTGATCTGCGGGTATTCGACGACTTTGATGACCAGCGTGTTGCCCGAAGGGACGAGTTCGACGGATTCGAACAGGCCCGAGTTGACGATGCGCTGATACGCGTCGTTCAGCGCCGCGCCCGAGATTTCCTGACCGCGCCCGATCTTGGCGTAGGACAGTACGGTGGCGGTTTCGATCGTCGCGTTGCCTTCGACCTGAACCGACGAGAAGCTGTAGCTTTGCGCGAAGGCGGGCGAGACGACCGGAGCGGTCAGCGCCGATGAGGCAAGCATCGCGGCGACGAGCGCCGGACGCAGCATGCCGCGTTTGGACGCTTTGCGAACCCCATTGATCGTCTGCATGTCCCGGCCCCGCATTTCATACAAGTTGTTGTGTCTCTCACTAGCGGGAAGCGCGAGAGATGTCAAAAGGGCCAAGCCGGCTTTATGCCGCAAACACCCTTTTGCTGGCCGGATTTATGGCGCGACGCCAAGGATCATCGTGCCGATGAACGCACCGGCCAGCAACCCCGCGACCATGACGGCGGCAGAAAACATGCGGTCGGAGTTCAGGCCGACCATGAGAGACAAGCCACGGTATCCGCGTGCCAAGGTTTGCATTTCAGAAAACCCCCGATCTGACTATTCGACAGATCGGGTATGGGCAAAGATTGTGGCTGTATTTTGACCGCAGCGCGCAATCAGGGGCAGAAGATGTCGTTGCCGAGGGCAAAGACCATCAAACCGAGAATCACCGCCAGCCCGACCGACATCATCACATGCAGCACGCGCTGGGTCGGGGGTTTGCCCGCAACCGCCTCGTAGGCGAAAAACACCAGATGGCCACCATCAAGCACGGGGACGGGAAACAGGTTCATCAGTCCCACAGCGGTAGAAAGCATCGCGACGAACCAGATGAAGCTGGAAAACCCCATGCTTGCAGCCTGACCCGAGGTTTCGGCGATACCGAGCGGACCTTGCAGGTTGCACGACGATATCGCGCCCGTGATCATGTGCCAAAGGCCCGAGACCGAGGTATAGGCGATGGTCCAGCTTTGCTGCGCGCCGAGTTTGACCGCCTCGAACGGGCCGGGGGTGCGGGTTTCGGGGTCGAAGAACAACCCGCCCGACACGCCGATCAGCCAGCGGGTTTCAAAGCCGCCCTCGGCCAGTGGCAGGTCCATCCGGCGCGGTTGCAGTTCGGCGTCAAAGGTTGTTCCGGCGCGCCAGACCTGCAGTTGCAGCGGCTTGCCGTCAGAGGCACCGACCATGTCGCGCAACTGCGAAAAGGCGGTGATCGGGGTGCCGTTGACAGAAAGCACCACATCGCCCCGCTCCAGACCCGCTTCCTGTGCTGCGGAATTTCCGGCAACCGCATCGGCGAGCGGCGGCAAGGGGAAGGGCCCCGTCACGGTCTGTTCGCTGCCGTCGCGGCGGATGGTGTAATCGACCGTGGCCGAAGGCGGCAGGCCGGCGATCTGGTCCATGAAGCCGGAAAAGCCGGTGACGGGCTGGCCATCGAGGCCGATGATCGCATCGCCCGGTTTGACGCTGCGGGTTTCGGAGGGCATGGGTTTGAGCGTGCCGATCACCGGCATGTCGGTGGCGACGCCCTTGACCATGAAGAGTGCCGCGAAAATAGTGATGGAGAGCACGAAGTTGAACAGCGGCCCTGCCGCGACGGTAGAGGCGCGCGCCCAGAGCGGTGCGCCATGCATGGTGGCGCGACGGTCCTGGGCGGACATGGCGCCCAGATCGTCGGCATGACCCGCCGAGGCGGCGTTCGTGTCGCCAAGGAATTTGACGTAGCCGCCAAAGGGCAGTGCGGCCAGTTGCCAGCGCGTGCCACGCTTGTCGGTGCGTGCCCAGATCACCGGGCCGAAGCCGAGCGAGAACACCTCGGCATGGATGCCCGACCAGCGGCCGACGATGTAATGGCCGTATTCATGCACGAAAACGATGATCAAAAGCGCCAGAACGAAAGCCGCCACCGTGAAACCGAGGCCGCCGAAGCTGGGAATAAGGGTCGAAATATCCAAAAGCTCTACCTGTCCGTTTGCAATGTCTTGGCCAGTTCGTTGGCCCGCACCCTTGCCAGATGGTCCATGCCTAACACGTCCTCAAGGGTGGTGGCGGCATTTCCAAGGCCTGTCTCGGACGAAAGACGGGCAAGCGTGGCCTCGACAAGGCCGGCCATGTCGAGAAAACCCAGACGCCCCTCCATGAAATGGTCGAGAGCGATCTCCTTGGCAGCGTTGAAGGCCGCCCCCGACAGGCCGCGGATACGCATCACTTCGCGCGACAGGCGCAGCGCAGGAAAGCGTTCCGGATCAGGTGCTTGGAAGGTCAGGCTGCCAAGTTTGGCAAGATCGAGCCGCGCGACCGGCAGCGCCGCGCGGTCGGGAAAGTTCAGCGCGAAGCCGATGGCGTGGCGCATGTCGGGCGGGCCGAGATGCGCCATCACGGCCCCGTCGCGGAAACCGACAAGTGCGTGAACGATGCTTTGCGGATGGACCACGGCCTCGATCATGTCGGGGTCGAAGCCGAAATACTCGCGCGTTTCGATCAGTTCGAGCGCCTTGTTGAACATCGAAGCCGAATCGATGCTGATGCGGTTGCCCATCGACCAGTTCGGGTGCGCCTTGGCTTCGGCCACGGTCGCAGCTTTCAGCCGTTCCAGCGGCCAGTCGCGGAACGGCCCGCCCGAGGCGGTGATTATGACACGCTCGACCGCGGCGGTATCTTCGCCGGTCAGGGCCTGGAAGACGGCGGAATGTTCGCTGTCGACCGGCAGGATCGTTGCGCCGTGCTGACGGGCGGTGCCCAGAAGCAGCGCCCCTGCGGTGACAAGGCTTTCCTTGTTGGCCAGCGCCAATGTGCGCCCGTGGCGCAGCGCACGAAGACCCGGCACAAGGCCCGCCGCCCCCACGATGGCCGACATGGTCCAATCGGCGGGGCGGTCGGCGGCATCGGCGATGGCGTCGGGTCCGGCGGCGGCCTGAACACCGCTGCCCGCCAGCGCCTCGCGCAGCTCGGAGAGGCGCGCGGGGTCGGCGGTCACGGCGATTTCGGCGCGCAGGGTGCGGGCCATTTCGGCAAGGCGGGCGATATTGGCCGATCCGGTCAGCGCCACGGTGCGGAAGGCATCGGCCCCCCCTGCCCTGACGATCAGATCGAAGGTGCTTTCGCCGATGGAGCCTGTGGCCCCGAAGATGGAAATTGAACGCATGATGTCAGTGTATCGGCAAGGGCAGGATCAGCCCGATGAGCATAAGCGCGACGGTGGCCCCGATCAGCGCATCGAACCGGTCGAGCAGCCCGCCATGGCCGGGGATCAGGGCGGACGAGTCCTTGATGCCCGCACGGCGTTTCAGCCAGCTTTCGACGATGTCGCCAAGCTGGCCGGAAAAGGCGATGACAGGCGACAGCAGCAACACACCCGCGTTGCCATAGCCGCCAAGGTAGAACAAAAACCCCACCACCACCGACCCGATCCAGCCCGCAATGGTGCCCGACCATGTTTTCTTGGGGCTTACGGCGGGCCAGAATTTCGGACCGCCAAGGATGCGACCGGCGAAATAGCCCGCCACATCCGACACGACCACGACCGAGATCAGCCACAGGATCGCGCTTTGCCCGTTGGAAAAGCGCAACTCGACCAGCCCGTAGCCCGCGATCATGATGGCGGCGGCATAGGTGGCGGCAATGCGGCGGTCGCGGCGCGGCGTCAGCGCCAGCGCGAGGGACGGGATCAGCAAGGCGGCGGTGGCCAGATCACCGCGCAGCAGGATCGCCCCCAGAAGGGCAAAGCCGCCCACCAGCGCCATCGCAAGCGGCGTTTTGCGGCGGGCGGGCGAGGTGATACGGGCAAGTTCCCAGATCATCCCGCCGGTCAGAAGGATCGCAAGCGCCGCGAACGAGCGGCCACCAAGCCAGATTTCGGCAGCACCAACCGCCACCATGACTATGGCAGACAGCACGCGGGGGCGCAGGTCGGCCCATCTGTTCGGATCGGGCGGGGCTTGTGTCGGGGGGATCATGCCTGCTTCACGCCTCCGAAACGGCGGTCGCGCGCGCCGAAGCGGGCGACGATCTCGGCCAGTTCATGCGCGGTGAAATCGGGCCAGAGCGTGGGGGTGAATTCGTATTCGGCGTAAGCCGTCTGCCAAGGCAGGAAGTTCGAGGTCCGCGTCTCGCCGCTGGTGCGGATCACCAGATCGGGATCGGGCAGGCCCGCGGTGTCGAGGCGCGCGGTGATCGCGGCATCGGTCACTTCGGCAGCGGTAAGGCGGCCTTGGGCGACATCGAGCGCAAGGGCACGCATGGCGCGGGTGATCTCGTCGCGGCCGCCGTAGTTGATCGCCACGGTAAAGGTCAGGCGGGTGCCGTTTGCGGTGCGCTCTTCGATCCCTGCCATCATGCGCTGCAATTTGGGGTCAAGCCGCGAGCGGTCGCCGATGAAGCGCAGGCGCACGCCTTCGGCCAGCAGACGGTCGGCCTCGCGGTCGATGTAGCGGGCAAAGATCGCCATGAGGCCAAGAACTTCTTCGGTCGAGCGTTTCCAGTTCTCGGTCGAAAAAGCGTAGACGGTCAGATAGCGGATGCCGAGGTTCGGGCAGGCGCGGACGATCTCGCGCACGCGCTCGGCCCCGCGACGGTGGCCGACAAGGCGCGGCCAGCCGCGCGAGGTGGCCCAGCGGCCATTGCCGTCCATGATGATCGCCACATGCGCCGCGGGGCGAGGCTGGTGGTCCGGTTCTGTGCTTTTGGCCTTTGCCAAACCTGCTCTCCCGCCGCGCTTTACCTTGGGGCGACGAATTTTCTGCGAAAATTCCCGCCCTGCCCTAACGTCGCCCTGCTGCGCCGGGGCGTCAGACCTGCATGATCTCGGCCTGCTTCTGCTCCAGCTGTTTGTCGACGGCGGCGATGGCCTTGTCGGTCAGCTCCTGCACCTCGTCGGCGTACATCTTCTGGTCATCCTCGCCCAGGCCGGCGGTCTTGGCCTTCTTGATCTGGTCCATTCCGTCGCGGCGCACGTTGCGGATCGCGACCTTGGCGCTTTCGGCGTATTGCGCCGCGACCTTGGTCAACTCTTTGCGGCGCTGCTCGTTCAATTCGGGGATCGGCAGGCGGATCAGCGGGCCGTCGGTGACGGGGTTGATGCCCAGACCCGACTCGCGGATCGCCTTTTCGACCTTGGAGATCATGCCCTTGTCCCAGACGTTGATCACCACCATGCGGGGTTCGGGGACGTTCACGGTGCCCATCTGGTTGATCGGCGTCATCTGGCCGTAGGCATCGACCTGGATGTTGTCGAGCATCTGTGCCGAGGCGCGCCCCGTGCGGAGCGAGGCGAATTCAACCTTGAGCGCCGTCATCGCGCCATCCATGCGGCGCTGGATCGCGTCGAGGTCAATTTCGAGATCGTCTTGCGACATGTCGGTCTTCCTTCATCCGGTCCGCGGCGCGACAAAGACGTCGGGCCGCAGTAGTTTCCTTGCTCTATAGCAGAGCGAAGCCCGCGCGGAACAGGTTTCCTGACGCTTGGCGCAACTTGCCCGTAGGGTGGGTCATTGACCCACCCACCCCGCTTTAGCCCTGCACACGGGTATAGGTGCCCTCGCCGCGCAGGATGCCGCGAAAACCGCCGGGTTCGTCGAGCGAGAAGACGATGATGGGCAGGCTGTTGTCACGCGCCAGCGCGATGGCCGAGGCATCCATGACGCCGAGGTGCTTGGCAAGGCATTCGTCGTAGCTGACGGTGTCGTAGCGCTTGGCGTCGGTGAATTTCTTGGGGTCTTTATCATAGACACCGTCGACCTTGGTGCCCTTGAAGATCGCCTGACAGGCCATTTCGTTGGCGCGCAGGGTGGCAGCGGTGTCGGTGGTGAAATAGGGGTTGCCGGTGCCTGCGGCAAAGATCACCACGCGCTTCTTTTCCAGGTGGCGCACGGCGCGGCGGCGGATGTAGGGCTCGCAGACCTGATCCATCGGGATGGCGCTGATGACACGGGTAAAGACGCCAAGGCCTTCGAGTGCGGATTGCATGGCCAGAGCGTTCATTACGGTGGCGAGCATGCCCATGTAATCGGCGGTGGTCCGCTCCATCCCCTGCGCCGAGCCTGCGAGACCGCGGAAGATGTTGCCGCCGCCGATCACCATGCAGATCTCGACGCCCATTTCCTGCACCGATTTCACTTCGGAGGCGATGCGCTGCACGGTCGGGGGGTGCAGGCCGAAACCTTGGTCACCCATAAGCGCCTCGCCCGATATCTTGAGCATGACGCGGCTGTATTTGGCCGATGGCTCAAGGACCGGTTTCGACATGGGAGACCCCGCTTTATGCAATATGGTTTGACTGGGCCGCAAAATGTATGAAAACGCGGGCGGGTTCAACCTGTGAACGGCGGTTCGGTGGCAAAGACCGGGGAGGCCGCGTGCCCTCCCCGGACCCCACCCTTGGACAAGCACCTGCTGAATTCGGGGCAAGACGAAAGGGGCGCGAGGGTTTGATACCGATCGAGAGCATATCGCGGGAAGCCCCCGTGCTGGTCGCGGGGCCGACGGCGAGCGGCAAGTCGGCGCTGGCGCTGGAGCTTGCGGCGCGGGACGGGCGGGTCGTGGTCAATGCCGATGCCTTGCAGGTCTATGGCTGTTGGCGGGTGCTGACGGCGCGGCCGCCGGTCGAAGACGAGACGGCGGTGCCGCATGCGCTTTACGGCCATGTGGGGCGGGCCCAGCCTTATTCCGTGGGACATTGGCTGCGCGAGGTGGCGGGGCTGCTTGATCGGCCCGTCGTGATCGTGGGCGGGACGGGACTTTATTTTTCGGCCCTTACAGAAGGTCTGGCCGACATTCCGCCAGTGCCTGCGACAGTTCGGGCCGAGGCTGACGAAAGGCGCAAGGCCGAGGGGTTCGCTGCCCTGCGCGACGAGCTCGATGCTGCGACGGCGGGGCGGATCGACCTGTTGAACCCTGCGCGGGTGCAGCGGGCCTGGGAGGTGTTGCGCGCCACGGGGCGCGGGCTTGCCGCCTGGCAGGAGGGTACCGCGCCGCCGCTGATGCCGCTGTCGCGTGTCGAGGCGCTGGTGCTGCGGCCCGAAGTCGATTGGCTGAACGCGCGCATCGACCGCCGGTTCGATGCGATGATCGCGACGGGCGCTTTGGACGAGGTTGCGGCAGAGCGGATGTTCTGGAAACCCTCGGAGCCCTATGCCCGCGCCATCGGGGCGCCGGAAATGATGGCCTTTCTGCAAGGAAATATGGCGTTGGAAGACGCCGTGGCTGCGGCCAAGATCGCCTCGCGGCAATATGCCAAGCGGCAGCGCACCTGGTTCCGGTCGCGGATGGGGTCTTGGCGGACTGTTGATTTGCCATGACTGCACATCTGGCCTGACCTCGCATCTTGCACGATTTTCCGCCGTGCCGCTTTGGCCAGTTCCGACGATCCCGCGTGCATTGCTGCGCTGCATTTTCCGCTTGGGTTGTGTCGCGCCACGTGATTAAAATTCGCTAACATGACGGGGCAGCCTTTTGCGATGACGCGCAGTATCGACACCGAAATTCCCGCCTCCCTCCCGTCGGAGCCGAGGCTGGTGGCCATTCCCCGGCTGGCGGCCGGCGGGCGCTGGCGGGTCGAGGCGATGCGATCGGTATCGGAACCGCTGTTGCTGTGGTTCACCAAGGGTCAGGGCCGGATCACAATTGCCGGATCGACGCGCGGCTATACTGCGAACAACGCGATCTTCATTCCGGCAGGGGTCATGCACGGCTTCGAGGTCGGCCCGCAAGTCTTTGGCACAGCCGTGTTTTTCGGGCGCGGGGGTGGCATTCCCCTGCCCGCCACCCCGCACTTGCTGCGGATCAGGGAAGTTCACGCCCAGCAAGAGTTGAACGTGTTGATCGACACCGTCCTGCGCGAGATCAATTCCGGCCAGCCGGCCCATGAACGGGCGGCAAAGCTGCATCTGGGGTTGCTCGGCGTCTGGCTGGAACGGCAGGTGGCAAAGGCCGCACCCGAACAGACCAAGCCCGACGCCGCCAAGCGGCTGGTGTCGCGCTACACCGCCCTTCTCGAGCGCGAATTCCGTAGCGGATCGGGCGTGGGCGACATGGCGGCGGCACTGGGTGTTACGGCCACGCATCTGACGCGCTGCTGCCGGATCGCCTGCGGACGCTCTGCCATCGATCTGTTGCAGGATCGCCGAATCTTCGAGGCGCGACGTCTGCTTGCCGAGACGAAGATGCCCGTCGGCGCGATCGGCGAAAGTCTCGGCTTTACATCGGCGGCCTATTTCACCCGCGCCTTCCAGCATCTGACCGGAAAATCCCCAAGCGCCTTTCGCCGCGCAGGGTGATCAGCGCTGTCAATGTGATATTCGCGCCCGAACCTGTCGCTAACGTGACATGAAGGGGCGAAACCAAGCGTTGACGGACGCGGGAAAAAGATGCGCTATGGGGGCTGCGAGGTTCGTTCCTGACTGGCACACGCCCGCCTTTGGCCTACCATTCCGGCCGACGGCGCGCGTTCAACCGCAGGGCGAAACCGCCACAACAAAAATAAGCCATTGCCTGACAGGGAGATCCAGATGCTAGACAATACCACCGGGGCCAAGGTCCATCCGGCGGCACGGATGTATGCCGAAGAAACCCGCGCCGGACAGATGTCGCGCCGCGAATTCCTCGCCCGCAGCACCGCGCTGGGCGTTTCTGCCGCTGCGGCCTATGGCCTTTTGGGCCTGCCCGCTCCGGTCATGGCGCAAGACACGCCTGCCATGGGCGGCACGCTGCGCATGTCGATGGAGATCAAGGCGCTGAAAGACCCGCGCACCGCCGACTGGTCGCAGCTTGGCAACATCACCCGCGGCTGGCTGGAATATCTGACCGAATACAACAACGACGGCTCGATCCGCGGCATGCTGCTCGACTCGTGGGAAGCCAATGCCGACGCCACCGAATACACGCTGAAAGTGCGTCCGGGCGTCAAGTGGAGCAATGGCGACGACTTCACCGCCGATGACGTGGCCAACAACCTGACCCGCTGGTGCGATGGCAACGTCGAAGGCAACTCGATGGCCGGTCGCTGCACCGCGCTGATGAATGCCGAAGCCAAGACCGCCGCCGAAGGCGCGATCACAGTTGTCGATCCGCTGACCGTCAAGCTGAAGCTGAACGGGCCGGACATCACCCTGATCGCCGGCTTTGCCGATTATCCGGCTGGCGTGGTCCACAAATCCTATGACAATGGCGATCCGACCACCTCGCCCGGCACCGGCCCGTACAAGCCCGAAGTCGTCGAAGTGGGCGTCAAGGCTACTCTGGTCAAATCCGATCAGCCGTGGTGGGGCACCGCAGTCTATGGCGGCCCCTACCTCGACCGGATCGAGTATATCGACCTCGGCACCGATCCGTCGGCGGAAGTCAACGCCGCAGCTTCGGGCGAACTCGATGCGACCTATCAGTCGACCGGCGAGTTCATCGAGCAGTTCGATGCGTTGGGCTGGACCAAGTCGGAAGCCGTGACGGCTGCGACGCTGGCCGTGCGCTTCAACCAGATGGCCGAAGAGTACAAGGACGTGAACGTCCGCACCGGTCTGGTGCAGTGCGTCGACAACAAGGTCGTGCTGGAACTCGGCTACTCGAACCTCGGCACCGTGGCCGAAAACCACCACGTCTGCCCGATCCATCCGGAATATTTCGCCCTGCCCCCGCTGACCGTCGATCCGGCGGCTGGCGCGCAGAAGGTGAAAGACGCCGGCAAGGGCGACTTCGAGTTCGAGCTGATCTCGCTCGACGACAGCTGGCAGGCTGCGACCTGTGATGCCGTCGCCGCCCAGATCCGCGATGCGGGCCTGAAGATCAAGCGCACGGTCCTGCCGGGATCGACCTTCTGGAACGACTGGCTGAAATACCCGTTCTCGGCAACCGAATGGAACATGCGTCCGCTCGGCGTGCAGATCCTCGCGCTGGCCTACCGTTCGGGCGAAGCATGGAACGAAGCGGCCTTCTCGAACGCCGAATTCGACGAGAATCTGGCCAAGGCGCTGTCGATCTCGGACGCCAAGGAGCGTTCCGCGGTCATGAAGCGTCTGGAAGAGATCATGCAAGAGCAGGGCGTCATGGTTCAGCCCTACTGGCGCTCGATCTACCGCCACTTCGACCCGCGGGTGAAGGGTGCCGACATGCACGCCACCTTCGAGCATCACCACTACAAGTGGTCGATCGCTGCGGCCTAAGCCTGTGATGCGGCGCCGGGGGGATCCCCTGCGCCGCACCTTCTCTGGCCGGTGGTGCGCCCGTATGGCGCGGACCGGTCGGATCCCATTTGAAATACCGCACCAAAGTGCCTGACACCCAGTGCCTGTCCCCTCGGGAAAGGATGAGCCATGCTCTTCTTCGTCCTGCGCCGCCTTGGCGTGATGCTGCTGACTGCCTTTGCCCTGACGTTCATCGTGTTTTACATGACGAACCTGCCGCCGAACCTTGAAAAGCTTGCGAAATCGGAAGCATCGGTCCGGATGGAAGATGACGCGGTGACAAGCTGGCTGGAACGCAACGGCCATAGCGGGCCGGTGCTTATGCGCTATGCGCAATGGATCGGCGTGGCGCCGGGCTGGACGCGGACGGAAGACGACGGAACGTTCCACGGCCGCTGCGTCAAGCGTGGCGTGGCGCAGGAAGACACGCCGAAGTATTGCGGGGTCTTGCAGGGCGACTGGGGTTTCTCGACCGTCTTCAAGCAGCCGGTGTCGGAAGTTCTGGGCAGATCGCTCGGCGCGACGGGCTGGCTGATGCTTTGGGTGATGATCGTGATGGTCCCCACATCCTTGCTGCTCGGCGTGCTGTCGGGGATGCGCGAAGGCTCGCGCACCGACCGTGTGCTGTCGACCTTTGCCATCGCCACCACGGCGACGCCGGAATATGTCTCGGGGGTCATCCTCATCGCGGTTCTGGCATCGGCGACGGCGGGCGTGTCACCGATCCTTGCCGACTGGGGCTGGATTTCCGGCAAGACGCTGTTTCCCGGGACCGCGACCAGCGCGATGGACAATATCACCTTCTGGAACTTTGCCCTGCCGGTCGCCACGATCGCGCTTTACGGCATCGGCTACATCGCCCGCATGACGCGGGCTTCGATGACAGAGGTGATGACCCAGCAATATATCCGCACTGCGCGGCTCAAGGGCGTGTCCTTCAGACAGGTCGTCATGCGCCATGCGCTCAGGAACGCGCTGATCGCGCCGTTTACGGTCATCATGCTGCAATTCCCGTGGCTTCTGAACGGGGTGGTGATTTCAGAAACATTGTTCAATTACAAAGGCTTCGGCTGGACTTTGGTGCAAGCCGCAGGCAATAACGACATCAACACCCTTCTGGGGTGTTCGGTCGTCGCCGTCTTCGTCGTTCTGGTGACCCAGCTGATATCCGACATCGGCTATGTCTTCCTCAACCCGCGCATCCGACTGGCCTGAGGGGGGAATGACCATGCAGGACGCACTTTCTTGGGGGCAGATCATCCTTGGCATCGCAGCGCGGCTGGTGCCGGTCTGGATCGGGCTGATCGCGGTCTTCGCCCTTTCCTTTACCTTTAAGCGCCGCCTCGGCCTTTACGGTCGCATCTTCGACAGCCCGGTGGGGATGATCGGTTTCGCGATGGTGATGTTCTGGGTCTTCGTGGCCTGCTTCGCAGACATCATCATCACGCATGATCCGCTGGTGCAGTTGTCGGGCATGAAGAACATCGTGCCCGGCAGCCCGGTCAAGGGTATGGAGGGCGCCTATTACCTGCTCGGCGGCGACCATCTGGCGCGTGACGTGTTCAGCCGCGTGATCATGGGCGCGCGCGAGGTGCTGAAGATCGCACCCGCCGCGACCGTGGTGGCCTTCATGGTAGGCATCACGCTCGGCCTGCCTGCGGGTTATATCGGTGGCAAGCTCGACACGGCGATCAGCTTCGGCTCGAACCTCGTGCTGGCCTTTCCGGTGATCCTGCTGTTCTACCTGCTCGTCACGCCGGAAATCCGTGACACGGGGATACCGATCGTGCTCGCCGCGATCCTGTTCATCTTTCCGGTCATCTTCCTGACCATCCTGTTCAACTCGCGCTTCTTCACCAACCCCAAGCAGCGCAACATCTATGTCGGCGTGGTGCTGGTGATCGGGCTTTGGGCCTATTCAGGCCTTGCTTTCAATGCCGATCCGCTTGGTGTGTGGTCGATGGACCCGAACGTGCTGAACGTCTTTGTTTCGGTTGTCTTCGTCAATTCGCCCGGCGTGTTCCGCATCGTGCGCGGCATGGTGATGGACATCAAGACGCGCGACTACGTGGCAGCGGGCCAGACCCGTGGCGAGGGGCCGTGGTATATCATGCTGTGGGAAATCCTGCCCAACGCACGCGGTCCGCTGATCGTCGATTTCTGCCTGCGGATCGGCTACACCACCATCCTTCTCGGGACGCTCGGCTTCTTCGGTCTCGGCGTCAGCCCCGAAAGCCCCGACTGGGGGTCGACCATCAACTACGGCCGCCGCCTTCTGGCCATCGCACCGCATCCGGCGGTTGTCCCCGCGCTTGCCCTGATGAGCCTCGTCCTCGGTCTGAACCTCTTGGCCGACGGTTTGCGCGAAGAAAGCATGAAAGACTGATGCGCCGCACGTCGCCCCGCATTTTCTGTCCTTAAATATCCCACGGGGGTGCGGGGGTGTGAAACCCCCGCTCCCGCACCCACCACCCGCGCGAGGCTGCCATGTCTGACATCACCTGGGACCCGTCCAAACCCATTCTCGAGATCGAGAACCTGTCGATCAGCTTCTTCACGCGCCTGCGCGAGATACCGGCCGTGATGGATTTTTCCTGCACGGTGATGGCGGGCGAGGCGATGGGGCTTGTGGGTGAATCGGGCTGCGGCAAGTCGACCGTGGCACTGGCGGTGATGCGCGACCTTGGCAAAAACGGCAAGATCGTGGGCGGCTCGATCAAGTTCAAGGGCCGTGACCTGACCCATATGACCGAGGAAGAGCTGCGCCACATCCGCGGGTCGGAAATCGCGATGATCTATCAGGAACCGATGGCCTCGCTCAACCCGGCGATGAAGATCGGCGCGCAGCTTGCCGAAGTGCCGATGATCCATCAGGGCATGGCGCAGGCCGAGGCGTGGAAGCTGGCGCGCCAGATCGTTGCCGATGTGCGCCTGCCCGACCCTGACCGTATCCTGAACAGCTATCCGCACCAGCTTTCGGGCGGACAGCAGCAGCGCATCGTCATCGCCATGGCGCTGATGTCGAAGCCCGCGCTTCTGATCCTCGACGAACCCACCACCGCGCTCGACGTGACGGTGGAGGCGGGGGTGATCGATCTGGTCAAGGACCTTGGCCGCAAATACGGCACCTCGATGCTGTTCATCAGCCATAACCTTGGCCTTGTGCTCGATGTCTGCAACCGGCTCTGCGTGATGTATTCGGGCGAGGCGGTGGAAACCGGCAACGTCAAGGATGTCTTCGACCTGATGCGCCACCCCTATACGCAGGCGCTGTTCCGGTCGATTCCGCTGCCGGGGGCGGACAAGAACTCGCGCCCCTTGGTGGCCATTCCGGGCAACTTTCCCCTGCCCCATGAACGGCCCAAAGGGTGCAATTTCGGCCCGCGCTGCGATTACTTCGTCGAGGGGCGCTGCAATGCGGGCGACATTCCGATGGTGGATGTGGCCGACAGCAACCGCCACGAAAGCCGCTGCATCAGGATCGACCAGATCGACTGGGACGCGCCGCTGAAAGCCGCCGTGCAGCACGAGAAAACGCCGGTCGGGCGTGTCGTGTTGAAGCTGGAGGATCTGAAAAAGTACTACTCGGTCTCGACCGGTGCCTTTGGCGGCGGGATGAAGAAGGTCGTCAAAGCCAACGAGACGCTCAGCTTCGAAGCGCATGAGGGCGAGACGCTGGCCATCGTGGGCGAATCGGGCTGCGGCAAGTCGACCTTTGCCAAGGTCTTGATGGGGCTGGAAACCGCGACCAGCGGACAGATCATGCTGTTTGACGAGAATATCCAGTCAACCCCGATCCAACAACGCAACACCGACACGATTTCGCAAGTGCAGATGGTGTTCCAGAACCCGTTCGACACATTGAACCCGTCGATGAACGTGGGCCGCCAGATCATCCGTGCGCTCGAGATCTTCAACCAGGGAACGTCGGACGAGGAACGCCGCGACCGGATGCTGGAGTTGCTCGATCTGGTCAAGCTGCCCCGCGCCTTTGCCGAACGGATGCCGCGCCAATTGTCGGGCGGGCAGAAGCAGCGCGTCGGCATCGCGCGGGCCTTTGCGGGCGGGGCCAAGGTGGTGGTGGCCGATGAACCGGTCTCGGCGCTCGATGTGTCGGTGCAGGCGGCGGTGACCGATCTGTTGATGGATATCCAGCGCAAGAATGCGACGACGCTGCTGTTCATCAGCCATGACCTGTCGATCGTGCGTTACCTCGCAGACCGGGTCATGGTGATGTATCTGGGCCATGTGGTCGAAATGGGCAGCACGGATCAGGTGTTCCAGCCGCCCTATCACCCCTATACCGAGGCGCTTTTGTCGGCCGTTCCCATCGCCGACACCCGCGTGATCAAGCAGCGCATCGTGCTGGAAGGCGATATCCCATCGGCCATGAACCCGCCGCCCGGTTGCCCGTTCCAGACGCGCTGCCGCTGGAAGGGCAAGGTTGCGGGCAACCTGTGCGAGACCGAGATGCCGCCGGTGCGGATGCTGGAGGGCGCGCACCAGATCAAATGCCACCTGCCCGATGACGTGCTGGCAGCGATGGAGCCGGTGATCAAGATGGCGGCCGAGTGAGCGAAATCTGACGCAGATTTCGCGCCGTTTTTTGACGCAAAAAACGGTGTCCGACGTCGGGAGCCGGAATTTGCGTCAAATTCCGCCGCGTTTTCTGCGTCAGAAAACGCTAGCCGAGGATCGCCTTGACGTAGTTCTGCGTCTCGTCGAAGTCGGGCACGCCGCCGGCCGCCTCTACCGCTTTCGGCCCCGCGTTATAGGCGGCGAGCGCCAGCTTCCAGCTGCCGAATTTGTCATACATCATGCGAAGATAGCGCGCCCCGCCCCGCAGGTTTTCTTCGGGATCGTCGATGTCGACACCCAGAAGATCGGCCGTGCCGGGCATGAGTTGCGCCAGCCCCGTTGCCCCCTTGGGAGAAACGGCGCCGGGGTTCCAGCCGCTTTCCTGCTGCACGAGCCGCAGGAACAGGTCTTCGGGAACGTCATGGGCGCGGGCGGCGGCCTTTGCGGTTTCGAGATATTCACCACGATAGTTGCCGCGATAGGCCGGCAAGGGGATATCATCTTGCAATCCATCGAAGTCGGGGCGCAGCTTGGCGGAACCCGAGTATTGCTTGGCCAGTTTGCGGTCCATCAGACGGGTCTGCGAGGCGAAAATTTCCGCACGCGATTTCGGTGCTCCGGTCGACAGGATGAACCCTTCGGCAAAGACCGGCAGTGCCGCAAAGATTGCGACCCCCGCGACGACCCCCGCCCGCACCCGTTTGATCACCATTCACCGTCCCTGCACTGGTTTCTTGCGGCGGGACTATCGATCAAAAGATCGCATTTTGCCAGCGCTTTTGCCCGCTTCGGCGCAAAGCCGCAGCCCGCCGATTGCGGCAGGTGCCGAGGCCCGTTATAGCAGTTTGTTAACCAAGCGGCGGATAGGGTCGGTCGCAGGATCTGGATCAGGAGGGACGAATGGCAGGCTCTGTCAACAAGGTGATCATCGTCGGCAACCTCGGGCGCGACCCCGAGGTGCGGAGTTTCCCGAATGGCGGCAAGGTGGTGAACCTGCGCATCGCCACGTCGGAAAACTGGCGCGACAAGGCGACGGGCGAGCGCAAGGAACGGACCGAATGGCATTCGGTGGCGATCTTCAACGAAAACCTCGCCAAGATTGCCGAGCAATATCTTCGCAAGGGATCGACTGTCTATATCGAGGGGCAGCTCGAGACCCGTAAATGGCAGGACCAGTCGGGGGCCGACCGCTATACGACCGAAGTGGTGCTGCGGGCGTTCCGCGGCGAGTTGACGCTGCTTGGCGGTCGCGGTGAGGGCGGCGGCGGTGGCGGCGGCGGTGGCGATGACCGCGGCGGCTATGACGACTATCAGGGCGGCGGCAGCGCATCGGGTGGCGGCGGTGCCCGCAGCGGTGGCGGTGGCGGCTATGGCGGCGGATCGTCGGGCGGTGGCGGTGGTGGTGGCGGTGGTCGCGCCAATGACATGGACGACGAAATCCCGTTCTGATTGCAAAGCCCGGCCCGCAAGGTCCGGGCTTTTCTTTGGGCTTGCCGCTTGGCTTGGCGCCGTGCTTTCTGTCGCCACGGTTAGGGAGGAACGGCGGAATGGTGCGGACGGGTTTGGGACAGATAGCCGCAGGCGTGGTGCTGGCGATGGCGATGGCTTTCGCTGCGCCGGTCCGGGCGGATGACGGGGCACGCGTGATCGCCAACTGGTACCGGCTTGTGCTCGAACTGGTGCGCCACACGCCGACCTATTCGCCGCCCGTCGCGTCGCGGGCGTTTTCCTACCTGGGAGTGATCGCCTATGAGGCCGTCGCTACGGGCAAGCCGGACATGGTGTCCTTTGCCGGACAACTGACCGATCTGACGCCAGTTCCCCCGCGCGAGGCTGGCCTGGCCTATGACGAGGCCGTGGTGGTCAATGCCGCGATGACCGATGCGGTGAAGGTGTTCTTTTCCAACACCGGCCCCACAGGGCAGCGTGCCAAGGCCGCTATGGAGAAGAGCCTGACCGCGCAGGTGGTCGAGGGTGTCGCCCCCGATGTGGTGGAGCGGAGCAAGGCTTACGGGAAAGTCGTTGCGGACCATATCATCGCCTGGTCTTCGACCGATGGCGGCGCCGTGGTCGAGAACATGGGCTTTCCCTATGAATCCGCCCTTGCCAAAGGCCCCGGCGACTGGGTGCCCACCAGCCTGATCGTGCAGCAGCAAAAACCACTGTTGCCCGATTGGGGCAATGTGCGCCCCTTTGCGATGCCTGCGGGCGATGCCTGCGCCCTGCCCCCGCCGCCCGCTTATTCCGAAGACCCCTCGTCGGCCTTTTATGCCGAGGCAAAAGAGGTCTATGACGTGACGACCAACCTGACTCCCGAGCAGAAGCTGATCGCGCGGTTCTGGTCGGACGATCCGATGCTGTCGCCCACGCCCCCCGGCCATTGGACGGCGATCGCGATGGATATCCTCGACGCGCAGGACGCCGACGCCGCACGGCGGGCCGAGGTGCTGGCGCGGCTCGGGATCGCGGTGGCCGATGCCTTCATCGGCTGCTGGCAGAGCAAATACGAATACAATCTACTGCGGCCCGTGACCTATATCCGCCGCGTGATCGACCCGAAATGGGAGGCGCTGCTGATCACCCCGCCCTTTCCGGAATACCCGTCGGGCCATTCCACCCAGTCGGGGGCGGCGGCGGCGGTCTTGACCGACCTGTTCGGCGAGAACTTCGCCTTCGACGACGCCACGCATGAGGATGAGGGGATGGCAGCGCGGCATTATCCCAGCTTTGCGACGGCGGCCGAGGAAGCGGCGCTGTCGCGACTTTATGGCGGCATCCATTTCCGCTCGGCCATCGAGCGCGGGTTGGAACAGGGGCGCTGCATCGGGGCGCATGTGAATGCATTGAGGACGCGGAAATGAAGGCTTTTGCGCTGGTTTTGTTGCTGCTGCCTGCGGTGGCACGGGCCGAAGACCCCGCCATTCCGGCTTTCGCCGACGAAACGCTGTCTTCAGGGTTGGAGCACAGTTTCACCGGCGAATGGACCTTCATGGTGGGCGGCGGGGCTGCGGCCTTCGATTGCAACGGCGACAGGAAGCCCGAATTGTTCATGGCCGGCGGCACGGCCATGGCGCAATTGTTCCGCAATGACTCGGCCATTGGCGGGGCGCTGAAATTCGTCGCCGTCGAAAGCGGGCTGGAGCAGGACGAGGTGGCAGGCGGCTACCCGATCGACATCGACAGCGACGGGATCACCGATCTGGTGCTGCTGCGCGTCGGGCCAGACCGCGTGATGCGGGGTCTGGGCGATTGCCGCTTCGAAGAGGCGACGGATTGGGGTTTTGACGGGCTTGACCTGTGGTCGACCGCCTTTGCCGCGACATGGGAGCGGGGCGCAGATTGGCCGACACTGGCGGTGGGCACCTATATCGACCGCACGCAAGAGGCCTTTCCCTGGGGGTCTTGTACGCCGAATTACCTGTACCGGCCCAAGGGCAAGGGGTTCGATTCGCCCCTGCCGCTGACGCCCGGGTTTTGTGCGCTGTCGATCCTGTTCACCGACTGGAACCGGTCGGGCACCCCTGCCCTGCGGGTGTCGAACGACCGCGAGTATTACAAGGGCGGGCAGGAACAGATGTGGCGCATCGACCCCGATGCCGCGCCTGTGCTTTATGGCGAAAAGGATGGTTGGGCGCGGCTGCGGATATGGGGGATGGGGATCGCCAGCACGGACCTTAACCTCGACGGCTATCCCGATTACTATCTGACCAGCATGGCCGACAACAAGTTGCAGACGCTGGCAGCCCCCCCGATCGACGGCAAGGTGGTGCCGAAGTTCTCGGATGTGGCCTTTGCCAAGGGAGCAATTGCGCAGCGGCCCTATACGGGGGACGACTTGCGCCCGTCGACCGCATGGCATGCCGATTTTCAGGATGTGAACAATGACGGGCGGGCCGATCTGTGGGTCGCCAAGGGCAATGTCTGGGAAATGCCGGATTTCGCGCAGAAAGACCCCAACAACCTGATGCTGCAACGCGCCGACGGCACGTTTTTCGAGGCGGGCGACAAGGCCGGTGTCGCCAGTTTCCGGCAGGCGCGTGGCGGGGCCTTGGCCGATTTCAACCTTGACGGGCTGATCGACATCGCCGCTGTAAACCGCAACGAACCCGCCGAAATCTGGCGCAATACGGGGGGCGAAACGGGGCATTGGGTGCAGTTCCTGCCAATGCAGCCCGCGCCGAACCAGCATGGCACCGGCGGCTGGATCGAGGTCAAGCGCGACGACGGTCAGGTCTTGCGGCGCGAGATGACCATCGGCGGCGGTCATGCAGGCGGCAGCCTTGGCTGGTGGCATTTCGGGCTGGGCGCGGTGGACCGGACCGAGGTGCGGGTGATCTGGCCGGACGGGACCGAGGGGCCTTGGCAGGCCGTGGCGGCAGACGGGTTCTATACGCTCGAACGTGGAAAAGAGCCGCAGGCATGGGTGCCCGAGTAAAGCCGCTCGGGCACTGGACCTGGGCCGCGGCATTCCCTATATATTCAGTCAACAACTGAAGACGGACACGCCATGAGCCAAGCGGAAAAGATCGAGGGTGCCCCCCTGATCGAACCATCGACCACGGACCACCCGCTTTACGACAGCGTGGTCGAAGCCTGTCGCACGGTTTATGACCCCGAGATTCCGGTGAATATCTTCGATCTGGGGCTGGTTTACACCATCCGGATCGGGGCCGAGAACGATGTGGGCATCATGATGACCCTGACCGCGCCGGGCTGCCCCGTGGCGGGCGAGATGCCCGGATGGGTTGCCGATGCGGTCGAGCCTTTGGCCGGCGTAAAGTCGGTCGATGTGAAGATGACCTTCGATCCGCCTTGGGGCATGGAGATGATGTCCGACGAGGCGCGGTTGGAACTGGGTTTCATGTAATCTGTGACGGGTAGACGCGCAGGCCAAAAGGCCTGCATGTGCCGTAAGCAAGCTAAAAGAGTTGCTTACATGTAAAGCAAGCTAAAAGGCTTGCGTTACAGCTTGGGGCTGGTAGACTGGCACCATGACCCACAGCGCCATTCTGACCGGAGATCTGATCGGCTCGACCGCGCGGCCCGAAGGGGTGGCGCCGGCCATGGCGCTGCTTGGCAGCGTGGCCGCCGAGGCGGGGCGCTGGACCGGAACCGCATCGAAGTTCACGCGCTTTCGGGGCGACGGCTGGCAATTCCTTGTGCCGGCCGGACAGGCGCTAAGGGCCGCCCTGCTGGTAGCGGCGCGGTTGCGCGGCGCGGGCGCGCTTGCCACGCGCATTGCCATCGGCATCGGACCGCTTCAAACCGACGGCACGCGCGATCTGTCGGATGCGGCGGGCGAGGCCTTTACCGCATCGGGCCGCGCGCTTGACCACATGGCACGCGGGCAGGTCTGGGCGCTTGCGGGCGCGGCACCCGCTTGGGCCGTGGCACTGGTTGCGCTGGCCGAGTGGCATTCGTCGCGCTGGACGCGCGAACAGGCCGAGGCGATGGGGGTGATGTTGGCAGAACCGGAGCTTACCCACCTTGCGGCGGCGGCGCGGCTCGGGATCACACGGCAGGCTTGGCAAGCGCGGCTTTCGGGGGCAGGATTTGCCGCGTGGCATCCGGCGCTGCGGGCTTTCGAAAGTGGTTTTTGATGTGGGAAACCTTTGCCGCGTTGCTGTTGGCCCATGCGCTGGCCGATTTCGTGCTGCAACCGGCAGGCATGGCGAGGGGCAACCGTCGCCCGACGATCTTGCTGGCCCATGGCGGCGTGGTGCTGGCGACGGCGATTGCCGCGACGGGCAGTTTGCACCCTGCCCTTTTCGCGCTGGCTGGCGCGCATATGGCGACCGATTACGCCAAGGCGCGGTTCGGGCAGGGTTTCGCGGGCTTTCTGGCCGATCAGGCGGTGCATGTGCTGACGCTGGCCGTGGTGGCGGTGCTTGCGCCTACGATCTTTGCGGAGGGCCTCTGGGCGGGCGAAGCGCGGCTGTCTGCGCTGTTTGTGCTGGCGGCGGGGGCGATCCTTGCCGTCCGCGCGGGCGGCTTTGCCATCGGGCAGTTGATGCAGCCCTGGGCCGAGGCGGTCACGCTTGACGGGTTGCCCGGTGGCGGGCGGGCGATCGGCCATCTGGAGCGCGGGCTGATCTTTCTGATGGTGCTGGGCGGCATGGCGGAAGGCATCGGTTTTCTGATCGCCGCAAAATCGGTGCTGCGTTTCGGCACCGTACGCGAAGAGGCCAAACTGTCGGAATATGTGATCATCGGCACGCTGGCGTCCTTTGCCTGGGCGCTGGTTGCGGCTTTCGGCACGCTGGCGCTGTTATCGCACCTGCCGCCGCTTGGAATTCCTGACTTTACGCCTTAAGTTAACGGCCAAGGACCAAGGAGCCTTTCACAGATGTTCGGCATTCCCGGAAAACAGGCCGTCACGCTGACCCCCGCTGCGGTGCGTCAGATCGTGCGGTTGATGGATAAAGACCACAGCGCGGGTCTTCGGATCGGCGTCAAGAAGGGCGGCTGCGCGGGCATGGAATACACCATGGATTACGTGGCCGACGTGAACCCGATGGACGAGGTGATCGAGCAGGACGGCGCGCGGGTGATGATCGCCCCCATGGCGCAGATGTTCCTCTTTGGCACCGAGATCGATTACGAAACCTCGCTGCTGGAATCGACGTTCCGGTTCAACAACCCCAACGTGGCCGAAGCCTGCGGCTGTGGCGAATCGATCAAGTTCAAGGACCAGCCCGCCGCCTGACGCGCGGTTCGGCGGACCCCGCCGGGGCGCTGCCCCGGACCCCGGAGTATTTTCGGCAAGGATGAACGGGCGAAGATTAATGTTTTTCTTGCAAAGCGCAGCCTTCCCATTTTGATGGCAAGGCCGTAACCCTGTGTGCGTGTTTCAGGAGGCAAGAATGAAAAAGCTCGCGGCAGGCAATTGGAAGATGAACGGCGTGGCGGCCAGCCTGTCCGAGGTCGCGGCCCTGTTGCAGGCCCACCCTGCCCCCGCCTGCGAGATGCTGTTGTGCCCGCCTGCCACGCTGGTTGCACAGATGGTGGCCATGGCTGCGGGAACCGCCCTGCGGGTGGGCGGGCAGGATTGCCATGCCAAGGCCTCGGGGGCGCATACCGGTGATGTGTCGGCCAGCATGCTGCGCGACGCGGGGGCGGCTTACGTGATCGTCGGCCATTCCGAGCGGCGCACCGATCATGCAGAGACGGACGCAGCGGTTGCGGCCAAGGCCCTCGCGGCGCAGGCGGCGGGTCTGGTGCCCGTGGTCTGCATCGGCGAGACGGAAGCCGAACGCGATGCAGGCGCGACGCTGGATGTGATCGGCACGCAATTGCACGCATCGGTGCCCGACGGGTCGACTGCTGCCACGCTGGTCGTGGCCTACGAGCCGGTCTGGGCCATCGGCACGGGCCGCACGCCGAGCCTCGAGCAGATTGCCGAAGTGCACGCCTTTTTGCGCGCCCGCCTGACCGCAAGGCTGGGGGCCGAGGCGGCGGGCGTGCGGATCCTTTACGGCGGATCGGTCAAGCCGTCGAACGCGACCGAGATCTTCGCCATTCCCCATGTGGATGGCGCTCTCGTCGGCGGGGCGAGCCTGAAGGCCGCCGATTTCGGGGCCATCGTCGCCGCCCTTTCCGCAGCCTGATCGCGCCCTTTCGGGTCGGTCGCAGGACAGCTTTGCACCGGTCTGCCGGGGAATGATCATTTTGACAACACCGGATTTTTCATGACCGTCCTTGCTCCAACCCGTTCCGTCCTGTCGGCCAATCTGATCTGCATGGCCTCGATGCTGATCTGGGCGGCGGCGCTGCCCGCGGCCGAGGTCTTGATCCGGCCCGTGCCGCCGGTGATGCCGCCCCTGTCGCTGACCGCCGCGCGGATGGCGATGGCGGCGGCTTTCCTCGTGCCGCTCTGGGCGATGGTCGAGGGGGTGGATGCGCTGCGCCGCGCGCGCTGGGTGCCCGGGATGATGGTCGGCTCGATGATCGGGCTTGGTGCGCTGTTTCTGGTGATGGGCCAGACGCGGACCACGGCGGTGATGGCGGCGGTGGTCTCATCGGCCATGCCGCTTGTCGGGATCACCATCGAGATCGTGCTCGACGGGCGCAAGCTGAACCGTGGAATCGTGATCGGGCTGATCCTGTCGATTTTGGGCGGGATACTGGCCGCGGGCAAGTTCGACGGCGGTCTTGGCTTTGGCATCGGGGCGCTTTTGTGCCTTGCGTCGGTCATCGTCTTCACGCTGGCGTCGCGGCTTACGGTCACGTCGCTGCCGGGGCTGACGCCGCTCGGGTCGACCACGGTGACGGTGGTGGGCGCGGCGGTGGCGGCTTGTGTCTTTGCCGCCGTGGGGATGGTCGCGGGGATGCCGGGGCCGGATTGGCCGGCCTTTGGCTGGACCGAGTTCGGGGCGCTGGCGCTGTTCGGGATCGGCGGGCTTGCGATAAGCCAGGTCTTGTGGATCATGTCGGTCGGGCAACTTGGCATCGCAATGTCGTCGCTGCACATCAACATGACGCCGTTTTACGTGATGGTGATCCTGCTCGCGCTGGGGGGCACGTGGAACTGGCTGCAGGCGGGCGGGGCGGCGCTGGTCGCGGTGGGCGTTCTGGTGGCGCAGGGCTTCATCCGGCTGGGGCGGGTGTGATGGAACGCCTGTCGCAATCGCCCACCGATCCGGCCTTTGTTCAGAACCCCTATCCGTTTTACGAACGCGCCCGCGCGCTTGGCCCGTTCTTTCACTGGTCCGAATACGGGCTTGCCTGCACCGGCAACGCGGCGGCGGTCAACGCCATCTTCCGCGACCGCCGCTTCGGGCGCGAGGTACCGCCCGAATGTGCCCCTGCGATTGCCGAACACACCCGCGCCTTTTACGCCGTCGAGGCGCATTCGATGCTGGAACTGGAACCGCCGCGCCACACCCGCCTGCGCGGGCTGGTGCTGCGTGCCTTTACCTCGCGCCGGATCGCCGCATTGGAAGCCGAGATCGCGGCGCTGAGCCATGCGCTGATCGATGCCTTTCCGGCGGGCGAGTGCGATCTTCTGCGCGCCTTTGGCCAGAAGCTGCCCGTCGTCATCATCGCGCGGCTGCTCGGGGTGCCCGAAGCCATGTCAGACCAGTTGCTGGCCTGGTCGAACGCGATGGTCGGCATGTATATGGCGGGCCGCACGCGCGGGGCCGAGGAACGGGCGAACCGCGCGGCGCAAGAGTTTTACGATTTTCTGCGCTCTTACGTCGGGGCCCGCCGCGCCGATCCGCGCGATGACCTGATCACCCATCTCATCGCGGCGACAAGCGAGGGCGAACGGCTTTCTACCGACGAGTTGATCACCACCTGCATCCTTTTGCTGAACGCGGGCCACGAGGCGACGGTGCACAGTATCGGCAACGGGGTGAAGACGCTTTTGGAGACGCGCACCCCGCCTGCCGCGCTTGCCCCCGATGCGGTCGAGGCAACGGTCGAGGAAATCCTGCGCTATGACCCGCCGCTGCACATGTTCACCCGCTGGGCTTACGAAGACATCGAGGTGATGGGCCATACCTTCCGCCGTGGCGCGCAGGTGGCGCTGCTGCTGGCGGCGGCGAACCGCGATCCGGGGGTATGGGAAAAGCCTGCCCGCTTCGACCCCGCCCGCCCCGTCCGCGCCAATGCGAGCTTCGGCGCTGGCCTGCATTTCTGCGTGGGTGCCCCCTTGGCGCGGCTGGAGTTGCAGGTGGCGCTGCCGATCCTTTTCGAACGCCTGCCAAAGCTGCGCTTGGCCCAAGCACCGCTCTACGGCAATGTATACCACTTCCACGGGCTGACGGCCCTGCCCGTTTCCTACTGACCCCCCGTTCATCCTTGCGATAAATACTCCGGGGGTGCGGGGGCTGGCCCCCGCTCGGGCAGGTCACACGGGCAGGTCACACGGGCAGAACCGTTGTCGACTTGATCTCTTCCATGCTCAGCAAAGCTGTGACGTTGTAGATCTTCACCTCGGAAATCAGTGCCTGATAGAACGTGTCGTAGGCCCGCGCGTTCTTGACCCGCACCTTCAGGATATAGTCGATATCGCCTGCCAGTCGGTGCGCTTCCAGCACCTCGGGGCGCTCCTTTAGCGTCTTTAGGAACTTGCGCTGCCACTCGGCCTCATGCTCGCTGGTTCGGATCAGGACAAAGAAACAGGCCTCCAGCCCCAACGCCTCGGGGTCGAGGATCGCTGTCTGGCGCGTGATCACCCCCGCCTCTTTCATCCGGCGGATGCGGTTCCAGACGGGCGTCTTCGACGACCCTACCTTGCGGGCGATTTCATCAAGGCTTTGCTCGGCATCGGCTTGCAACTCGGCAAGGATTTTCCGGTCCATATCGTCCATGCGGACTGCCATTCGCGCTTTCCTTCGTTTGGCGGAACTGCGTTCCAGACTGGCGCAGTATCGGAACAGATTTCCTTATCTGCAAGGGGCACTGTCATAAATCAGGGAAAATATCCTATATTGCAGGCAAGCCAATACTGTGGATACGCCATGACCGACCTGCCCGCCCCCGCAGATCTTGCCCCCGTCACCTTTGCCGGTGCAGGGCCGGGTGCGGCCGCGCATCTGACGCTGGGCGTGCTGCGCGCCTTGCAGCAGGCCGATGTGGTGATCCATGATCGTCTGGTCGGCAACGAGGTTCTGGCGCTGATCCCCGCGCATGTGCAGCGCATCGACATGGGCAAGGAAGGTTTCGGCCCCTCGGCCGCGCAGGCCGACATCAACGCCACGCTGGTGGCGCAGGCGCTGACGGGTCGCCGCGTGGTGCGGCTGAAAGGCGGCGATTGCGGCATCTTCGGGCGGCTGGACGAGGAGATCGAGGCGCTTGAGGCGGCGGGTCTGGGTTTCACGATCCTGCCCGGCCTGACCTCGGCTGCCGCTGCCGCCGCAAGCATCGGGCAAAGCCTGACCAAACGCGGCCGCAACCGCGCGCTGCGGATCGTGACAGGCCATGACATGGCCGGTTTCGCCGATCAGGACTGGCGCGGCATGGCGCAACCCGGTGAAGTGACCGCGATCTACATGGGCAAGAAATCGGCCCGCTTCATCCAAGGGCGCCTGATGATGCATGGCGCCGATGCCGCGACCCCCGTCACCGTGGTCGAAAACGTCTCGCGCCCCGACCAACGCATCCTTGCCGCGACGCTTGCTACCCTGCCCGATGCGGTGGCGGCGCTTGACGGTCCTGCCGTGCTTCTTTACGGCCTCGCCCAAAGGCAGGCCGCCACGGCCCTTGTCCAACTGAAAGAGGCCAGCGCATGAGCCGCCGTTTCATTCCCAAAGTCGTGACCGCAAACCGCCTGCGCGAAGGCGACGTGGTTTACCTGACCGCCGACGACCGCTGGTCGCTGCTGCACCACGAAGCCGAGCTGATCGAGGACGAGGCACAGGCAAACCTGCGCCTGTTGTTTGCCGCAGCGCAAAAGCTATATGTCGTCGGGGCCTATCTCGCCGATGCCAAGGCAGGCCCGAACGGACCCGAGCCTGTGCATTTCCGCGAAGCCTTCCGCACCCGTGGGCCATCGAACTATGCCCATGGCAAGCAAGCCGATCTCGTCTGATAGTCCCGCCAAGAAGGCCACCGCCCGATGTATTCCTATTCCGAATTCGACGAAGCCTTTGTCCGCGCGCGCGTGGCGCAGTTCAGCCAGCAGGTCGAACGCCGCCTTGACGGGTCGCTGACCGAGGAAGAATTTCGCCCGCTGCGGCTGATGAACGGGCTTTATCTGCAATTGCACGCCTATATGCTGCGGGTGGCGATCCCTTATGGCACGATCAATCCGCGCCAGATGCGGCAGCTCGCGCATATCGCGCAGACGTGGGACAAGGGCTATGGCCACTTCACCACGCGCCAGAACATCCAGTTCAACTGGCCCAAGCTAGAGGACGTGCCTGCGATCCTGCAAGCCTTGGCCGATGTCGGGATGCATGCCATCCAGACCTCGGGCAACTGCGTGCGGAACGTCACCGCTGACCATTTCGCAGGTGCTGCAGCGGACGAGATCGAAGACCCCCGCCCCGTGGCCGAATTGCTGCGCCAGTGGTCCACCGACCATCCCGAATTCCAGTTTCTGCCGCGCAAGTTCAAGATCGCCATCACAGGCAGCCCGAACGACCGCGCCGTGACCCGCGCCCATGACATCGGGCTGCGGATGGTCCGCAACGCGGCGGGCGAACCGGGGTTCGAGGTGATGGTGGGCGGTGGCCTTGGCCGCACGCCGATGATCGCCCATACGGTGCGCGACTTCCTGCCCAAGGCAGACCTGCTGCCCTATGTCGAAGCCGTGCTTTCCGTCTACAACACGCTGGGACGGCGCGACAACAAGTACAAGGCGCGGATCAAGATCACCGTGCACGAGACGGGCAAGCCCGAGATCACCCGCATGATCGAAGAGCGCTTCGCCGAGTTGCGCCCGCTGTTCGGCGGCAACGACCAGAAACTGCTGGCCGAAATCGAAGAGGCCTTTGCCCCGCCCGCCTTCCGCGTGGCCCCGACAGATGCCTATGACGCCTTCTACAAGGCCGACCCCGCCTTCCGCGCTTGGGCCGACACCAATCTGCACGACCACAAGGCATCGGGTTACGCCATCGTCACCATCAGCCTGAAGGCCCATGGCGAAACCCCCGGTGATGCCACCGCCGACCAGATGCGCGAAATCGCGGCACTGGCCGAGGAATACGGCCATTCCGAACTGCGTATCAGCCACGAGCAGAACGTGATCCTGCCGCATGTCCACAAATCCGACCTGCCCGCGCTGCATGCCCGTCTGGCAAAGGCGGGGCTGGCCACGGCCAATGTCGGGCTGATCTCCGACATCATCGCCTGCCCCGGCATGGATTACTGCGCGCTCGCGACGGCGCGTTCGATCCCGATCGCGCAGGAAATTGCCACGCGCTTCGACGCGCTGGACCTCGAACATGAAATCGGGCCGCTCAAGATCAAGATTTCCGGCTGCATCAATGCCTGCGGGCATCACCATGTCGGCCATATCGGGATTCTCGGTCTCGACCGTGCAGGGGTGGAAAACTACCAGATCACGCTGGGCGGCGACGGCACCGAAACCGCGACCATCGGCGAAAAGACCGGACCGGGCTTTGCCTATGACGAAATCGTGCCTGCGGTCGAACGGCTGGTGCGCGCCTACCTGTCGGTGCGGACATCGCAGGAAGAAACCTTCCTGCAAACCTATCGCCGCACCGGGATCGATCCGTTCAAGGCCGCGCTTTACGACGGCGAGGACAGCAAGGATGCCGCGTGACATGAGCCGATTTCCCGAAGGGTCCGTGGCGGAACGGGTGGCTGCGCTGAATGCGCGCTACAAGCACCATGCCGCGACGACCGTTCTGGAACATGCGTTGAAGGACGCCGATCTGGGCCGCGTGGCGCTGGTGTCGTCTTTTGGCGCGGAGTCGGTGGTGCTGCTGCACCTCGTGTCGGTGATCGCGCCCGAAACGCCGGTGCTGTTTGTCGACACGCGGATGCTCTTTGCCGAAACGCTCGACTACCAGCGCGAATTGGCGGAAAAGCTGCATCTCTGCGACGTCCGCACCATCCGCGCCGCACAACCGCGCGTGGCGTTCGAAGACCCCGACAACACGTTGCACCAGTTCAACACCGATGCTTGCTGCGCGGTCCGCAAGGTGGAACCGCTGGAGCGGGCGCTTGCCACCTTTGACGGCTGGATCACCGGGCGCAAACGCTATCAGGCAAGCACCCGCCAAGCGGTCGAGTTCTTCGAGGCCGAGGGCGACACGCGTATCAAGGTCAACCCGCTGGCCCATTGGGGCCGCGATGACCTTGAAGAATACATGGTAGAAAACCGGCTGCCCCGCCATCCCTTGGTGGCCCAAGGCTACCCGTCGATCGGATGCGCCCCATGCACAAGCAAGGTCGCACCGGGAGAAGACCCCCGTTCGGGCCGCTGGCGCGGTCAGGACAAGACCGAATGCGGCATCCATTTCATCGACGGCAAGCCCGTGAGAATAACCAAGGAGAACGCGGCATGAGCGTGATCGTCACCGATACCGGATTTCACGGCGAGGACTGGAACGCCCCCATCGTGGCGCTTGCAGACCTTGCCGACCACAAGGGCGCGGTCGATCTGGCCCATACCGATGATCCGACCGTGCTGAAAGACCTGCTCGACGAGTTGCACCTGATCCGCGTGGCCTTTCCCGCCTTCAACGATGGCCGCGCCTTTACCATCGCGCGCCGTCTGCGGATGATGGGCTACACGGGCCGTCTGCGTGCCAATGGTCCGGTGATCGCCGACCAATACACCATGGCCCGCCGCGTCGGTTTCGACGAGGTGGAAATCCCCGCCGAACTCGCCCTGCGCCAGCCTGCCGAGCAATGGGCCTTCCGCGCCGATTGGCGGGCACATGATTATCAGGCGAAACTGCGCGCCTGACCTGCCGCAAATCGCTCCATACGCCGCGCGGGGGCTTTCCCCGGCGCGGCGTTCCATCTAATGCCGAAAGCGAACACCATGACCGAAGCGAGCCTGACCATGGACGCAAAAGCCCAGACCGCCGCCAAGCCCCACCTGCCCGACGCGCAAACCGTCACGCAGGTGACGCATTGGACTGACCGGCTGTTTTCCTTCCGCGTGACGCGGCCGCAGTCGTTGCGGTTCCGCTCGGGCGAATTCGTGATGATCGGGCTGATGGGCGAAAACGGAAAACCACTCTTGCGCGCCTATTCCATCGCCTCGCCCGCCTGGGACGAAGAGCTGGAGTTCTACTCGATCAAAGTTCCGGATGGCCCGCTGACCTCGAAGCTCCAACATATCAAGGTCGGTGACGAGATCATCCTGCGCCCCAAACCCGTGGGCACGCTGGTGCATGACGCGCTGCTTCCGGGCAAGCGGCTGTGGTTCCTTGCCACCGGCACCGGGCTTGCGCCCTTCGCCTCGCTGATGCGCGAGCCGGAAACCTATGAAAAATACGACCAGGTCATCATGATGCACACCTGCCGCGAGGTGGCGGAACTGGAATACGGCCGCCAGCTGGTCGAAAGCCTGAAGGATGACCCGCTGATCGGCGAGATGGTGGGCGACAAGCTGCGCTACTATCCCACCACCACGCGCGAAAACTTTCCCCACATGGGGCGCGTCACCGACAACCTGACATCGGGCAAGGTCTTTGCCGACCTCGGCCTGCCCGCGATGAACCCGGCCGAGGACCGCGCCATGGTCTGCGGCTCGCTCGCCTTCAACGTCGATGTAAAGAAGATCCTCGAAGACTTCGGCCTGACCGAGGGCGCCAATTCGGACCCGCAGCAGTTCGTGGTCGAAAAGGCCTTCGTCGGCGACGGCATCTGATACCCGCAGGTTCGAAACGAAAAGGCCGCGCAGAAATAACCGCGCGGCCTTTCCCATTTTCTGCCCGAAGATATCCTCGGGGGTGCGGGGAGCGAGCCCCCCGCCTTTTGCCTTACATGCCCAAAGCGGCCTTGACCTGATCCAGCGCGCCCTGCACCAGCGCCGGATTGGCGGCGGCGGCGGTGACTGCGGTCTTCAGCGTGGTTTTGGTGGCATCGTCGAGCGTCGAGGCGTCGATCATCGCGGTCAGCTTGGTTGCGTCGAAAGCAGCCGGATCGAAGGCTGCGGCAGCATCGGTAGCAGCTTTGGCGGCAGCCTCTTCGGCGGCTTTGGCAGCGGCGGCTGCCTCTTCAGCGGCTTTCGCGGCGGCGTCTTCCGCAGCTTTCGCCGCAGCGGCAGCGGCTTCTTCGGCGGCTTTCACTTCGGCTTCGGCGGCGGCAGCGGCTTCTGCAGCGGCTTGCTGGGCGGGCAGGTACGAGAACTGGTAGTAGCCGCCGGCGGCAGCGATGGCGACGATGGCCGCAATGACAAGGTTGCGCATGTTTCACATACTCCATGACCGGCAGATCACCCGCCGGAATGGCGCCGCTATGCCAGAAAACGGACGGTAATCAAAGCCCGTCGCAGCACAGCGGTCGGGAAAAGCGCATCTGTTCGGGGGGGCGCGGAGAAGATAACGCCCTGCCCCCTTGCACTTTTCCCGATTCCCGTTGAAAGCCGTGACCAGCGCGGTTAAATTGCACGCTGCACGCCGAACCACAAAAGGACGACCACCATAGCCCGCAGACCCCACAATGCCCCTCCGCAGCGCGAGACGGGCCCCCGTGTGAATGATCGCATCCGCTCGCCGGAAATCCGCCTGATCGGGGCCGAGGGCGAAAACATCGGTGTCGTCACCCCGGCCCGCGCCATGCAGATGGCCGAGGAAGCCGGTCTCGATCTGGTCGAGATCAGCCCGAACGCGGAACCGCCGGTCTGCAAGATCATGGACTTCGGCAAGTTCAAATACGAGACGCAGAAGCGCGAGGCCGAAGCCCGCAAGAAGCAGAAGATCATCGAGATCAAGGAAATCAAGTTCCGTCCGGGAACCGATACCCATGATTACGACGTCAAGATGCGCTCGGTGCTGAAGTTTCTCGACGAAGGCGACAAGGTCAAGGTGACGCTGCGCTTCCGTGGCCGCGAGATGGCGCACCAGGATCTGGGTCTCGAACTGCTTAACCGTGTTGCCGCCGATGTGGGCGACAATGGCAAGGTCGAATCGATGCCGCGCCTCGAAGGGCGCCAGATGGTGATGATGATCGGCCCCAAGTAAGGCTGATCGCTCGAAGACAAAGGCGCGCTCCGGCGCGCCTTTTGCATTTTTCCGTTACCCCGATTTTTCTGCGAAAAATCCCGCCCTTCACACGGCGTTGCAAAAGCACCGGTCGGCCAAGGTGACGCACGGCCTGTTTCACCTTTGCCCAAATACTCTCTTTCCGCCCGCGGGATCACGCGCCACGCCGGGCAGGTTGCGCTGATTTTTCGCAGAAAAATCGTGCCGGGATCAGGCTTTGGGTTCGCGCAGCTGCGGGCGCTGCGCGATTTCCTTGAGCAGGCCGCCCACGCCCATCGCGGCGATGTCGTCGTCGGTTACCTTTTGCCCGCAGGCATAACGTTCCAGCACCCAATCCGCACCGTTCAGCGCCGGAGAGCGGGCGCAGCCGGGCAGGCCGATGACCGGACGGGTGCCGAGTCGGCCATGAAACAGCAGGTTGCCGGGATCGACCGGCATGCCGAAGCGGTGGACAATGCCCCCTGCCCTTCGCAAGGCGGCGGGGGCGGTGTCCAGCAGATCCGACGTGGCCGAACCGGTCAGGATCATCAGCAAGTCCCCCCCGAGCCCCGCGAAGGCCTTGGCGATTGCCGTTTCGTCATGGGCAACGGTGACAGTCTGGGTCAGCCCCATGCCAAGCGCGCGCAACCGCGCCTCTATCGCGCGGCGGCCCTTGGCGGCGAGCTTCGGGTCCTGCCCCTGCACCTCGGTCATCAGCAGCCCCGCTGTCCGCAGGGTGACCGGCAACACGCGCAGGCCTGCCGTTTGCGCCATGTCGCACGCGCGCGAGAGTGCGTCGCCCGCCACGCCATAGGTGATGATCTTGACCGTCCCGACCAGCGTACCCGCCGTGACGCGCTGATAGGGCGCGAGGGTCGCAAGCGTGATCGCAGGATCGATCAGGTTCAGCGCATGGACCGCTTGCGCGTCAAGCGCCACGATGCCCGGCGCCGTGGCGTTCAGGTTCACGCGGCCGGTAAAGGCCTTACTGGCGGTCAGCCCTGCACCATCCGACCAAAGTGCTGCGGCAAGGCGGGCGGCGGCCGCGTCTTCGGCCACGTCGCCCGACTCGAGCTGCGCTACCGTGACGCGCGCAAAGCCTGCAGCTTTCAGAGTGGCGATGTCGGTCTCGGTCAGGATTGCACCCTTGCGCAGGCGGCCCTGCGGCAGCGCCTCGGAATGGGCAAGGATCGCGCCCTTGGCCTGATCCACTGCCACCTCGCCGAAGTGCATCAGCCTTTCCTCAGCGCTTGGGTGATCTGGGCCATGACTGAAACGGCGATTTCGGCTGGGGTCTTTGCGCCGATGTCAAGCCCGACAGGGGCGTGGATGCGGGCGATGTCGTCGGGCGAAAAGCCGGCCGCCTGCAAGCGTTCGACCCGCTTGGCATGGGTGCGTGTGCTGCCGAGGCAACCAAGGTAGAACACCGGCGCGCGCAGGGCGTAGCTGATCGCCGGATCGTCGAGCTTGGCGTCATGCGTCAGGGTGACGATCGCCGTGCGGGCATCGGGGGCGAGCGAGGCAAGCGCTTCGTCCGGCCAGTCTTCGACGATGGTTTCACCCGGAAAGCGGGCAGCCGAGCCAAAGGCCGAACGCGGATCGATCAGGGTGCAATCATAGCCGCAGCTGCGCGCAACGGTGACCAGTGCTTGGGCGATATGGACCGCCCCGACGATCACCAGTCGCAGCGGCGGGTTGTGGATGGCGATGAAGCGGCCATCTTCGTCCAAGCCCGACCGGTCCGAGCGGAAGCGGGCGTCCACGGCGGGGTCGTCGCCGGCGTAAAGGATGTGGCGGGTCCAGTCGGTCAGGTTTACGGCAAGTGCCACCGCCTTGCGGGCGGCGCGGGCCGCTACCAGCCGTTCCAGCACCTCGACGCGTAGGCCCTGCCCCACGGGTTCGACCAGCACGCGAATCGTGCCGCCGCAGGCAAGACCGACTGCAAAGGCGGTATCATCGCTGACGCCAAAGGTCAGCACGCGCGACTGGCCGTCCTGCAAAGCGGCAAGCGCCTCGGTCACTACGGCGCCCTCGACGCAGCCGCCCGAAACCGACCCCATCATCTCGCCACTGCCCGAAATCGCAAGCTGGCTGCCCGCCTGTCGCGGGGCCGACCCCCATGTCTCGATCACCGTGGCGATCGCCGCACCGGCGCCGCTGCGGTGCCAATCCAGCGCATGTTCGGGAATGCTGTCGTGTTCGGCGCGGTCCATCCTGCCCCCCTTGGTCATCGCATCATGCTGCGGCAGCGCGCCGAGTGCCACTGGCAAAAGGTCGGGGGGAATAGAAAGCGCCGCGAGGTTTCCCCCGCGGCGCGATGCCGTTTTTCCGTAGCGCGGCGTTATTGCAGCGAGGCCGAAGCCTGCGACAACAAGGGGGTGACGATCCGCACGGCCACGCGGCGGTTCTGGCGCTCGTCTCCTTCGGACTGCACGCGCAGGTCCGATTCGCCGTAGCCCTGCACCACCATGTTTTCCGGCGGCACGTCGAAGTATTCGGTCAACGCAAGCGCCACCGATTCCGCGCGACGGTCAGACAGCGCAAGGTTCGAAGCCGCAGAGCCCACCGCATCGGTGTGGCCTTCGATCAGGAAGACCTCGTTGGGGTTGTCCTTGACCATCTGGGCAAGGAAGCGGCCCAGCGAAGCAAGCGATTCTGCCTGCGTCGGATTGATCGCCGAAGACCCGGTGTCGAAGGTGATGTTGTTCACATCGACTGTTGCGGCAAGATTGCGGACCTCGCGGATATCGCGGATCTGGCGCAGGCTGAAGCTGCGGCCGATTTCCTGCGCGTCGAGTGCGGCCATGCGGGCTTTGAGCAGGGCATCCTCTTCCGAGGTGGACATGCTGATCACACGCGCCCGGGGCTTGGGCAGGGTGGTCACGTCGATCACCTCTTCCGGGGCCAGGTCGTCGATCAGAATGACCTCGCGGCCAAGCCCGTCATAGGTGGCGCGGCGCAGCACGCGGCCCGTGACGTCGCGGATGGTGACAACCTGCGTGCCGTCGCCGCGTTCCACGATGGTGCGGGTTGACCCGTCGCGGAAGGTTTCGGTCCGCACGGTCGATCCGGGGCGGCGCAGCAGGGCGTCATCATCCTTGTAGACCACATAATCGCCCGAGCCACGGCGCACCACGACGCGGTCGCCGCTGTTCGAGACGACTTCATCCTGTGTATTGGCGCGCGAATTGTTGATGATCGCGCCGACGACGAGTGCGCCCAGTGCCACGAGGCCGACCTTTTCAAGATCGGTCATGCCGCTGCGCTTCTTGCCCGAGCCAGAGGCGACCGCCGTGGGGGCTGCGGCGAATTCTTCCGAGGAAGAGCGCGCCGTGGCTTCGGTGATCTGTTGGACGACGACAGCTTCGGCATCCTGCGATTCAGGGATGACCGTCGGTTCGCCTTCGACCGTTTCGATCGGCACGAGATTGGCGGCGGCTTCCAGAGCGGCAGGTTCCACCGCCTCGGGGGCCGACATCAGGGTGGTCAACTGCTCGACGGCCTGTTCGGTCGGCGCGGGCGGATCAACGGGTTCGACGACGGCGGCAGGGTCGGTCACCGCGTCGGCGGCAGGGTCGGTCACCGCGTCGGCGGCAGGGTCGGTCGCCACGTCTGCGGCAGGGTCGGTCGCCACGTCGGCGGCGGGATCGGTCGCCGCGTCGGCGGCGGGATCGGTCGCCGCGTCGGCGGCGGGATCGGTTGCCACGTCGGCGGCGGGATCGGTCGCCACGTCGGCGGCGGGATCGGTTGCCACGTCGGCGGCGGGATCGGTCGCCGCGTCGGCGGCGGGATCGGTCGCCGCGTCGGCGGCAGCTTCGTCGGCCTGACGCTGGGCGTCTGCGGCGGCGGCCTCGTCGGCCTGACGCTGGGCGTCGGCGGCAGCGGCTTCGTCGGCCTGACGCTGGGCGTCTGCGGCGGCGGCCTCGTCGGCCTGACGCTGGGCGTCTGCGGCGGCGGCTTCGTCAGCCTGACGCTGGGCTTCCTCGGCTGCGGCGGCCTCATCTGCCTGACGCTGGGCGTCTGCGGCGGCGGCCTCGTCGGCCTGACGCTGGGCGTCGGCGGCGGCGGCTTCGTCAGCCTGACGCTGGGCGTCTGCGGCGGCGGCTTCGTCAGCCTGACGCTGGGCGTCTGCGGCGGCGGCTTCGTCAGCCTGACGCTGGGCGTCTGCGGCGGCGGCTTCGTCGGCCTGACGCTGGGCGTCTGCGGCGGCGGCTTCGTCGGCCTGACGCTGGGCGTCTGCGGCGGCGGCTTCGTCAGCCTGACGCTGGGCCTCTGCCTGTGCAGCGGCGTCAGCCTCTGCCTGTGCAGCGGCGTCAGCCTCTGCCTGTGCAGCGGCGTCAGCCGCTGCCTGTGCGGCGGCTTCGGCTTCCGCCTGTGCGGCGGCTTCGGCGGCGGCGGCTTCCTGGGCTTTCAGCTGGTCCATCACCGCGTTCAGGTCGCAGGGCTGGTCCTGCGTGCCAAGGCACAGCACCGAACCGTCGTCGGCGATGATGCTGCCGTCTTCGGTCACGGTTTGCGCCATCAGCGCGGCGGGGTTGATCTGCATCAGCGCCACAGAAAGCGCCGTCGTCGAGATCAGTAGCCGTTTCATGCGAAATCCTTTCAATGTCATCCGGCATAGGCCCGAGTTTGCGAATCCATCCGTTCGTCGGGTCATGCCATCGCAAAGGACTGTGACTGGTATCAGCCCTGTTATGCGATATCACTCTCTATAACGCGAGGCCAAGCAGCAGGTTCCAGCGAAACGCTACGCACTGTTATCCGATAGCAGACGCATCAGCCTTGTTTTCTCGCCCGTGTCACCGGGGTCTGAAATCGCACGGGCCAGTGCCTCGAGCGAGGCGATGGAATGCCCCGCGCGAAAGGCATCGACATGGGGCAGCATCGCGCGGATGCCGGTGGCCTTGGGCGCGAACCCCTCCCAGCGCAACAGCGGGTTCAGCCAGATCAGGCGGCGGGTCGACAGGTGCAGACGCTCCATCTCGGCCGACAGCGCGCCTGCGTCATCGCGGTCGAGGCCATCGGTGATTAGCAAAACCACCGCCCCCTGCCCCAGCACGCGGCGCGACCAATCGCGGTTGAAGGCGCGAAGGGTGGCCCCGATACGGGTGCCGCCCGACCAGTCCTGCGCCTCGGCCCCCGCCGCTTTCAGCGCGGCATCCACGTCGCGCGACCGCAGGTGGCGGGTGATGTTGGTAAGCCGCGTGCCAAAGGTGAAGGCATGGACCCGCGCCCAGCCCTGCCCTTTGCGGTTGGCGACCGCATGGACGAAATGCAGGATCAGGCGGGAATACTGGCTCATGCTGCCCGAGATGTCGCACAGCACGATAAGGTTTGGCCAGCGCGTGCCGGGCGATTTCATCGCAAGCCGCGTGATCTCGCCGCCTTGACGCAGGGCTGCACGCAGGGTGCGGCGGGCATCGATGCTGTCGCTGCCGCCTGCCGTCATGCGGCGGGTGCGCAGCGGTTTGACGGGCAGCGACAGGCGCGACAACATGCGCTTGGCCTCGGCCACCTCGGCCACCGACATCTGTTCGAAGTCCAGCGTTTTAAGCCGTTCCTCATGGCTTTGCGTGGTCGATGCGTCGATCTCGACCTGCCCGCCTTCGTCGTCATCTTCGTCCGGTGGCGGGGGATGTCACGGTCGACCCCGTCAAGCAGAGCTTCGGCGGCGCGTTTCTCGGCGGCATCAGCGATGCGGTCTTCCTGCGCGCCACGCAATGCGGGCAGCATCAGGCTCATCATATGCTCAAGGTAGCGCGGGTCGCGCCAATACAGGCGAAAGACCTGCGCGAACACCGCGCGATGTTCGGGGCGGCTGACGAAACAGGCGTGCAGCGTCCAGTAGAAATCGGTGCGCCGGGTAAATCCCGCCGCTTCGACCGCGCGGATCGCGTCGATCACCCGACCTGGGCCGATGGGCAGCCCCGCCTTTCGCAAAGCGCGGGCGAAATGGGCGATGTTATGCGACAGCTTGCCATCGAGCGGCAGGTCGAGCGCGGCATATTCAGCCATGCGCCCCGCCCCCGTGATACTGGGCCAGCGTGCGGGCGATGTTCTGGGCGTGAACGGCCTCGTAGGGCGCGAACCACGTCAGCGCGCCGGATGAGAGTTGCGCGCCAATCGCTTGGTGCAACGGGATGTTCCGGTTTTCGGGACTGTCTTTCAACGTCATCAGCCAGCGGATGTAATCGGCGGTGGCGGGGATGATGTCGGGCGCGTAGCCCCCCGCAGAAATGATCGCCTCGGCCCCGTGATTGGGCAGGATCGACCGTGCATCCAGCGCGGCAAGGCGGGCAAGATCGGCAAGGTGGATGTCAAAGGCGGCGGGGTCGCCGACGTATGTCACAGTATCCTCAACCGTATCACCCGCGAGGAGGAGGCCGCTTTCGGGCAGGTAAAGCACGGTCGCATCGTCGCTGTGGATATTGGCCTCGATCAGCCGCACCTCGGTTTGGTCGACATGCAGGGTCATCTCGCCCGAAAAGCTGCGCGTGGGCAGGATCAAGGGCGCAATGGCGGGGCCGCCTTGCAAGGTGCCCGCTTCGATCGCCGCCTTGTCGCGGGCCATGTGGGCGGCGGTGCGGGCGTTGGCGATAACCTCGCATCCGGCGAATTCGGCGGTGCCTGCGATGTGGTCGAGGTGGCGGTGCGACAGAACGACGGTAAAGCGGGCCACGCCTTCGGCTTCCAGCCAGCGCCGGATCAGCGCCGCATGGGGGCGCGACACATGGGTGTCATAGACCAGCGCCTGATCGCCGCTGACGATGGCATAGGACGCGATGCCCAAGGACAGCGCCCCGTCATCGACCCAGTTGGGACCATCCGCGAAGCGATGGCCTTCCACCCTCCCGTCGTAGAACGCGAGCACCCCCGGCGCGGGCCGCAAAAGCCGCAGATGGCGGGTCAGGTCGGTCACGCGACCAGACCCTTGCGCACCTCGTCGAGGATCTTCTTGGCCTCGGAACCCTGGATTTTCTGGATATCGTCCTGATATTTCAGGATCGCGCCCAGCGTATCGGAAATCACCTCGGGCGAAAGCTGCACCACGTCAAGCGCCAGCAGGCATTTGGCCCAGTCGATGGTTTCGGCCACACCGGGCTTTTTGAACAGATCCGCATCGCGCAGGCGCTGGACAAAGGCCACCACCTCGCGGCTGAGCGCGTCTTGCGCCTCGGGGGCGCGGGCGCGCAGGATTTCAAGCTCGCGGTCGAAGGTGGGGTAGTCGACCCAATGATACAGGCAGCGGCGTTTCAGCGCGTCATGCACTTCGCGCGTGCGGTTCGAGGTCAAAATCACGATGGGCGCTTCGGGGGCCTTGATGGTGCCAAGTTCCGGGATCGTCACCTGAAAGTCGGATAGCGCTTCCAGAAGGAAGGCTTCGAACGGTTCGTCGGTGCGGTCCAGCTCGTCGATCAGCAGCACGGGCGCACCACCGGCCTGCGGGCGCATGGCTTGCAACAGCGGGCGTTCGATCAGGTAATCCTCGGTGAACAGTTCCGCTTTCAGCGCATCGCGGTCGGCTCCTCCGCCCGATTTGGCCCCCGCCTCGGCGGTGCGGATGGCGATCATCTGCGCGGCGAAATTCCATTCGTAGACGGCGGATGACGCATCAAGCCCTTCGTAGCATTGCAGCCGGATCAGGCGTCGGCCAAGGGCGGAGGCGATGGCCTTGGCGATCTCGGTCTTGCCCACGCCGGCCTCGCCTTCCAGAAACAGCGGCCGGCCGAGTTTCAGCGACAGAAACACCACCGTCGAAAGCGCGCGGCTGCTGACATAGCCCTGCCCCGCCAGAAGCGATGCCACCGCGTCGATGGACCCTGTTTGCCCTGTCATGCCTTGCCCCCCAAACCTTGCGCCATGCTTGGCTGCGGCGCGGCGCGCGGTCAAGCGATCAGGCCCGGCTTGCGACCAATGGACGATCCCGCTTTACCCTTGCGCCCCGCTTGCTTAGGTTGGCACCATGCGGATCTTGGGTATTCTGACGGTCAAGGACGAGGCGAGCTTCCTGCTCGAATGGCTGGCCCATCACCGAAAGGCGGGCTTCACCGATTTTCTGGTGTTTTCCAACGATTGCACCGATGGCACCGATGCGATGCTCGACCGGCTGCAAGCCTTGGGCTGGCTGACCCATGTGCGGAACGACGGCCACGCCAAAGGGCCGCAATGGGCCGCGCTGAAACAGGCAGCAGGGCATCCGCTGGTGGCACAGGCCGACTGGATCATGGTGCTCGATGTCGACGAATTCGTGAACATTCATGTGGGCGACCGCACGATCCCCGCGCTGCTGGCGGCCCTGCCGCAGGCGACTGCCATCACGCTGACATGGCGCATGTTCGGCAATGGGGGCGTCGTCAGCCTGCCCGACACGCCTGTGACGGAAACATTCATCCATGCCGCGGGCGACCCGATCCACTGGCCGTGGCGGGCGGTGATGTACAAGACGCTCTTTGCCAATACGGGCCGCGTGACGCCGGGAGTGCACCGGCCCAAGGGCGATTTCCACTGGTTCGATTCGGCGGGGCGGCGGCTGGACGGCGGGCCGCAGCGCATCTTCTCGGCCTTGGGCGCGCAGAACCATACGCTGGCGCAGTTGAACCATTACGCGCTCGGCTCGATGGAGGGCTATCTGGTCAAGGCCGCGCGCGGGCGGGCGAACCGCGACGCGTCAGCCTTCGATCTGGGCTATTGGGTCGAGCGCAACCTGAACCATGCCGAAGACCGCTCGATCCTGTCGCTGCGCTCGGGCGACCTGCGGGCCGGATTGCTGGCCGACCCCGTGCTTGGCCCGCTGCACCGCGCGGGGCAGGCATGGCGCAAGGCGCGGTTCCTTGCGCTGATGCAAGACGAGGCGTGGCGCGCGCTGTTCGGCCGGCTGTTGATGGCAACACCCAGCCGTGCGCTGACGGCGGCGCAGGCGCGGCTGGTCTGGAGCCACGCCGTGCAGAACGGGTAACAGGGCGGAAACAATCGACCTCCGCTGTTCACGAAACGGGGTACTTTCCGGCTTGCAGGCGCGGGGAAGCATCTGCGAATGTAAGGGCTTGGAACCGTGAAGTTCCAGACGACCGCAAGGGGGCACCCGCCCATGTCCGATACGCTGTCCCCACCCGCCGCCGAGGCCGCGGGTCAAGCTCCGGTGCATCGCGACCGGAACGAATGGTTTGCGTTTATGGACGAAACCAGCGCCGAGGAAGGCTATTTTCTGACAGTGGGTGACCGTCACTGGGCGTTTTTCCACGATGATGGCCCTGTGCTTCTGGTCACCTTTGAACAGATCGACACGGTGCGCGAACGCGTCACCGCCCTGCCCTATGGCCATGATGTCGCCCGCCTGAACGGCTGGTCGCACCTGTGCCTGATCTCGGAAGGCGAGACATGGTACCGCGATCCGGCGGTCTATGCCTATATCGACCGCTTGGTGGACGAAGCGTTTTTCGAGGATTTCGACAAGGTCGTCTTCTACGGCGCGGGACCGGCGGGCTATGCCGCCTGCGCCTTCAGCGTCGCGGCCCCCGGCTCGACCGTGGTGGCGATCAGCCCGCGCGCCACGCTTTCGGCTGGCGTTGCAGGGTGGGAAAGGCGGCATCTTGCGAAGCGCAAGCTCGATTTCACCTCGCGCTACGGCTATGCGCCCGACATGACCGAAGGTGCTGCGCGGGTGCATATCTTCCACGACCCCCGCAACGCGCCCGATGCGATGCATGCGGCGCTTTTCCGCGAGTCATGGGTGCGGCACTACGCGACCCCCTTTCTGGGCGAAGCGATCGAAGCCTCGATGCTGCTTTTGTCGATCCTGCCCGTCCTCTTGAAAGAGGCGGCAGACGACACGCTGGACGCTGCGCGCTTCGCAAGGCTCTGGCGGGCGCGCCGCAGTTTCGGCCCCTATCTGCGCGCCATCCTGCGCGAGAACGACAGCCGCCCGCGCCGCGCGCTGGGGATTTGCCGGTCGGTGGTTGCGCGGCTTGGCGCCCCCCGCTTCCGGCGCCGGATGCTTGACCTCGAAGCAGCCTTGGGATTGCCCTCGCAACGGTCCGACGCCGCAGACGACTGACGCCGTCAGTTCGGCAGGAATTCCGACAGGCCCGTCACCCGCTCGGTCGTCAGGCGCAGCAGGCAGCCGGTGCGGGCAATGCCAGCCATCGACCCGCCCGCATAAAGCGCGCGTTCCGAGGCGCAGGCCAGATCGCGATATGTGATCCACGCCCGCTGCGCCTGCTTGAGCGAGGTCGCAACGGCTGGAAGCTCGTTTTCGCCAAGCTGCTCCATCGCAAGACGGTAGGTCAGGTTCAACTCGGCATCGGCGGCGGCAAGCGCGTCTTGCAGGCAGACGCCCATGGCAAGCGTGGTCTCGGCCTCGTCACAGTCCTGCGCCCCAGCAGGCACCGGCAGGGCCACCAGAAGTATCACAAAAAGCCACCGCATCACAGCCTCCACACCACACACGCAAACGACACTAGCGAGGCCATGCGCCAATTCCTACTGGAAACGAAGCGCATATTGGGCTAGGCGCGGGGATCATGACCCAGACCCTGACGCTTCGCCGCCCCGATGACTGGCACCTGCACCTGCGCGATGGCGCGATGTTGCAGGGCGTGCTGCCCGAATCTGCCCGGCATTTCGCCCGCGCGATCATCATGCCCAACCTCGTGCCGCCGGTGGTGACAGGCGATCAGGCCCGCGCCTACCGCGACCGCATCCTTGCCGCCCTGCCCGAAGGCATGGCTTTTGAGCCTTTGATGACGCTTTACCTGACCGAAGGCACCGATGCGGACGATGTCGCCGCCGCCCATGCCTCGGGTCTGGTCAAGGCGGTCAAGCTTTACCCCGCAGGGGCGACCACAAACTCCCACGGCGGCGTGCGCAACATCGACGCGGTGATGCCGGTGCTGGAACGGATGGCCGAAATCGGCCTGCCTTTGTGCGTGCATGGCGAGGTGACCGATCCGCAGGTCGATATCTTCGACCGCGAGGCCGTGTTCATCGACAGCGTGCTCGACCCGCTGCGCAGCCGCCTTCCGGGTCTGCGGGTGGTGATGGAACATATCACCACCGAGGAAGGTGTGGCTTATGCCAAGGCTGGCGGCGAGACGCTGGGTGCGACGATCACCACGCATCACCTGATCATCAACCGCAACCATATCCTCGTTGGCGGGATCAAGCCGCATTACTATTGTCTGCCGGTCGCAAAACGCGAAAAGCATCGACTGGCGCTACGGGCAGCGGCGACGGGCGGAGAGGGACGGTTCTTTCTCGGCACCGACTCTGCCCCGCATGTGGACGCGCTGAAAGAACACGCCTGCGGCTGCGCCGGATGTTTCACCGCGACGAACACGATGCAGCTTCTGGCCCATGTCTTCGAAGAAGAAGGCGCGCTCGACCGGTTGCAGCATTTCGCGTCGCTGAACGGTCCGCGATTTTACGGGCTGGCCCCGAACGAGGCGACGATCACCCTGGCCAAGGGCGGGCCTGCCCAATGGCCTGCCAAGATCTTCACCGAAGCGGGCCCCGTGACCGTTTTTGACCCCGGCTTTGCTGTGCACTGGCACGTCGAGGCCTGACCCCGCGAAAAATCTTCCAGAAGATTTTTCGCCCCGCCGCCGCGCCGAAGAATTTTCGCCGAAAATTCTTCGCACCCGCCCCGGGAATTTTCGTCGAAAATTCCCGGGCCGTCCCGATAGGAGCCTGCCAGATGATTCCCGCCGCTTTCCCTCCCCGTGAAGAGATCGCCCGCCTGACCGCCCGCGCCCTGCTGGAAATCAAAGCCGTGCATTTCAACGCCGAAACGCCCTTTACACTGGCGAGCGGTCTGCCCAGCCCGACCTACATAGATTGCCGCAAGCTGATCTCTTATCCGCGCATCCGGTCGGTCTTGATGGATTTTCTGGTCGTCACGGTGATGCGCGACGCAGGCTTCGAAGCCTTCGACAACATCGCGGGTGGCGAGACGGCGGGCATACCCTTTGCCGCGCTGGTGGCCGAACGCATGGCCCTGCCAATGACCTATGTGCGCAAAAAGCCTAAAGGCTATGGCCGCAACGCCCGCATCGAAGGGGCGATGACCGAAGGCCAGCGTGTGTTGCTGGTCGAGGATCTGACGACCGATGGCGGGTCGAAACTGTCTTTCGTCGATGCCATCCGCGAGACGGGGGCAAGCTGTGCCCATACCGCCGTCATCTTCTATTACGGAATCTTCCCCGAAACCACGCAGCGTCTGGCCGATCACGGGGTCACGCTGCACCATCTGTGCACCTGGTGGGATGTGCTGACCGAGGCCCGTGCAAGCGCGGCCTTCGATTCTGCCACCCTGACAGAAGTCGAAAGCTTCCTGACCGACCCCCGCGCCTGGCAGGCCGCCCGCGCAAAGTAACCACCCGGTCGGGGAACCGGCGAAGGGGCGCCGAAAGCGCCGCTTCGCTTCGTTGCCGATCGGCAACGTTAACCAATCTAAAAGGATGGGTGCCTGTGGACAGGCAGTGGATAACCGCGGGCCGGTTATGACCTGCGCCACAACTTATCGCGGCGGGGTGGTTCCGGAGTGCTGCATCTTGTGGCATAGTCGTTCGTGCCAAGCCGCCCCCAGTGCTCGGGTCAAGTTTTCCACAGACTTACCCAGATTGCACCGCGACCGGCTTTGGCTATGACAGAGCCGGAGACACTGCCAGTGTCAGTTTGCCGACGGCTTGCGACCCGAGCGGCATCGGGGCTTTTGACGGGGAACGACCATGACAGATATTGCCACGCTGCGCCCATTGTCCCCCGCCCTCCAACCCGTTCCCGAAGGTGATTTCCTGCCCCATAACATCGAGGCCGAGCAGCAGCTTCTCGGCGCGATCCTGACCAACAACGATGTCTATGACCGCATCGCGATTCTGGTAAAGGCCGAGCATTTCTACGACCCGGTCCACCAGCGTATCTTCGAAAAGGCCGCAGCCCGCATCCAGAAGAACGCGCTGGCCAGTCCCGTCACGCTGAAACCCTTTTTCGAGGATGACGAGGGGCTCAAGGAACTTGGCGGGCCTGCCTATCTTGTGCGCCTTGCAGGGGCCGCGATCTCGGCCTTTGCCGCCCGCGATTATGCCCAGATGATCTATGATCTTGCCGTCCGGCGCGAACTCATCGCGCTGGGGCGCGACATTTCGGCCAAGGCTGCAAAGGTCGATATCGTCTCGGAACCGCGCGAGCAGATCATCGAGGCCGAACAGAAGCTTTACAAGCTGGGCGAACAGGGTGTGGCCGAGCGGGGCTTCGTGTCCTTCCTCAAGGCCGTGACCGAAGCGGTCAACGTGGCCAACGCCGCCTACCAGCGCGACGGTGGGCTTGCGGGCATCTCGACAGGTCTGGTCGATCTCGACAAGAAGCTGGGCGGGCTGCACCCTTCGGACCTTCTGATCCTCGCCGGTCGTCCGTCGATGGGGAAAACCTCGCTGGCCACCAACATCGCCTTCAACGTGGCGAAAGCCTACAAGCGCGGGCGGATGCCCGACGGCAGCGAAGGCGCGGTCGAGGGCGGCGTGGTCGGGTTCTTCAGCCTCGAGATGTCGTCCGAACAGCTTGCCGCCCGTATCCTGTCCGAAGCCTCGGAAGTGCCGTCCGAACAGATCCGCCGCGGCGACATGACCGAACAGGAATTCCGCCGCTTCGTCGAGGCGGCAAAGGCGCTGGAAAGCTGCCCGCTTTACATCGACGACACGCCTGCCCTGCCGATTTCACAGGTCGCCGCCCGTGCGCGCCGCCTGAAGCGGACGCATGGGCTGGATGTGCTGATGGTCGACTATCTGCAACTGCTGAAAGGCTCGTCGAAAGACAACCGCGTACAGGAAGTGTCGGAAATCACCCAAGGCTTGAAGGCGATCGCCAAGGAATTGAACATTCCGGTCGTCGCCCTGTCACAGCTGTCGCGCGCGGTCGAAAGCCGCGATGACAAGCGCCCGCAACTGTCCGACCTGCGGGAATCGGGGTCGATCGAGCAGGACGCCGATGTGGTCATGTTCGTGTTCCGCGAGGAATACTACAAAGAGCGTGAAAAGCCCGCCGATCACGAGCTTGAAAAGATGGCGCAGTGGCAATCGGTCATGGAAAACGTGCATGGCAAGGCCGAGGTCATCATCGGCAAGCAGCGCCACGGCCCCATCGGCACGGTGGAACTGTCCTTCGAGGGCCGATTCACACGCTTTGGCAATCTGGTGAAACCCTGGCAGAGCGACAGCCGTATCGAATATTAGGAACTAACATGTTAGCCCTTTCCTTTGCCCGCGCCTTCGCTAAAGTCGCGCCGGAAATGAACCGGAGGGCAAGATGGATCTGGGGCTCAAGGACAAGGTCGTTATCGTCACCGGCGGCGGGGCGGGTATCGGCGGGGCGATAACGCGCTGTCTGGCGGCCGAGGGGGCAATTCCGGTCATCTTCGCCCGTCGCGCCCCGCCCGAGGCGTTTCTGGCGGAAATCGCCGCTGTGCAACCCAAAGCGGGCTGGGTGAAGGTCGATCTTGCGAAGGATGCCGAAGTGCGCGCCGCCGTGGCCGAGGCGCAGGCCCGCTGGGGGCGTGTCTACGGTCTGGTGAACAATGCAGGCACCAATGACGGGATTGACCTGACCGCGGGGCCCGAGGCGTTCCGCGCCTCGCTCGACCAGAATCTGATCCATTATTACACGCTGGTGCATCTTTTGGCCGATGATCTGAAAGCGGCGAAAGGGGCCGTGGTCAATGTCTCGTCCAAGACCGCCGTGACGGGGCAAGGCTCGACCTCGGCCTATGTCGCGGCCAAGGCTGCGCAACTGGGGCTGACCCGCGAATGGGCCGCAGCCTTCGCCCCGCACGGGGTGCGCGTAAACGCGGTGCTGCCCGCCGAGGTGATGACGCCGATGTATGACGCATGGCTCGACACCTTTCCCGACCGTGCCGAAAAACTGGCCGAGATCACCCGCCGCATACCGCTTGGTCAGCGCATGACGCTGGACAGCGAGATGGCCGACACCGTGGTCTTCACGCTCTCGCCCCGTGCGGGCCATACCACGGGGCAATGGCTTTACGTCGATGGAGGGTACGTCCATCTCGACCGGGCCATGGCGGGCGTGCGCGACTGACGCTTATCAAGCGGAGCGGCGTTCCGCCGCACGCCTTTCCTCTCGCTGACGCTCGGGCGTAAAGGGGGGCTCGCCCCCCTCTGGGCCGTGCCGGCCCATTCACCCCGAGGATATTTGACCCGAGAAGAAGCGGGCAAAGATCCAGCACCCCGCGGGCGCTTTCGTCCAGCGCGGGGTGCCTTCTCCTCGGGCGGTCATCGGGATCCCTCCCTGTACCGCAAAGCCGATCCTGGCCCGCAGTCGTTAAGAAACCGTCAACGGCTTCTTCTCGGCCCAAATATCCTGCAGGGGGAGGAGCGGTACGCGACGGGGGGGCGCACAGCCCCCCCACTTCGCGCTTTGACCGGCGCGGCACGCGACGGGCAAAGCTTGTGGCTTGCGGCGCTTTGCGCCGCACCTTCGGATCACGGCTGCAAGACGAGTGCCCGGCTCGGGCAGAATTGACTTGACCGCGACGCACCGCCTGCGGAAAACCCCCCGCATGGCTACAGCGACACTTTCCATCGACCTCGACGCAATCGCCGCGAACTGGCGTGCCCTCGACCGCGCTTCGGCGGCGGGGGTGCAGACGGCTGCGGTGGTCAAGGCCGATGCCTACGGGCTTGGCGCTGCCCGCGTGGCGCGGGCTTTGGCGCAGGCGGGGGCGCGGCGGTTTTTCGTGGCGGTCGCGGAAGAAGGCGCGAGCTTGCGCCAGTCGCTGGGACCGGGGCCACAGATCAACATCCTTGGCGGGCACATGGCGGGTGACACCGACATGATCCATGACCTCGACCTGACGCCGATGCTGAATTCCCTGCCGCAGGTGACGCGCCATCTCGAGGCGCTGCCGGGCCACCCCTTCGGCATCCAGCTTGACACCGGCATGAACCGGCTTGGCATCGAACCCGCCGAATGGGCGGCCATTGCGCCCCTCGTGCTGGCGGCAAAGCCCGAGATGCTGATGTCGCATCTGGCCTGCGCCGACGAACCGGACCATCCGATGAACCCGCACCAGTTGGCGAATTTCCATGCCATGACCGACGGGCTTGGCATTCCGCGCTCTTTCGCGGCGACGGGGGGCATCCTGCTGGGAGACGCCTATCACTTCGACCTGACGCGCCCCGGTATCGGGCTTTACGGCGGGCAGCCGTATCAGGGGCACGCCGTGGTCCGCCTGTCCTTGCCGGTGATCCAGACGCGCGAGGTCGCGACAGGAGAAACGGTCGGCTATGCCTGCGGCTGGACCGCGACGCGGCCTTCGGTCATCGCCACGCTGTCGGCGGGCTATGCCGATGGCTTGCTGCGCGCGCTTTCGGGGCGGGCCACGCTGTGGGACGGCGCGGTGCCGGTGCCCTTGGTGGGCCGCGTGTCGATGGACCTGATCACCGCCGATGTGACCGGTCTGGCCGAGGTGCCGGCCCATCTCGACATTCTGTGCCCGCACCAAGGGGTGGATGATCTGGCCGCCATCGCCGGAACCATCGGCTACGAGATCCTCACCTCGCTCGGGCCGCGCTATGCGCGGCGCTATGTCGGGGGGGCGGCGTGATGCTGACCGCGCCCTTGGCCGCACTCGGACGGCCGGTGCTGGCATTCCTCGCCTATGTCGGGCGGATCGCGCTGTTCGCCGCTTCGGTGGTCAGCCACTTGTTCCGCCCGCCCTTCTACCCGCGCGAATTCTTCACCGCAGTGATGCAGATCGGCTGGTTCTCGCTTCCGGTCGTCGGGCTGACGGCGGTGTTCACCGGCGGGGCGCTGGCCTTGCAGATCTATTCCGGCGGGTCGCGCTTCAACGCCGAGGCCGCGGTGCCCTCGATCGTCGCCATCGGCATGGTGCGCGAGCTTGGCCCCGTGCTGGGCGGGCTGATGGTGGCCGCGCGTGTGGCCAGTTCCATCGCTGCCGAGATCGGCACGATGAAGGTGACCGAGCAGATCGACGCGCTGGTGACACTTTCGACCAACCCGCTGAAATATCTTGCCCTGCCCCGCGTGCTGGCCGCCACCCTGGCCGTGCCGGTGCTGGTGGCGGTGGGCGATGCCATCGGCATTGCCGGCGGCTGGATCGTCGGCGTGCAGCGTCTGGGCTTCAACCCTGCGACCTATCTGCAAAACACCGCCGATTTTCTGGAAACGTGGGATATCGTGTCAGGCCTGTGGAAAGGTGCCGCCTTCGGCTTCATCGTTGCCGTCATGGGCTGTTACCACGGCATGAATTCGGGCCGTGGCGCGCAGGGCGTGGGGGCCGCGACCAAGGCCGCCGTGGTGGGGGCCTCGGTGCTGATATTGGCCAGCAACTACCTGCTGACCGAGGTGTTCTTCACCTCATGATAACCCTGTCTGCGGTTCACAAATCCTTCGGGGCCAACCGTGTCTTGCGCGGGGTGGATCTGACCATCCCCAAGGGCGAGAGCATGGTGATAATCGGCGGGTCGGGGACCGGCAAGTCGGTGCTTCTGAAATGCGTGCTCGGCCTCGTGGTGCCGGATACGGGCACGATCAGCCTCGACGGGCAAGATGTGGCGCGGGCCGACCGTGATGCTTTCCTCGCGCGGTTCGGGATGCTGTTTCAGGGCGGGGCGCTGTTTGATTCGCTCAAGGTCTGGGAGAATGTCGCCTTTCGCCTGCTGCGCGGCCATCTCAAGCGGCCCAAGGACGAGGCGCGGGCGATTGCCATCGAAAAACTGCGCCGTGTGGGGCTGAAGCCCGAAACCGCCGACATGTTTCCGGCAGAGCTTTCCGGTGGCATGCAAAAGCGCGTGGGCCTTGCGCGGGCGATTGCGGCGAACCCCGAGATCATCTTCTTCGACGAGCCGACCACGGGCCTTGATCCGATCATGTCGGGCGTGATCAACGCGCTGATCCGCGAGATCGTGACCGAGATGGGGGCAACAGCGATGACGATCACGCATGACATGTCATCAGTCCGCGCCATCGCCGACCGCGTGGCCATGCTGCACGACGGGTTGATCCGCTGGACGGGGCCGGTGGCGGAAATGGACGCCGCACCCGACGCTTACCTGCAACAGTTCATCCATGGGCGCGCCGACGGCCCCATAGCTTCGGTGCGCTAGGTGGAGGCGGTTCTGGCACGCCTCGATCTTGCCGGCCAGTCGCTTGCCGTGATGTTCCTGCTTTATCTTGCGCCTGTCGCAATCACGGTTGCTGCCATCGCAAGTTGGCGCAGCGCGGTGCGCGGAGCCTCGATGATCGTGGCGGGAGGGATCGCCTATTGCCTGTGGCTTATGGTCCCCCTCGGCTTTGCCCTGCCCGAACTGCGGCAATTGTCGCAATTCGCCTCGATCCTCGGCTGGGTCTGGCTGATGCTGGCCTGGGGCAGGCTTGTGCTGACGGAGTGGCCGGTGCCGATGTGGGGCCATTGGATCGCGGGAACCGTGCTCTTGGCGCTGCCCGTGGTGGCGCTGGTTGCGGTCTTGACCCCTTGAAGCGGCCTGCCCTTTCTGGTCAGGCTGCGGCATGAGCAAACAGACTGCGCAATTCACCTGCACCGCCTGCGGCGAGAAGCATCGCAAATGGGCGGGCAAATGCGATGCCTGCGGCGGCTGGAACACGATCATCGAGGAAGCGCCGCTGTCATCGGGACCGAAATCGATGGGCGCCAAGGGGCGCACCATTCCCCTCACCGACCTTGCGACCGAAGAAGCGCCCCCTCCCCGCGCCGGTTCGGGGCTTGAAGAGCTTGACCGCGTTCTGGGCGGCGGGCTTGTCCCTGCATCGGCCATCCTTGTGGGCGGCGATCCGGGAATCGGGAAATCGACGCTGCTGTTGCAGGCCACCGCAGCCTTTGCGCGGCGCGGGTTGAAATGCCTTTACATCTCGGGCGAAGAGGCATCGGCACAGGTGCGGATGCGGGCGCAGCGGCTGGGGCTTGCCGATGCACCCGTGCAACTGGGCGCGGAAACCTCGCTTCGCGATATCCTGACCACGCTCGATGCCGAACGCCCCGATCTTGCGGTGATCGATTCGATCCAGACCATGTGGCTTGATACGGTCGATGCCGCCCCCGGTTCGGTAAGTCAGGTGCGGGCGGCCGCGCATGAGCTGGTAACCTTTGCCAAGCGGCGCGGCGTGGCCGTCATCCTCGTCGGGCATGTGACCAAGGAAGGCCAGATCGCCGGCCCCCGCGTGGTCGAACACATGGTCGACACCGTGCTTTATTTCGAGGGCGAGCGTGGCCACCAGTTCCGCATATTGCGGGCCGTGAAGAACCGCTTCGGCCCCGCCGACGAAATCGGCGTCTTCGAGATGACCGGAAATGGCCTCGCCCAGGTGACGAACCCTTCGGCGCTGTTCCTTTCGGATCGCGGCACCGCCACGCCCGGATCGGCGGTTTTTGCAGGGATCGAAGGCACCCGCCCGGTGCTGACCGAAATTCAGGCACTGGTCGCCCCCAGCAACCTCGGCACACCGCGGCGCACTGTGGTGGGGCTCGACTCGGGGCGGCTGTCGACGATTCTGGCCGTGCTCGAAGCGCGCTGCGGCATTCCCTTTGCGGGGCTGGATGTGTTCCTGAACGTGGCGGGCGGCATGCGCGTCAGCGAGCCTGCCGCCGATCTGGCAGTGGCTGCGGCGCTTTTATCGGCGCGCGAGGATGTGGCGCTGCCGCCCGACATGGTGCTTTTCGGTGAAATCTCGCTCTCGGGGGCCTTGCGTCCCGTCGGGCAAACCGAAAACAGGTTGAAAGAGGCGTCGAAACTTGGTTTCTCACAGGCGATTGCGCCGGAGCGGTCAAAACTCGGGGCCGACACGGGCATGAAACTGCGGCAGATGCCGGATTTGACAGCCTTTGTAGGTGAAATGTTCGGGGCGGGTTAAGCCCCTACGGGAGAGTTCGATGGAAGGCTTTACCTTGGTCGATGCGGTCGTGGCGGGTGTGATCATCCTGTCGGCCATCCTCGCCTATGCCCGCGGGCTGGTGCGCGAGGGCATGGCAATCGTCGGCTGGATCGGGGCCGCGGTTGTGGCCTTTATCTTCGCAGCCTCGGTGCAGCCCTTGGTCAAGGAATTGCCGATGGTGGGCAAGTTTCTGGCCGACAGTTGCGAGCTTTCCATCGTGGCGGCCTTTGCGCTGGTCTTTGCGGTGGCGTTGATCGTGGCCTCGCTCTTCACGCCGCTTCTGTCTTCGGCCATCCACCGCACGGTTCTGGGCGGCATCGATCAGGGGCTAGGCTTTCTGTTCGGCGCGGTGCGCGGCGTGCTTCTGGTAGCGGTCGCCTTCATCGTCTACGATCGCGCGCTGACCTCCGAGGCGATACCGATGGTCGACGATAGCCGTTCGGCCAAGATCTTTGCCAGCATGCAAGATCAGGTGAATGCCCAGATCCCGACCGACGCGCCGGGCTGGATCGTCGAGCGTTACAATGAATTGACCCAAGTCTGCGTGGGCACGGCAACCGAAGCCGAACCTGCCCCCGCAGCCGCCCCCGCCAACTGACGCATCAGAATCGCCAAAGCGCGGCAAGCTGCAGCATGGCTTGCAGCCGTTCGGCTTTGGTGCCCGGATTGCCCCACGCCTCGCCCTCACCGCCTGCGTGACCATTGTCTGCAGCGTCGGTCTGGTTTGTGTCGAAAGGCCAGTTCTGGCCTGTAACGAAAGCACTGTCCTGCGCTGATGGCGCAAGCGCACCTTCGGCGGGACGCGCTGTGATCGGAGCAAAGGCAAAACGGGCCGACAGATCATCGGCCAATGCGGCGGGGGCCAGTGCGGCGGGGGCCAGTGCGGCGGGGGCCAGTGCGGCGGGGGCCAGTGCGGCGGGGGCCAGTGCGGCGGGGGCCAGTGCGGCGGGGGCCAGTGCGGCGGGGGCAAGCAGACAGACAAGAACGGCAGCGGCAGAAGAAAACCGCGCAAGACATGCGGACATGACAGACCTTCAAGGGTGGTGGCAACGGCGGGGGCAGACCCGTGCATTGCGCTTTGCAACTTCTGCGCCACCTTGTGTTGTGCGGCCTTGCACGCTTCCTTCGCAAGTCGGCCCTGCCGCGCTGCGGCAACGGGGGGGTGACAGGGGCGTGACAAAGTCTTACATGGAGGCCATGCCTTTTCTCGGATTCGGAGGCCACATGCGCCCCTTCCTCTCGCACCCATTTGACGACGACAAGCTCAAGGAGGAGTGTGGCGTTTTCGGCGTGGTCGGCGTTTCAGATGCCGCAAACTTTGTCGCGCTCGGGTTGCACGCCTTGCAGCATCGCGGACAGGAAGCGGGCGGCATCGTCGCGTATGACCCGGATCAAGGCTTCAACTCGGCCCGCCGCTTCGGCTATGTGCGCGACAACTTCACCAAGCCCGATGTGATGGATACGCTGCCGGGCCAGCTTGCCATCGGCCATGTGCGCTATTCCACCGCCGGATCAAAGGGGTCGACCGCGATCCGCGACGTGCAGCCTTTCTTCGGTGAATTTTCCATGGGCGGGGCGGCCATCGCCCATAACGGCAACCTGACCAATGCCGCAGCCCTGCGTCGCGAGCTGATCGAACGCGGCTCGATCTTCCAGTCCTCGTCCGACAGCGAATGCATCATCCACCTGATGGCGCGGTCGATCCAGAAAAACATCCCCGAACGCATCAAAGACGCGCTGCGCCGTGTCGAAGGTGCGTTCTCGGTCGTCGCCATGACCCGGACCAAGCTGATCGGCGTGCGCGACCCCTTGGGCGTGCGCCCGCTGGTGCTGGGCCGCGTGGGCGATTCAGGCTGGGCGCTGTCGTCCGAAACCTGCGGGCTCGACATCATCGGGGCCGAGTTCATCCGCGAGATCGACCCCGGCGAGATGGTGGTGATCGAAGGCAACAAGGTGGAAAGCTTCCGCCCCTTCGCCCCCGCCAAATCGCGCTTCTGCATCTTCGAACACGTCTATTTCAGCCGCCCCGACAGCATCCTCGGCGGCCGCTCGGTCTATGAAACCCGCCGCCAGATCGGTGTCGAACTGGCCCGCGAAGCCCCGGTCGACGCCGACCTCGTCTGCCCCGTCCCCGACAGCGGCACGCCTGCGGCCATCGGCTATTCGCAGGAATCGGGCATTCCCTATGCCATGGGCATCATCCGCAACCAGTACATGGGCCGGACCTTCATCGAACCGACCGAACAAATCCGCAACATGGGCGTGCGGCTCAAGCTGAACGTCAACCGCGCGCTGATCAAGGGCAAGCGGGTGATCCTGGTCGACGACTCGGTCGTGCGCGGCACCACCAGCCGCAAGATCAAGGACATGATCCTCGACGCGGGTGCCGCCGAGGTGCACTTCCGCATCGCCTCGCCCCCCACCGCATGGCCCTGCTTTTACGGCGTCGACACGCCCGAACGCTCCAAACTCCTCGCCGCCACCATGTCCGAAGATGAAATGCGCGACTGGATCGGCGTCGACAGCCTGAAATTCATCTCGCTCGACGGGCTGTACCGCGCCGCAGGCGAAGCGCAAGGGCGCGATGCCGCGAACCCGCGCTATTGCGATGCCTGCTTCTCGGGCGAATATCCCATCGCGCCTTCGGACAAGATCGAGGAAGGCTTCGAGATGAAGGCCGCCCAATAACCCCTGTCACGCTTTCACGCTCGCTCAAATATCCTCGGGGGAGGTCTTCGGCAAAGCCGATGACCGTGGGGGGCGGAAAGCCCCCCTCGCCTTGTCGGTCTTGACAGCACCTTGCAGGAATGGTCCATCCGCCGCGACCAAGCCCCAGAACCGGGACTGACCGAAAGGAAACCCGATGGCCGAAACCACCGCACGCATCGCACTCGTGACCGGAGCCTCGCGTGGGCTGGGGGCAGCCATGGCCGAGCAACTGGCGCTGCGCGGCTGGCAGGTGGTGGCTGTGGCCCGCACCGTTGGCGGACTGGAAGAACTGGATGACCGGGTAAAGGCCGCCCGCTTGCCGGGAGCGGGCAACCTGACGCTCGCCCCGATGGATGTGACGAACGAAGATGCGATGCGGCATCTGTGCCTGTCGATCCACCAGCGCTGGGGCAAACTGGACCTCTGGATCCATTCGGCCGTCCATGCAGCCCCCCTGTCGCCTGCAGGCAGTATCGACATCAAGGATTGGGACAAATCCTTTGCCACCAATGCCCGCGCGACCGGATCGCTGATCCCCGTGGTGGAACCCCTGCTGCGCTTTGCGCCCGCAGGCACCGCGCTGTTCTTCGACGATCCGCGCACGGGGGTGAAATTCTTCGGCTCTTACGGCGCGTCCAAGGCGGCGCAGATGGCGGTGGTCCGGTCGTGGCAGGCAGAAACCGTCAAAGTCGGCCCGCGCGTGCTGGTCGAAACGCCCGCCCCCATGCCCACCGCCACCCGCGCCCGTTTCTTTCCCGGAGAGGACCGCTCGGTGCTGACCGATCCGCGGGCCGAGGCGCTGCGTCTGCTCGACGCGATAAACTAACATGTTAGTTTCCGCTTGCGCCTGACAGCCATTCCCGCTTGAGTGCGTCAAGCACAAATCGGGATGGATCACGCATGCGCCTTCAGGGAAAAACCGCCTTCTGCACCGCCTCGGGCGCCGGGATCGGGCTTGCCACCGCGCGGGCCTTCGCCGCCGAAGGCGCAAAGGTGATCGCGACCGACCTGAGCCATACCGCCGTCGAAGCCCTCAAGGCCGAAGGGATCGAGGCCTACAGGCTCGACGTCACCGATGGCGCGGCAATCACTGCCATCGCTGCTCAGGTCGGCGCGGTGGACATCCTGTTCAACTGTGCAGGCTATGTGCATGCCGGAACCATTCTGGACTGCGACGAGGATGCTTTCGATTTCTCGGTCGAACTGAATGTCAAATCGCTCTACCGAATGACCCGCGCCTTCCTGCCCGCCATGCTGGAAAACGGCGGCGGCAGCATCGTCAACATCGCCTCGGTCGCCTCTAGCATCATCGCGGCCCCGAACCGCTTCGTCTATGGCGCGACCAAAGCCGCCGTGATCGGCATCACCAAGTCGGTCGCGGCCGATTACGTGACACGCGGTATCCGCTGCAACGCGATCTGCCCGGCCACGGTCGAATCCCCCTCGCTCGAGGCGCGGATGCGGGCACAGGGCGATTACGAGACCGCCCGCGCCGCATTCATCGCCCGCCAACCGATGGGCCGCATCGGCAAGCCCGAAGAAATCGCCGCCCTCGCCGTCTACCTCGGCTCGGACGAAAGCGCGTTCATGTCAGGCCAAGCGATAAGCATCGACGGCGGCTGGACCAACGTCTGAGAATTTTCTGCGAAAATTCTCCCTGATCTGATTTTCGACGAAAATCAGCGATTTTTCGCAGAAAAATCGGAATAGAAAATTCTTCGCAGAAGAATTTTGCGCTAACCGTCCAACGCCTGCGCCATGGCGTCCCAAAGCGCCTCGACAGGCTCCAGCCCGATCGACAGGCGCAAGAACCCTTCGGGCACCGCGTCGCCCCAGCGCGCGCGGCGTTCGCCCGCGCTGTGCGTCGACCCGAACGAAGTGGAGCGCGCGATGAACGGGCAATCGGCAAGGAATTTTTCCGCCGCCTCGGCGCTTTCCAGCGTCATGCCGATCAGAAAGCCGAAACCGGACGCCTGCCGCGCCATGGTGGCGTGCGACGCATCACCCGCCAACCCCGGATAGCGCAGGCCCTGCACACGCGGATGCGCGGCCAATCGCGATGCGATCACGCCTGCACTGGCGCACATCCGCTCCATCCGCACTTCCAGCGTTTCCAGACCGCGATGCACAAGCCACGCCTCGAACGCCCCCGGCACCGCGCCCGAAAGCTTGCGCCAATCCTTCACGCGCTGCAAAAGCCCCACGTCCCTCGTAGCGACATGGCCGAAAAGAACGTCGGAATGGCCCCCCGGCGCCTTGGTATCCGCAGCCACCACGATATCGGCGCCAAGGTCAAGCGGGCGCTGCAACACCGGCGTCAACGTGGTGTTGTCTACAATAACCACAGCGCCTGCCGCATGGGCGCGGGTGGCGATGGCCCGTATATCGCAGACCTCGAGCCCCGGGTTCGACGGCGTTTCGATGTAGACCACACCTGCCCCGGTGAAATCGGCCGCTTCGGCTTCGGTCGTCGCCACGTAATCCACCGTCACGCCAAAGGGGCGCAGGAAGGCTTCGGCGAACAGGCGGGTCGTGTAATAGCCATCGCTTGGCAAGATCACGCGCCTGCCCGCCGTCACCGTCGCGAAAAGCGCCGCCGAGATCGCGGCCATGCCGGACGGGAAGCTGACGCAATGCCCGCCTTCCAGAATGGCTAGCTGCGCCTCGACCTCTTCCCATGTCGGCATCGACATGCGGCCATAGATGAAACCGCCCACATCCGACCGTGGCAAATGATAGGTCGCCGCTGACACCAGCGGCGGAGTGATCGGATCACCCTGTTCCAGCCTGTCGCGGCGGTGGTGCAGCAGTTCGGCAAAGCGGCGGTCATCGGTGTTGCGGGTCATGGTGCCTCCTGTCCGCGCCAGACCTACCCTATTCCAGCCGCGCAGGGAAACCGTCTGCCCGCAAATCGGTGCCAAGCGCATCTTCCAGCAGCTTGACGATCTGCGTCGATTGCGTGCCCCCGCCATAGACCGCCTTGCCCTTCATGAAGGTCTGGTTGGTCATCGCCGCCAGATCGAGCGGCACGCCGAACTCCTTGCCGAAGCCCATCGCAAAGCCGAGGTCTTTCAGCGCGAGGTCCATCGAGAACGCTATGTCATAGCTGCCGTTCAGGATCAGTTGCCCTTCGGTTTCATGCACGAAACTGGTGCCGCTTGACGCAGCAATCGCTTCCCATGCTGTTTTCAGATCAAGCCCGCCGCGCTTGGCCAGCATCAGCGCCTCGCCATCCGCGACCAGATGGATAAAGGCCAGCATGTTGGTGATCACCTTTATCACCGCCGCCGACCCCAGCGGCCCCATGTGGAAGATACGGTTGCCTATGGCTTCAAGCGCGGGCTTGTGCATGGCAAACAGGTCGGCGTCGCCGCCCACCAGCACCGTGATCTCGCCGCGCGCTGCCAGATGCACGCCCCCCGTTACGGGCGCCTCCAACAAACGCACCCCGCCAGAGTGCGCCAGCCCCGCCAGCCGCAAAATATCATCGCGCCCCAGCGTGGAGTTCTCGATCCAGGTCGCGCCCGGCTGCATCGCCGTCATCAACTGCGCCAGTACCGCTTCCGACACTGCAGGCGATGGCAGACAGGTGAAGACATGATCGGCTTGCGCCGCCACCTCGGCGGGACTGCCCGCCACCGTTGCCCCCATCGCCCGATGCCTCTCGGCAAGGCTCGCGTCGCGGTCATAGACCACCAGTTCGTGCCCCGCACGGATGAGGCTGGCCGCGAGATGCCCGCCCAGATTGCCCAGACCGATATAGCCGTATTTCATGCGCCCGCTCCGACGAGGGCTTTCACCTCGCAAAAATCATGGATGCCCCAATCGGCATATTCGCGGCCATTGCCCGATTGCTTGTAGCCGCCAAAGGGCGCGAAAGTGTCCCATGCGGGATAGTTCAGGCTGACCTGCCCCGCCCGAAGCCGCCGCCCTACGGCTACCGCTTCGGACCGCTCGCCCTGCACATAGGCAGCAAGGCCGTAGACCGTATCATTCGCCATCTCGACTGCCTGATCGACGCTATCGTAGCCGATCACCGCCAGAACCGGGCCAAATATTTCCTCGCGTGCGATGGTCATATCATTGGTCACGTGGCCAAAGATGGTGGGGCGCACGAACCAGCCGCGGTTCACGCCGACCGGTCGGCCCATGCCGCCCGTCACCAGCGTCGCCCCTTCGTCGATGCCCTTCTGGATCAGGCCCTGCACCTTGTCGAATTGCAGTTTGCTGATCAGCGGCCCCATGGTCACCGCCGGATCGTTCGGATCGCCGACCACCACCTTTTCGGCAGCCTCTTTCGCCACCGCCAGCGCCTCGTCCATCCGAGCGATTGGAACGAACATGCGGGTCGGCGCGTCACAGCTTTGCCCCGTATTACCAAAGCAGCCTTCGACACCACCCGAAACGGCAGCGGCAAGGTCAGCAGACGGCAGGACGATATTGGCCGACTTTCCACCCAACTCCTGCGCCACGCGCTTTACGGTCGGCGCGGCGGCCTGCGCCACCTGTACGCCTGCGCGGGTCGATCCGGTAAAGCTGACCATATCCACCTCGGGGTGGCTGGAAAGGCGCGCGCCGACCTCTGGCCCCGTGCCGTTTACCATGTTGAACACACCCGCAGGCACGCCCGCCGCATGGCAGACCTCGGCGAACAATATGCCCGACAGGGGCGCGATTTCCGAAGGTTTCAGCACCATGGTGCAGCCTGCCGCGATGGCGGGGCCGACCTTGCAGGCGATCTGGTTCATCGGCCAATTCCAAGGCGTGATCAGCGCGCAAACCCCGATGCCCTCGCGGATCAGCAGGGTGTCGCCGCGCTTTTCCTCCCAATGGAATTCTTTCGCCGCCTTGATCGTGCTTTCCAGATGCACCTGCCCTGCCCAGGCCTGTGCATCTTTGGCCCAAGCCATCGGGGCACCCATCTCGGTGCTCATCGCTTGCGCGAAATCATCGTAGCGGGCGTTGTATTCGGCAAGGATGCGCTCCAGCAGCGCGATCCGGTCATCGGCGGACCAGACGGTGAACGCATCGAACGCCGCCCGCGCCGCCGCAATGGCACGGTCGGCATCGGCCACGCTGCCAAGCGCAACCTGACCCACGATCTCCTCGGTCGCGGGATTCTCGACCCCCATCGTGCCGCCGCCCAGCGGGGCGACCCATTCGCCGTTGATATAGAACTTTGAAAGGTTCGCGTAAGTCATTCTTTCCTCACCGGAAATGGATTTTATACTTGGCGCGGATCGCGGCATCGATCTCAGGCTCGACGCGGCACCCGGCCTTGGCCAGAATCGCATTCTTGCGCGCGATCGCAGTGTCGAGCAACAGCGGCTTTCCGGCCTCGTTCCATTCCTTCGGGCTCATGCGGTTGCCGCAGACCGGATAGATATATTCGGTCTGCATCAGCGACAGGGTCTGCTCCGACCCGAGGTAATGGCCCGGCCCGCCAAGGCAAACCTGCTTCATCGCCTCGATGCTGGTGCTGTCGGGCGTCACGTCGATCCCCCGCACCAGACGCATCGCCTGACCCAGCAGGTCATCGCCCAGCACAAGCGATTCAAGACAGAACCCCAGAAGCGAGGCATGCATCCCCACCGCTTCGTAGCACATGTTCAACCCCGACAGGCCCGCCAGCGCGTTGGTGATGCCCTGCTCCCATCCGGCCTGCATATCGGGCAGCTTGCTGTCGGAAATGCCCGAAGCCGCCCCGCCCGGCAGGTCGTAGAACCGGTGCATCTGCGCGCAGCCCGCCGTCAGCAGCGCCTGCTCGGCACTGCCGCCCGACATGGCGCCTGTCCGCAGGTCCGATACAAAGGGCCATGTGCCGAATATGCAAGGCGCACCCTTGGTGATGGCATTGGCATAGACCACCCCCGCCAGACATTCCGCCATTGCCTGCACGATGGTCAGCGCGATCGGCGCAGGGCTGGTCGCCCCCGCCTGTCCCGCGCTCAGCAGCAGCATCGGCATCCCGCGCCGGATGCAGGCCTCCATCGTGATGCAGCTTTCTTCCGCGAACTTCATCGGCGGGACGACAAAGCAGTTGGAATTGCTGACAAAGGGCCGCTCGCGCCATTTGTCCTCGCCGCCCGCCACCATGTAGAGCATGTCGAAGATCGCATCCACATGGCTCGGGTCGCTGATGCTGGTGCCCACGTGTTTCGTGGTCCCCGCCAGACAGCCGTAAAGCGTGTTCAGGTCCATGTCGCGGTTGTCGACCACATCGCGGCACACCATGGTGCGCTGGTAAAAGTGGATGTTGTCGAGGTTGTCGACCAGCCGCGCCGCATCATACAGGTCCTGCGCCGTCGACTCGCGATAGTCCAACGTCACCGGATCGACGATATGCACCGCCGCCCCCGCCGTGCCGAAGTGCACGTTGGTGCCGGTCAGGTGCAGATCATGGCGGTCCTCGCGTCCGTGCAGCGTGATCCCGCGCGCGGCCACGGCCAGCATATCCTCGACCAGCGCCCGCGGAAAGCGCAGCCGCCCGTCATCGCCCTGTATCGCCCCCGCAGCGGTCATGATCTCGACCCCCGATGGCGGGGCCTGGCTCAGCCCGATCACCTCCAGCGCCTCCAAAGCACTCTCGTGAATTTTCGCCATGCCGGCATCCGTCAGCGGGCGGTACTGCCCCCCCGACATGCCGCCGCGCACGGGACGCAGGTTTTCAGCCAAGGGCGCAGACCGCAAAGCCACGCGATTGGCCCGCCCCCCCGCACGCCGCGACCGCGAGGGTTCGCAAGCCTCGCCCAATCCGTCCGTCTCGATCGCTTCGCTCATTCCGACACCCTCATTTTCTGCCCGAAAATATCCTCGGGAGGGGTCCGGGGAGGGCAGACAGCCCTCTCCGGCCTTTCCCGCAGGACCGACGCATCACATCTTCACCCGTTCCGATTTCGGATCATGCAGCGGCGCAAGCGAGGCCACCGCCTCGTGCCGCACGCCTGCAATCTCGATCTCGTAGCGGCTGGCCAGCACATCGGCCTCGGTCTCGCCACGGCAGGGCACATAGCCCAGCCCCACCGCGCCCCCGAGGAAATGGCCATAATTCCCGCTGGTCACCGGACCCACGATCTTGCCATCGCGGACCACGGCCTCGTTATGGAACATCAGCGGTTCGGGGTCTTTCAACAAGAACTGCACCATCCGCCGCTCCAGCCCCGCCTCGGCCTTTGCCAGCACCGCATCGCGCCCGATGAAATCGCCCTTGCCGGTCTTGACCGCAAAGCCAAGCCCCGCTTCCAGCACATGGTCTTCGTCGGTGATGTCATGGCCGAAATGGCGATAGGCCTTTTCGATCCGGCAACTGTCCAGCGTGTGGATGCCACACAGCTTCAGCCCGTGATCCGCCCCCGCCGCCTCGACCGCCTCGAACACATGCGCGGCCTGATCAGCGGAAACGTAAAGCTCCCATCCCAGCTCGCCCACGTAAGTCACCCGATGCGCCCGCGCCAGCCCCATGCCCACCTCGATCTCGCGCGCGCTGCCAAAGGGGTGGCCCGCGTTCGAGAAATCGTTCGGCGAACAGCCCGCCAGCACATCCCGCGCCTTCGGCCCCATCAGGCACAGCACGGCTTCCGCCGCCGTCATATCGGTGATCACGGCAAAATCCTCACCCAGATGCCGCCGCAGCCACGCCAGATCGCGCTGGAGTGTAGCCCCCGGCACGACCAGCAAAAAGGCGGTTTCGGAAAGCCGCGTCACGGTCAGATCGCTCTCGATCCCGCCGTTGCGGTTAAGCATCTGGGTATAGACGATCCGCCCGACACCGACGTCGATCTGGTTGGCGCAAACGCGGTTCAGAAACGCGCAGGCATCCCGCCCCTCGACCCGTATCTTGCCGAATGACGACATGTCGAACAGCCCGACCCCGTTTCTGACCGCCAGATGCTCGGCCCGCTGGTTGCCGAACCAGTTCTGCCGCTTCCAGCTATAGCGGTATTGCCGTTCCTGCCCCGCATCGGCAAACCAGTTCGCCCGCTCCCATCCAGCCACCTCGCCGAACACAGCGCCGCGCGCCATGAGGTGTTCGTGCAGCGGCGTGCGCCGCACTCCGCGGCTGGTCACCACCTGCCGATAGGGGAAATGGTCGGCGTAAAGCAGCCCCAGCGTCTCGGTTACCCGCTCTTTCAGATAGGCGCGGTTCTTCTGGAACGGCTGGGCGCGGCGGATATCCACCTCCCACAGATCGAACGGCGCCTCGCCTTCGGTAATCCAATGCGCCAGCGCCATCCCCGCCCCGCCCGACCCCGCGATCCCGACCGAGTTATAGCCGGCCGCCACCCAATAGCCGCCCACTTCCGGCGCCTCGCCCAGATAGTAGCGGTCGTCGGGGGTGAAACTCTCGGGACCGTTGAAGAAGGTATGGATGCCCGCCGACTGAAACAGCGGCATCCGGTTCATCGCGTGTTCTAGGATCGGCTGGAAATGGTCGAAATCCTCGGGCAGCGTATCGAAGCAGAATTCCTCGCGGATGCCGCCCATGCCCCATGGCTTGGCCTTTGGCTCGAATGCCCCCAGCATCATCTTGCCCGCATCCTGCTTGTAATAGGCGCATTCGTCGGGCACCCGCAGGACCGGAAGGTTGGGGTCCAGCCCCGCGACAGGTTCGGTCACCAGATAAAAATGCTCGCAAGCATGCAGCGGCAGCGTCACGCCATTCTGCGCCGCGAGGTCACGCCCCCACATGCCGCCGCAGTTGATCACCACATCGGCGGCGATATGGCCCGGCCCGGCCTCGGTGACGTAATCCACCCCCGTCACCCGCCGCCCCGTTCCCGAAGCGGCCTCGGTCACCCGCGTGACCTTGACGCCCTCGAAAATCTTGGCCCCGCGCATCCGCGCGCCCTTTGCCAGCGCCATGGCGATGTTGGCAGGGTCGCATTGCCCGTCAAGCGGCAGCGCCACCGCGCCCACCACATCCGACACGTTCAGATGCGGATAGCGCGCCTTCACCTCGGCTGGCGAAATCTCGTGTACATCCACATCGAAGATCCGCGCCACCGTTGCCTGCCGCAGCAATTCCTCGTGCCGTTCGCCCGTCAGCGCGACCGAGATGCTGCCCACCTGCTTCATCCCCGTGGCCACGCCCGTCTCGGCCTCGAGCTTCACATACAGATCGGCCGAATACTTCGCCAGCCGCGTCATGTTGGCCGACCCGCGCAACTGCCCGATCAGCCCCGCCGCATGCCATGTCGTGCCGCTGGTCAACTGCTTGCGCTCGAGCAGCACGATGTCCGTCCATCCCGCCTTGGCAAGATGATAGGCGACCGAGCACCCCGACACCCCGCCCCCGATGATGACCGCCCGCGCCCGCTCTGGAACCTGAACCACGCCCGTCTCCATTTTCTGTCTTCAAATATCCCGGGGGTGCGGGGGCTGGCCCCCGCTCCCGCTGCCTGTCACGCGCGCAACCGCTCGTTCTTGCCATCCCACAGCGGCGCGTCTTCCTGCACCACCGCCCGATAGCGCGTGCCGAAGATTTCCACCTCGACGCCCATACCTGCCACGTTCAGGTCGGCCCGGAGCATCCCCAAGGCGATGACCTTGCCCGTGCGATGCCCGAAATAGCCGCTGGTGGTTTCCCCCACGACCTGACCGTCATGCCAGATCGTCGACATATAGGGCGGGTCGCAGTCGCCCGCCTCGACCACCAAGGTCGCAAAACGTTTCGTGACCCCTGCCTGTTTCTCGGCGGCAAGCGCCGCCTTGCCCACGAAGTCGGGCTTGGCCCAATCGACAAAGCGTTCCAGCCCGCCCTGCAACACCGTGTAATCGGTGGAAAGATCACCCTTCCACGCGCGATACCCCTTTTCGACCCGCAAACTGTTCAGCGCGAACATGCCAAAGGGCCGCAGACCCAAGGGCTTTCCCGCCACCATCACCGCGTCGAAGACGACCGCCGTATCGGCCACGCGGGAATGGATTTCCCAGCCCAGTTCACCGGCAAAGGATACACGCATCAGCATCACCCCGGCCCCGCGATCGTCGCGGTCTGCCACGTCAGCCAGGGCTTGCCCAGATCGGCCACCGCCCCCGCCGCCGCCAACACCTCGCGCGCTTTCGGTCCTGTCAGGATTTGCGTCGACCAGCCCTCGGTTTCATCCACCAGCGCCAGATGCGCGGGCAGCGACCGCAGCAGCCATTCGCGGTCATGCGCCTGCGCGGTCGCCGCCGTGATCAGCAACACCTCGTCCTCGGCCATGCGGGCCACCGACATCTCGGTGACGATCCGCCCCTTGTCATCGGCGAAATAGGCCAGACCCAGCCGCCCGACATTCGGCACCTTTCCGGTGATCTGCGCGGCCAGCCACTCGGCCGCGCCCGCCCCCGTCACCCGAAACCGCGAAAATCCGGGCAGGTCGAGGATGCCGCAGGCATCGCGCACGGCCAGACATTCCTCGCGCACCGCGCCGAACCACGGCCCCTCGCGGTCCCATGTGCGCTGCGCGGCCTCGGACGTGTCATCGCCTTCCCGCGCATACCACAGCGCCCGTTCCCAACCGTTATAGGGGCCGAACTGTGCCCCCATCGCGGCCACGCGATCATGCACCGCCGACAGCTTCTTGCCCCGACCGACCGGCCAAGCGTGATGCGGGAAATGGATGGCATATTCGTGGCCGTAAACCTCCATCCCCTTTTCGACGCAATACTGACGATCCTCGAACCCCGTAAAGCGGCGCGGATCGCAAGACCACATGTCCCATTCGGTCGCCCCTTGCGTCACCCATTCGGCCAGCACCTTGCCCGCGCCGCCCGCCTGACAGATGCCAAAGGTGAACACGCAAGCCTCGAACGCATTGGGCACCCCCGGCATCGGCCCGATCAGCGGGTTGCCATCGGGCGTATAGGGGATCGGCCCGTTGATCACCTTGGTCAGGTTCGCCTTGGCGAGCAGCGGCACGCGCTCCATCGCGTCGTTGATGTGCCATTCCAGCCGCTCCAGATCGTCGGGGAACAGCTGGAAGCTGAAATCTTCCGGCATCGGATCGTCGGGCGTGGCCCAATGCGCGCGGCAAGGGTTTTCGTAAGGCCCAAGGTTGAAGCCCATCTTTTCCTGCCGCAGGTAGTAGCTGCTGTCCACATCGCGCAAGAGCGGCAGCTTGTGGCCCGACTCCTTGGTCCATGCCTCCAACTCGGGGATGGTGTCAAAGAGCATATACTGATGGCTCATCACCATCATCGGCAGGTCGCGCCCGAACCATTTGGCGACCTCGCCCGCATAATATCCGGCGGCGTTCACCACGATCTCGCAGCGGATCTCGCCCTTGGGGGTGGAAACCACCCACTCATCCCCCTCGCGCCGCACACCTGTTGCGGGGCAGAAGCGTTCGATCCGCCCGCCCATCTGGCGCGCGCCCTTGGCCAGCGCCTGCGTCAGTTGCGCGGGGTCGATGTCGCCATCATAGGGATCATATAGCGCGCCCGTCAGGTCATGCGTTTCAAGGAACGGATACCGCGAGGCGATCTCGTCGGGCGACAGGATCGTCAGGTCCATCCCCTGATAGCGCCCCATGCCCACCACGCGCTGGAATTCCTGCAAGCGTTCCTTGCTATGGCCCAGCCGCACCGATCCGGTGACGTGGTAGTTCATCGGATAGTCGACCTCGTCGCCCAAGCCCCGATACAACTGCGCCGAATAGCGCTGCATGTTCATGATCGACCAGCTTGATGAAAATGTCGGCACGTTGCCCGCGGCATGCCATGTGCTGCCCGCCGTCAACTCGTTCTTTTCCAAAAGCACGCAATCGGTCCATCCGGCCTTGCACAGATGGTAAAGCGACGATGCGCCCACGGCCCCGCCCCCGATGATCACCACGCGCGCCTGTGTCGGAAAATCAGCCATCTCGCACTCCCTTGCCGCCGCGTTTTCCGGCAGCCTTCGCGCGTCATCCTAGCCGCAGCGCAGGCCCGCTTTCAATTCGGCTCAGAGCGGGCTATTGATCGGAAAACCCGATTAGGCACGCCGATGCAGATCGACCAGCTCGACACCTTTCTCGACCTTTGCGAAACCCGCAGCTTCAACCGCAGCGCAGAACGGCTGGGGGTCACGCAATCCACCGTCTCGGCCCGCGTGACGGCCCTGGAAGCGGCGCTCGGCGTAAAGCTCTTTACACGCTCGCGCGCGGGAACCGACCTGACCACCGAAGGCACGCGGTTCGAATCCCACGCCCGAACCCTGCGCCACGAATGGCATCAGGCGCGGCGGCGGATTCAGGTGCCCGACCGCGCGGCACATCTGGTGCGGCTCGGCATCCAGAACGACCTTGCCGCCCAGCATATCGGCGAATGGATGGCCGATTTCCGCCGCGCCCTGCCCGACACGGCGTTCTACATCGAACCCGATTATTCCAACCAGATGTGCGCCGATGTGCTGACCGGCACGCTCGACTTTGCCGTGATGTATGCGCCCAAGCCCCACCCCGACCTGCATTTCGAAACTTTGGGCGAGGTGACCTATCGCATGGTCAGTTCCGACACCGACCGCCGCGCCGGGGTGAACCCCGAAACCTTCATCTTCGCCCATTTCTCTCCCGCCTTCGAGGCGATGCACCGCGACCTCACGCCCGAACTCGCAGGCAGCCCGATCTCGGTCGGCCAAAGCGCCACCGTCGCCTCGCTTCTGGCTGCGATGGGCGGGGCGGGCTATGTGCTGGAACGCACGGCGGCACAGATGATCGCCACCACCCGTTTCAGCGAAGTGACCGATGCGCCGGTGCTGCGCCAGCCGGTCTATGCCGCCATTCACCTGCGCCAGCGCACCAGCCCGATGCACCGCCGCCTGCACCGCATCGTCGAACGCCGCCTGTCGGGGCGCTGAACGGGCGGGGCGCTGAACGGGCGGGGGGCTGAACGGGCGGGGGCACGTCCCCCCCTGCGACGGTCCCGCGTGACAAGACGCAGCAAGACCACCGCCTCCCTCCCCCTCTGTGGGGGAGGGTCGGGGTGGGGGGCGCGACCGGTCAAACCAGCGTGTGCAAACGGTAGCCCGGCGCATGGACAAGGCGCACGAAGGTGATAGCCCCCTGCGCCGAAAAGGTCGTGCGCTCGGTAACGAACAGCGCTGCCCCCGGCGCAACCCCCAGCACCTCGGCGCACCTCGCATCGGCGGCTTCGGCGGAAAAGGCAATGTCGCCCGTGGCATAGGCAACATGCGTCACCAGCCATTCATTCGCGCTTACGCCTGAAAAATCGGGCGGCGGGTCAGGCAAGACCGCAGGTTCCAGCCAGCGCGTCTCATGCGCGTAGGGCTTGCCGTTCGCCAGATGCAACGTCTCGAGATAGAGCTTCGCGAGGCCCGGCCCCCAGCCAAGCTGGCTTGCCACCGGCACGGGCGGCACCGCGTCGGCCATGGCGAGCAGCCGGAAGGAATGGCGCTGCCCCCGCGCCTCGACCTCTTGGCGGATCACCGGAATTTCCAGCGTCGCCCGCCGTACCGGCAACAGCGCCACCCGCGTGCCCGCCTTGCGCCGCCGCTCCAAGAGCCCCGCTTCGGCCAGATCGCGCAGCGCGCGGTTGACAGTAGCCCGCGCCACGCCGAATTCGACGGCCAGCGCCTCCTCGCCCGGGATCAGCGCGCCCGGCGCCCAATCGCGGGCGCGGATGCGGCGCAGCACCTCGGCCCTGACATCCTCCCACCCCGTCATCAGACGCGCTCGCGCAACCCGCGCATTACGGCGCGGAAACGGGCTTGGACGGCGTCACGGGCGATATGGCGCCCCCCCGTCACGATTTGCCGCCCAGCCGACCACAGGTCAGTCACCAGACGGTCGTCGCCAGCAAAGACGAAAGCGTCGAGCAGATCGTCGCCCGCCAGCCCTTCAAGATGCAGATGGCCCGTATCAAGTGCCACAAGGTCGGCCCACCGGCCCACCGCGATCCCCCCCGAAGCGCGGCCCGCCGCCTGCGCGCCGCCCGTGGCGGCGCCTTCGTAAAGCACGCGGCCTGTCGAACGATCGGCAGTCGCCAGCACCGCGCGCCCCCGATCCTTCAGCCGCTGCGAGTATTCCAGCAGCCGCAATTCCTCGGTCAGCGAGATCCGCACGTTGCTGTCAGACCCCACGCCAAAGGCCCCGCCTGCCCCGAGGTATCGCGCCCCGTCGAAGATACCATCGCCAAGGTTCGCCTCGGTGATCGGGCAAAGCCCCGCCACCGCTCCCGACCGCGCCAGCCCTTCCGTCTCGGCGGGCAGCATCTGGGTCGCGTGGATCGCGCACCAGCGGGCATCGACCGGCGCGTTGGCCAGCAGCCACTCGACCGGCCGCGCGCCGGTATGGGCCAAGACCTCGTCCACCTCGGCCACCTGTTCGGCGACATGGATGTGCAGCGGCCCGCCAAGGCTTGCCGCGAAACGCAAGCCGTCAGCCGTCACCGCCCGCAGCGAATGGGGCGCGGCACCCAGCACGGCATCGGCGGGCAAGGCGGATAGCGCCGTTTGCGCCCCCTGCCACAGCGCCCCAAACCGCCCCTCGTCACTTCCGAACCGCATCTGCCCCGGCCCTAGCGCCCGCCCGTCAAGGCCTCCGCGCTGGTACAATACCGGCAGAAGCGTCAGGCCAAAACCTGTCTCCTGCGCTGCCGACACAATGCGCCCCGCCATTTCGGCAGGGTCGGCATAGGGCGCGCCGTCCGGTTGGTGGTGCAGGTAATGGAACTCGGCCACCGCCGCATATCCCGCCTCGGCCATCTCGACCATGACCTGTGCGGCGATGGCTTGCACATCCTCGGGCGTCAACCGGTCAAGGAAACGGTACATCAGCGCGCGCCATGTCCAGAAGCTGTCAGCCGTGGCCCCTCGCCGTTCAGTCAACCCTGCCATGGCCCGCTGGAAGGCGTGCGAATGCAGGTTCACCGGCGCAGGCAGCAGGCAACCGACGCGGGCATCGGCGCGGGCATCGGCGGTGGCATCGGCGGGGGCATCGGCGGCGCGACCCGCCGCGACCGAAGCGATGCGGCCCGCCTCGATTTCGACGGTGACATCCTTGGCCCATCCGTCTGGAAGCAGCGCCGTTTCGGCATGGATACGCATCGCAACCTCGCTTGACTTGGGTCATTATGTGCAGACATAATAATCCCAAGCATGGACATAAGGCAAGGCTCATGGCGATTCTGCTGACCCATCTGACAGCGGCGACGATGCAGGGCGGATACGGGCTGATCCCCGACGCGGCGATGGTGGTGGACGAGGCTATCCGCTGGATCGGCCCCGCCACCGACCTGCCCGCCGCATACCGCGACCTGCCCGCCCACGCCCTGCAAGGCCGCCTTGTGACGCCCGCGCTGATCGACTGCCACACGCATATCGTCTTTGGCGGCACCCGCGCGGCCGAATTCGAACTGCGGCTGCAAGGTGCCAGCTACGAGGAAATCGCCCGTGCCGGTGGCGGGATACTTTCGACCGTAACCGCGACCCGAGCGGCATCGCTGGACGAACTGGTGGCGCAGGCCCTGCCCCGCCTCGATGCGATCCTCGCGCAAGGGGCCGGAACGGTCGAGGTGAAATCCGGCTACGGTCTGACCATCGAAGACGAGCTGAAACTCTTGCGCGGCGCCCGCCGCCTCGGCACGCTGCGCCCCGTTTCCATCATCACCACTCACCTCGCCGCCCATGCGATCCCGCCCGAATACAAGGGCCGCGCCGATGCCTATATCGACGAGGTGGCGATCCCCTCGCTGACTGCCGCCCATGCCGAAGGCTTGGTCGATGCGGTCGACGCCTTTTGCGAAGGCATCGCCTTTACGCCTTCGCAGGTGGACCGCCTGTTCCGCCACGCCCGCGCCCTTGGCCTGCCGGTCAAGCTGCATGCCGAACAACTCTCCGACCTTGGCGGAGCGGCGCTGGCCGCGCGCCACAACGCGCTTTCGGCCGACCATCTGGAATACCTGTCGCCCGCAGGCATCGCCGCCATGGCGCAAGCCGGAACCGTGGCCGTCATCCTGCCCGGCGCCTTTTACACCCTGCGCGAAACGCAAGCCCCGCCCATCACCGCCCTGCGGGCCGCTGGCGTGCCCATGGCTGTGGCCACCGATTGCAATCCGGGATCTTCGCCAATGACCTCGCTTCCCCTTGCGATGAACATGGCCTGCACCCTGTTCCGCCTGACGCCCGAGGAAGCACTTATGGGCACCACCGCCCACGCCGCCCGCGCCCTTGGCCTTTCCGATCGCGGCACGCTTGGCATCGGCCAACGCGCCGATCTCGCGGTCTGGGACGCCGCCCACCCCGCCGAACTGTCCTATCGCATCGGGGCCGAGGCCCTGCATACCCGCATCATCGGAGGCCGCTTTGACGCCTGAAATCCTGCACCCCGGAGCGACCACGCTTGCACAGCTCGAACGCCTTTACCGAACCGAAGCGCCCGCCACTCTCGCCCCCGAAGCCCGCGTAGGGGTCGAAGCCGCCGCCGCCCGCATCGCCGCCGCTGCGGCTGGCAATGAAGCGGTCTACGGCGTGAACACCGGCTTTGGCAAACTCGCCTCGCTCAAGATCGCGGCCAAGGATACGGCGACGCTGCAAAGGAACCTGATCCTGTCGCATTGCTGCGGCGTGGGCGATGCGATGCCCCGCGCCGTGGCCCGCCTGATGATGGCGCTCAAGCTCCTCTCGCTCGGCCGTGGCGCATCCGGCGTGCGCTGGGAGGTGGTCGCCCTGATCGAAGCCATGCTCGCCCGTGGCGTGACCCCCGTCATACCGGCCCAAGGTTCGGTCGGCGCATCGGGCGATCTTGCCCCCCTCGCACATATGGCCGCCGCCATGATCGGCGCGGGCGAGGCCGAGTTCGCAGGTCAGGTAAAGCCCGCCGCCCAAGTCCTTGCCGAAGCAGGGCTTGCCCCCGTCACGCTGGGCCCGAAAGAGGGGCTTGCCCTGATCAACGGTACGCAGTTTTCCACCGCCTATGCGCTGACGGGCCTGTTCGACGCATGGCGCATGGCGCAGTCGGCTCTTGTCGTCTCGGCCCTGTCGACCGACGCGGTCATGGGCTCGACCGCCCCCCTGCATCCCGAAATCCACACCCTTCGCGGCCATGCGGGGCAGATCGAGGCGGCACACACCCTGCGCGCCCTGCTCGACGGATCGGTGATCCGCGAAAGCCATGTGACGGGCGATACCCGCGTGCAAGACCCCTATTGCATCCGCTGCCAGCCGCAGGTGACGGGGGCCGCAATGGACGTTCTGCGCCAAGCCGCCCGCACGCTGGAAATAGAGGCCAACGCCGCCACAGACAATCCGTTGGTGCTGTCGGACGGGCAGATCGTGTCTGGCGGAAACTTCCACGCCGAACCGGTGGGCTTTGCCGCCGACATGACGGCACTTGCCATCAGCGAGATCGGCGCCATCGCCCAACGCCGCGTAGCGCTGATGGTCGACCCCACACTTTCCTTCGACCTGCCGCCTTTCCTGACCCCCAACCCCGGCCTCAACTCGGGCCTGATGATAGCCGAGGTCACGACCGCCGCCTTGATGAGCGAGAACAAGCACCTCGCCCATCCCACGGTGATCGACTCCACCCCCACATCGGCAAACCAAGAAGACCACGTCAGCATGGCCGCCCATGGCGCGCGCCGCCTTGCCCGCATGAACACGAACCTTTCGGTCATCCTCGGGGTCGAGGCTCTCTGCGCCGCCCAAGGCGTGGAATTCCGCGCTCCGCTCACCACATCGGCCCCGCTGCAACGTGTGCTCGCACGTCTGCGCGTCGATGTGGCCACCCTTGGCGACGACCGCTACCTCGCCCCCGACCTGAACGCCGCCGCCCGCCTGATCGCCACGGGCGAGCTTGCCGCCGCCGCCGCCATCCCCCTTCCCGCATTGTGAGGCCCCCGATGAACAAGCGCCACAACACCCGCGACATCTTCCCCGCCACCGGAACCGAGATCACCGCCAAAAGCTGGCTGACCGAGGCCCCGATGCGGATGCTGATGAACAACCTGCACCCCGATGTCGCCGAAAACCCGCATGAGCTGGTGGTTTACGGCGGCATCGGGCGGGCGGCGCGGACATGGGAGGATTTCGACCGCATCGTCGCCACGCTGAAGACACTGGAAGACGACGAAACCCTGCTGGTGCAATCGGGCAAACCCGTGGGCGTGTTCCGCACCCACAAAGACGCACCCCGCGTGCTGATCGCCAACTCGAACCTCGTGCCGCATTGGGCGACATGGGATCACTTCAACGAACTCGATAAGAAGGGCCTCGCGATGTATGGCCAGATGACCGCCGGGTCATGGATCTACATCGGCACCCAAGGCATCGTGCAGGGCACCTATGAAACCTTTGCCGAAGCCGGCCGCCAGCATTACGGCGGCTCGCTGACGGGGCGCTGGATCCTGACCGGGGGCTTGGGCGGCATGGGCGGCGCGCAACCGCTTGCCGCCGTGATGGCCGGTGCCTGCTGCCTTGCGGTGGAATGCGACGAGACGCGGATCGATTTTCGTATCCGCACCAGATACCTGGACGCCAAAGCCCACACGCTGGATGAAGCGCTGGCGTTGATCGCAGGCTGGACCGCAAAGGGCGATGCGAAATCGGTCGGCCTTGTCGGCAACGCCGCCGACATCTTCCCCGAACTCGTCGCCCGCATGAAGGCAGGCGGACCCCGCCCCGACATCGTCACCGACCAGACCTCGGCCCACGACCCGCTGCACGGCTACCTGCCGCAGGGCTGGAGCGTGGGCGAATGGCGCGCCAAGCAGGAAACCGACCCCAAGGCGGTGGAACGCGCCGCCCGCGCCAGCATGCGCGCCCATGTGGCGGCGATGGTCGATTTCTGGAACGCAGGTGTTCCCACGCTCGATTACGGCAACAACATCCGGCAGGTCGCGCAGGACGAGGGTCTGGAAAACGCCTTCGCCTTCCCCGGTTTCGTGCCCGCCTATATCCGCCCGCTGTTCTGCCGCGGCATCGGCCCGTTCCGCTGGGTGGCACTGTCCGGCGACCCCGAGGATATCCGCAAAACCGACGCCGCGATGAAGCGCCTGTTCCCCGAAAACCAGCACCTGCACCGCTGGCTCGACATGGCGGGCGAACGCATCGCCTTTCAGGGCCTGCCCGCCCGCATCTGTTGGATCGGACTCGGCGACCGTCATCGCGCGGGCCTGATGTTCAACGAGATGGTGGCAAGCGGAGAACTCAAAGCCCCCATCGTCATCGGCCGCGACCACCTCGACAGCGGTTCGGTCGCCTCGCCCAACCGCGAGACCGAGGCGATGAAAGACGGCTCCGACGCCGTATCGGACTGGCCGCTCCTGAACGCGCTTCTGAACACCGCCAGCGGTGCGACATGGGTATCGTTGCATCACGGCGGCGGGGTGGGCATGGGGTTCAGCCAGCATTCTGGCATGGTCATCGTGGCAGACGGCACACCCGACGCCGCCCGCCGCCTGAACAATGTGCTCTGGAACGATCCCGCCACAGGCGTCATGCGCCACGCCGATGCTGGCTACGACATCGCCACCGACCACGCGAAAGAGATGGGGTTGCGACTGCCGGGCATCCTCGGCAACTGATCCGCATTTTCTGTCCGCAAATATCCCGCGGGGGGTGCGGGGGGGCGCGAAGCCCCCCGCCTCACCGCCAGACAAAGGTGCCACGCATGCATTACTCCCCCGGCCAAGAGCCCTGCCCGCTTCCCTTCTCGCCCTTCAAATCCTGCACGGTGCCGCGCCCGATCGGCTGGTTGTCGACCATCTCGAAAGACGGCAAACCCAACCTCGCGCCCTATAGCCAATGGCAGAACCTGTCCTTCGACCCGCCGATGGTGATGTTCGCCGCGAACCCCTATTCCGACGGCCGCCGCAAACATACCGTGATCAATGCCGAAGAAACGGGCTGGTTCGTCTGGAACATGGCGACCTATGACCTGCGCGAAGCGGTCAACATCTCTTCGATGGAATGGCCCGAAGGCGTGGACGAATTCGAAAAGGCGGGCGTGACAAAGGCGCCCTGCCTCGACGCCCCCGGCCCGCGCGTGGCCGAAAGCCCCGCGCATTTCGAATGCCGCTACCTTACGACCCACCGGCTGAAGGGCAACTCGAACCACGGCTGGGTCGATGTGGTCTACGGCGAGGTGACCCGCATCCACGTCAAGGACGAGGTGATAAAGCCCGACGGCAAGATCGACATTCCGCTGATCCGTCCGCTCGCACGGTTGGGCTATTACGATTACACCAGCATTACCGAAACCTTCGAGATGCGGATTCCCGGTGCTACCGGCGCAGCAGCGGCGGGGCTGGAAGGCAAGGCCTGACATCACGGGAATTTTCTAGAAAATTCCCGTCGCCCCCAGACCGCCCCCTGCTGCAGGCCAAGAGTTTTCGACGAAAACTCTTGTCTTCGCCTGAAAAATCTTCGGCGAAGATTTTTCAGGCGTGGCGCGGGTTACCGCCCGCCACATCGCGCCAGAACGGGTTCGACCACGCCCGCTTGCCCGCGGCATCGATCACCGAAACACGCAGCCAGGGGCTGTTGAGCAACCGGTCGAGCGGAACTTCGGTGCGGGTCATAGAATGGCCGTGCACGCCCTTTGCCCCTGTGCCCCAGCCCTGCACGATCACCGACCCGACCGCGCTGCTTTCGACGATGACGCGGTCACCCTCGACCCGCACATCGCGCAGCTCCGGCCCTTGGGTGGAATAGAATTCCCCCCGTTTCAGCGCGGCCAGCAAAGCGCCCGGTTCGTTCTCTTCCGATTTGACCATGACCCAACCACCGAAATGGTCAGGTTCCGAGAAATGCGCGTCATCGGTCGCGATCATGCTCAGCCTGCGCCCTTCGGTCAGCAACAGGTCGGCGATGGCAAAGCCGTCGGGGCGGTCGCATCCGGTGGCGCAGCCGTGATTATAGACTTCGACCGCATGGGCGGCGGTGACGGCTCGCGCATCGGCCAGCGTCAGGCCCGACCACTGCGGATGGGCGATGGCGACAAAGGCGCCGGCGGCCACGGCGCGCTCGGCGATTTCGGCGGCGGTTTCCTGATCGGGGCGCGGCACGAAATCGGGGCTGTTCGACGGCGCGAAATCCGCAGGCAGGCCCACGGCAAGAATGTGCCACAACTCGCCATTCGCCATCGCACCGGAATGGAGTTCGGCACCGAGAATCGTGGTGAACCCTGCCGTGCGGTAGGGCACGGTGTCGACGATCGGATAGCCCCAGCGCCCGACGAAATGGTCGGTCAGCGCCAGAAAATCATAGCCCTCGGCGTGATAGCGGCGGCACACTTCCTCGGGAGGGAGCACGCCGTCCGAGCGTGTCGAGTGGGTGTGCAGATTGCCGCGCCAGAAGCGGCCGGGGGCGGTAAAGGTGGAAAGGCGCATCCGAGTCTCCGTTTGGTCATGGCGCAGCCTAACCATAGCCGTGCAACAGTCCAGAGACGCCTTGCCCATTGCCGCCGCGCCGATTTCCCTTATGTCAGGCGGCAGGTGCGGTAACGACAGGAGTGACGGCATGGACCATGCGACCCAGACGGCAGAGTTCACCCCCGGCGCGTCCGACCCCCGCCTTTTGCGCGACGCGCTCGGGCGTTTCGCCACCGGCGTCACGGTCATCACCTGCCAGACGGAAAACGGCCCCGTCGGCATCACCGCCAACAGCTTCGCCTCGGTCTCGCTCGACCCGGCGCTGGTCTTGTGGTCGATCGCGCGCAGCTCTTCGCGCTACGGGGCTTTTGCCACAGCGCATGGCTTCGCCATTCACATCCTCGCGCAGGACGAACGTGATCTTGCCGCGCGCTTCGCCAAGGCTGGCGCGGGCTTTGACGGCCTGCCCGTCAGCACGGGACAGGGAGGTGCGCCGCTGATCGCAGACACGCTCGCGCGCTTCGACTGCACGCTGCATGCGGCGGTCGATGGCGGCGACCACGTGATCCTGCTCGGCCGCGTCCTCTCGGCAAGTTTCCGTGACGGCGCGCCGCTTGTCTTTGCCAAAGGCCATTACGGCAGTTTCGCGGCGTAAGCCTCGCCTGCCGCACAAGCCCATGCTAGCCTGCGACCGACCCGAGGACCGCACGATGTCGAACCAAGCGATTTCCGACCCCGACCTTCACGCCTCGGCCGAGGCGATGCTCGCCCGTGCGACCGATGCCGCAGCCTTCCTGAAAGCCCTGTCGCACGAGGGGCGGCTGATGATCCTGTGCCATCTTGCATCGGGCGAGAAATCGGTGACGGAACTTGAACGCCTGCTCGCCTCGCGTCAGGCGGCGGTCAGCCAGCAATTGGCGCGGCTACGGCTCGAGGGGCTGGTGTCGTCGCGGCGCGACGGCAAGACGATCTTTTACAGCATCGAAGACCCCAAGGTGCGCCGCACCATCGCGCTGGTCTACGACATGTTCTGCAAGGACGACTAACCGCGCCCGATAAAGGGCATGTCGCGGGCCATGATCGTCATGAAGGGCACGTTGACTGACAGGGGAAGCCCCGCCATGTGCAGCACCGCCTCGGCGACATGGGCCACATCCATCAGCGGTTCCACCCGCACCTGTCCGTCGGCCTGCGCGACACCCTTCGGGAAAGCCGCCGCCATCGCTGTCGCGGCATTGCCGATGTCGATCTGCCCGCAGGCGATGTCATAGCGCCGCCCGTCAAGACCGAGCGTCCGCGTCAGCCCCGTCACCGCATGTTTCGACATGGTATAGGGCACCGACCCCGGTCGCGGCACATGGGCCGAGATCGAGCCATTGTTGATGATCCGCCCGCCTTGCGGGTCTTGCCGCCGCATCAGGCCAAAGGCGGCGCGGGCGCACAGGAACATGCCGGTGATGTTCACGCCCGAAAGCTGCAACCAGTCCTCGACCGCGATCTTGTCTATCGGGGCTGCGGGCAGCGACTGGCCTGCGTTGTTGAACAACACATCCAGCCGTCCGAATTCGGCAGCCACCCGCCCGAAGGCCGCATCGACCTGTCCCGCATCCGTCACATCGCAAGGCAGCACCAGCGCCTCGCGCCCGCCTGCTGTTTCCGCCAGCGCCGCCTCGCGCCGACCAAGCAGGGCCACCCGCCAGCCCGCATTCAGGAAAGCGTCAGCCGTGGCGCGTCCGATGCCGCTGCCTGCGCCGGTGATCAGGATGGTCTGGGTCATTGGGCCTGTCCGATGAAATCGTATTTCAACAGCCATAGCAGGCCACGCTCGACCCGTATAACCGGAATCTTCGTCGCCACGGCCAGTTCGGCCGCCGTGGTCCCGGCCCCACCGGCTGCGGCCAAAGCCTGCTGCACGCGGACAATCAGCGTCAGCGGTTCGAATTCGCGCCCCGTCTTGGTGTAATCGCGCAGGCGCCATGCCTCTTCCACCGTCACGGCTGAGGGGCGGGCCGCGTAGCGCCGCGCATCGTCACGCGGCAGATGCGCGGTCGGGAAGCTGTCGAAGATCACCATCGGCGACGGCGCGACCGGCAGGTGATGCGGCGAAACGGGCGGGTGCGTCGCAGCGTTCGCCGCCCTGCGGATGGCCGAAAGCTCGGCGAACAGATCCTGCATCTGCGGGATGACCGCCGCCCAATCGAACATACCCCGCGCCCGCGCCAGCCCCGCCGCCCCCATCCGCGCCCGCAAATCGGGGTTCTGCATCAGGTCCCGCACCGCCCGCGCCATCGCGCCGATATCGATCACCGTCAGCGCAGAATTCTGCGACAGGTATTGCATGTAGCTGTCGGTCCCGCCGGCATGGCGCAGACCATAAAGCGTGCTGTGCTCGGCCCGCCCCGCCAGCGTCGGTATACGGAACCCTGATGCGTCATCGACCGTATCACGGATGCCGTCCCAGTCCGAGGCGACAACGGGCAACCCCGCCGCCATCCCCTCGACCGGGGCGAGGCCGAAACTTTCCTGCAGATTGTCGATGGGAAACAGGAACATCTGCCCCGCCGACAGCGCTGCGCGGCGCAGCGCGGCATCCTGATGGGCAAGGTGGTGAAAGCCCACGTCCGGCATCAGCTTGGGCGCCGCGGAACGGAACACCCGCTCGCTGTAGCTATCGGGGAAATTGCCGTAAAGCAGCAGGTGCAGCTTTTGCCCCGTCCCCTCTTGTGCCAGTTGCAACGCACGGAACACCGGCAGCGGGTCGAACTTTTCATGCGGGCTCATCCGCGCCACGATCACCGCGACCACATCCGTCGCCGCGATTCCCAAGCGGTCACGCAAGGCTGCCCCCGCCGCCGGATCGGACGCGAAATCGGCGCAATCGATGCCTAAGGGCAGCACCGGCAATTGCGGGCGCGGTGGTACACGGCCGCCAAAACGCCGCGCCAGATGCGCGTCGATCAGGTCAAGCTGCGTCAGCACCGCAGATTTCACCGCGCGTGACGTGCAGATCACCGCGTCCCACTCCATCTGCGGCGCGGCGCGCAGGTGCCAGAACCCCTCCATCACCGCCTTGGTCGAAATCGTATGCGTCACCCCGCAGATCGAATAGCGCGTGGCCCCCCACAATTCGCGCCGCCACGCTTCGGGCGCGTAATTCGGACCGGAAAAATACACCGTGCCGACCGGTGCGATAGACCGCGCATCTTCCAGTCGCACCGTCCGCACCGGAGCGCGCACGCCGCATTCGGCGGCGAGTTTCTCGAACGCCGCCCCGTCGCCAAGGCCATGCGTCAGGCCCACGACCTCATTCACGACGGCGTGGCGGAAGAAGCCGCGGATGAAACTCTCGCCCGCCATGCGCCGGCCGTTCACGCCCTTGGCAGGATCGAACCCGTCGGGAGCAAACCAGATCGCGGCGTTGCGATCCTCGGTCATGCCTTGCCCTTTTGCTTCATCCACAGCCATGGCGTCGGGGTTGACCGCCATTCCCACATCAAAAGCAGCCGGTCGAGATCGCCGAGCGTGTCGGTCCAATCCGGCAGGCCACTGTCGTTCAGACGGCGTTCGTATTTCGTGATCGTATGCGTCTCGGCGAAACGCCCGGCGAGGGTCGTTACCAGACCGGGTCGCATGCCCTCGTGCACCTCGACAAGGATATCGGCCTTCAAAAGGCCGGGCGCTGCAACCGGATCGAGCAATTCGGCCTCGGCGCCTTCGATATCGCAAAAGACAACGGTCTTTTGTCCCTTGCACTGGTCGAAATCGGCATGGGTAAAGGCCCCCCCGATCTCGACCCGCTTGGCCAGCCCGTTGGCAGCCGCCATCTCCGCGCAAGCCTCGCGCGCCTTGGGGTCGAGGTCACGCGCCAGAACGCGGGCCTTGGGCATCCGCATGGCAAGACCGGTGGCATAGTAGCCTTCGGCGCAGCCGACATCGATCACCAGCTTGTAATTGCCGGCAACGATCTTTTCGATGACCGGATGAAGCGAGGCCTCGTAGCAGCCGACCAGCCGCGCGTTGCGCGACCCTTCCGACGCGCGCACCGCATATTTCAGCCCTTTGAACGGCCCCGAAAGCACCGTCTCGCCCGACCGCTGGACAAGCGTGTTTTCAAGAACCTGTGCCCGCCATTTCGCAAGGTGCCGAAGCGAGGCGTTCAACTGTTGCGGCGACGGTTCGCCTGACAGCAATTCGGCAAGCCTGCGCCGCACGCCGGCAACCATCGGGGTAGTCATGAACGGACCTCACTCTTTAACTTGGGCCATGCTAAGGCCCGCCGCGCCTTTGGTCCAGCCCTCGGCAAGCCGTGCAAGGCTACGGCAAGTCCCGTGCCAAGCCAGACGCCGGACAACCGCGGGTCAGCCCAGCATCCGGTCGGCGCTGGCGTCGAACAGGCTGCGGGCATAGGCGGTCTGCATCCGCGCTGCCGCCAAATCGTCGCGGGACATCTCCTCGACGCTGCGGCCAATCTGCATGACCAGAACGCGGTCGCACATATGGTCGATCACCGCCAGATCATGGCTGACCATCAGGAAAGTCAGCCCCCGCGTCTCGCGCAGGCGCGACAGCAGGTTCAGCGTCTCGGCCTGCACCGACGCATCCAGCGCCGAGGTGGGTTCATCCAGCAGCAGCACCTCGGGCTCTAGCATTAGCGCCCGCGCAATGGCGACACGCTGGCGCTGCCCGCCCGAAAGCTGGTGCGGATAGCGAAAACGGAAACCGGTCGGCAGGCCCACATCGGCCAACGCCTGCATCACGCGGGCATCGGTATCGCCGATCCCGTGGAGGGCGAGCGGTTCCGAAAGCGTGCGGTCGATGGTATGGCGCGGATGTATGCTGGCGTAGGGGTCCTGAAACACCATCTGCACACGGGCGGCAAAGGCGCGGCCGCGCGGCGTCGGCACCTTTTGCCCGCCGATCGAAATCTCGCCCGCCGTGACGGGGGCCAACCCGCAGATCGCCCGCAGGATAGTGGATTTGCCCGACCCGCTTTCCCCCACCAGCCCGAAACTCTCGCCCTTGGCGACCGACAGGCTGACATCTTCAACCGCGCGAACCTCGCGGCCCTTGGCTTGGAACGTCACCGAAAGGTTGCAAACCTCGATCATGCCGCCGCTCATCCTTGCGCCCAATCTGCGGTCCGGTCCAACCCCGGCAAGGGACCACGGCTTCCCCCGATGCGCGGCAAACAGTCAAGCAGCCCCCGCGTATAGGGGTGATTGGCCGACAACAGGTCACGCGCGGCCAGTTCCTCGACGATGCGGCCCTTGTACATCACCAGCACGCGGTCACAGAACCGCGCGACAAGTCGCAGATCGTGGCTGATGAAGATCAGCCCCATCCCCCGATCACGCACCAACCCGTCAAGGATCGACAGCACCTCGGCCTGCACGGTCACATCGAGCGCGCTCGTCGGCTCGTCCGCAATCAACAGATCGGGGTTCGGGATCAGCATCATTGCAATCATCACCCGCTGGCCCATCCCGCCGGAAAGTTCATGCGGATAGGCGCCCATCACCCGCTCGGGGTCGCGGATCTGCACCGCTTCCAGTGCGGCAATCGCGGCCTTCTTCGCCTCGGCCCTGCCCACGCGGTCGCGCTGGCGCAAACCTTCCATCAATTGCGCCCCGATCTGCATCACGGGGTTCAGGCTGTATTTCGGATCCTGCATCACCATGGCGATGCGCTTGCCGCGCAAAGCCCGCATCTCGCGTTCCGATGCCCGCATCAGGTCTTGCCCGTCGAAAACCATGCTTTCCGCAGCAATCCGCCCCGGCGGGCGGATCAGCCGCAGCACCGACCGGCCCGTCATGGTCTTGCCCGACCCGCTTTCGCCCACGATGCCCAGACGTTCGCGCCCGAGGCTGAACGACACGCCGCGCACGGCCTCGACCACCCCCGCCTCGGTGTCGAATGTCACGCGCAGGTCTTTCACCGACAAAAGCGTCATTTCCCTGCACTCCGCGGGTCGAGCACATCGCGCAAGCCGTCCCCCAGCAGGTTGAAGCCAAGCGAGACGACAAAGATCGCAAGCCCCGGCATGGTGGCGACCCACCACTGTTCGAACAGGTATTTGCGCCCCGCCGAGATCATCAGCCCCCATTCCGGTAAGGGCGGCTGCGCGCCAAGGCCCAGAAAGCCCAATCCGGCGGCGGTCAGGATCACCCCCGCCATATCCAGCGTCACGCGGATGACGACGCTTGGCAGGCACATCGGCACCACATGGCCCCAGATGATGCGCGCAGCCCCCGCCCCTTGCAGGCGCACGGCGGCGATATAGTCGGAATTCCGCACTGTCAGCGTCTCGGCCCGCGCCACGCGGGCATAGGGCGGCCAAGCGGTCAAAGCGATGGCCAACACCGCGTTCTCGATGCCGGGGCCAAGCACGGCAACCAGCGCCAGCGCAAGGATCAGGCGCGGAAAGGCAAGGAAGATGTCGGTGATCCGCATCAACACCTCGTCCACCCAGCCGCCGAAATAGCCCGCGACCGTGCCGATAACCAAGCCTACGACAGGCGCCGTCACCGCCACCAGCGCCACGATGTAAAGCGTGATGCGCGACCCGTACAGGATGCGTGTCAGGATATCGCGACCGAAATCGTCGGTGCCCAGCAGATGCCCCTCGGTTCCCGGCGGCAACAAGCGCCCGCGCAGGTTCTGCGCCACGGGGTCATAGGGTGCGAGCCACGGCGCAAAGGCCGCGACCACCAGCAAGACGGCAATGATCGCAAGCCCGATCATCGCGAGTGGATTGCGCCGCAGCCGCAGCCAACCCAAGTACCACTGCCCCAGACGCGCCTGCATCCGGCTTTGCGGATTCTGGTCGCGCAGCCATGCCATCGTGCCTGCCATCTATCTAGCCCTCGGATCGACGAGCCGATACAGCAGGTCCGACACCATGTTCAGCGCGACGAAGGCGAGGCCGACGACAACCGTTCCCCCCAGCACGGCGGGCATATCGGCCACCATCAACGCATCGGTGATATAGCTGCCAAGGCCGGGCCATGCGAAGATCGTCTCGGTCAACACCGACCCTTCCAGCAGATAGGCATAAGACAGCGCAACCACCGTGATCAGCGGCACGGCCACGTTTTTCATGGCGTGCACCCAGACCACCCGCCATTCGGGCATCCCCTTGACCCGCGCCGTGGTGATGTATTCCTGCGAAAGCTCGTTCATCATGAAGCTGCGCGTCATCCGGCTGATATAGGCCATCGACACGTAACCCAGCAGCCCTGCAGGCAGGATGATATGGCTGATCGCGTTGGAAAACATGTCCCAGCGCCCCGCCAATGCCGTGTCGATCAGGATCATCCCCGACCGCTGCGGCACCTCGAAATCATACATCATGTCGTAAACCGCATCCAACCGGCCCGGCCCGCCAACCCAGCCCAGATGACCGTAAAATACCAAAAGGCCGATCAGCCCCAGCCAGAAAACCGGCATCGAATAGCCCATCAGCCCGACCAGACGCACGATGTGGTCGGCGATGCTGCCCGGACGGGTCGCGGCCAGCACCCCTGCCGGAACGCCTGCGATCACACCAATGATCGTGGCCAGCGTCGCAAGCTCCAGCGTGGCCGGAAAGTGGCGGGCGACCGCTTCGATCACAGGCTCTCCGGTGCGGATCGACGCCCCAAGATCGCCTTGGAACGCATTGAAAACATATATGAAAAACTGCTCTACCAGCGGCTTGTCCAGTCCCAGCGCGACCCGCGTCGCCTCGATCTGCGCCTGTGTCGCCCTCTCGCCCACGATGGCAAGCACCGGGTCGATCGGCACCACGCGCCCGATGATGAAGGTGACGAGCAAAAGCCCGAAGATCGTGATGACCAGCGAGACGGAAAAGCCAACGACGGCTTTGAACCGCGGGCCAAAGGGGAATGAAACTGCCATGCCAAACGCAAGGCGCCCGCGGTCAGACCCGCAGGCGCCAAGCATGTCTTACTTGGTGATCGCCCAGTATGCGGCCGAGTCGGTTGCGCCGCCGGTGAAGAAATTCTCGACCCCTGCGCGCATGCCGGTCTGGTAGCCGATCTGGAACATCAGCACGAAGGGCGAGGTGGTGCGGTGCGTCTGCTGGATTTCGGCATACATCGCCGCCCGCTTGGCGCCGTCCCGCTCCATCACCGCATCCGCCGTCATCTGGTGCAGCGGGCCCGGATCATAGGCGTTGCGCCATGCAAGACCGCCGGTCTGCGCGTCATCCGCATTGTCGGCGTTCATCGAGAAGGCCGAGGCGTTGGTGTGCGGGTCGGGATAATCCGGCCCCCAGCTTTGCAGCGTGGCGTCATGCTGGCGCGCGCGATACCGTTTCAACTGCTCGGCCCCTTCGCCGATGTTCAGCTCGACCTCGATCCCGGCTTGGCCAAAGGTGTTCTGGATCGATTGCGCCATCTCCATCCGGTCGGACGAGTTCCTGACATCCATCACCACCTTGGGCGACGTGATCCCCGATTCCGCGATCAGCGCCTTGGCCTTTTCGATATCGAGGCTATAGGGATTGTCTTCCAGCGCGCCCAGATAGCCCTTGGGCAGATAGGCCTGATGCACCACCATCGCACCCTTCAGGAAGGTGTCGGCCATGCCTTGATAATCGATGGCCCACCGCATCGCATCGAGGAATTTCTCGTTCTTGTAGGCTTCGTTCTTCTGGTTGAACGACAGGTAGAACACCTGCCCGCCCACATCTTGCTGCACCTTGACGTCGGCATTGCCCGCCATGCCTTCGATATCGGTCGGCGTCAGTTCCCGCGCGATGTCGATATCGCCCTTTTCCAGCAGCAGGCGCTGGGTGGCCGCTTCGGGAATATGCCGCATGAAGACGTTCTTCAGCTTGGCATCGCCGCGCCAGTAGCCGCTGCGCGCTTCCAGCAGATAGCCCTCGTTCGGCTTGAAGGATTTCAGGACATAAGCCCCCGTCCCCGCCGAATTGTTATGCAACCACGCGTTGCCCATGTCGCCATCGACCTCGTTTGCCATGACCGTCGCCTTGTCGACGATGGACGCGACACCCGAGGTGAGGCAGTTGTAAAGGAACGTGGGCGCATAGGCCTGATCGGTCTTGAGCGTCAGCGTATCGCCTTCGGCCGTCACCATCTGGTCCACGTTCTCGGCCGTCCAGCCGAACTGGTTCAGGATGAAGGCAGGAGATTTGTTCAGCTTGACCGCGCGTTGCAGCGAAAAGGCCGCATCTTCCGCCGTCACCGGATTGCCCGACGAAAAGGTGACGCCCGCCTTCATCTTGAAGGTAAAGGTCGTGCCCGCCTCGTCCACCGCCCAGCTTTCGGCCAGACCGGGCACCAGCTCGCCCACCTTCATCGGGTCAAGCTCGATCAGCCCGTCATAGGTGTTGTTCACCACGTCAAGGCCCGAGAATTCGTACGCCTCGCCCGGATCGAGCGACACGATATCGTCGATCGCGTCGGCGATGACCAGCGTATCGGCCGGCGTCTCGGCCATCAGGGCCGCAGGCGAAACCGTGACCAGCAGCGCCGCAAGCGCCACCGATCCAAACCGCGAAAGCTTCGGATCGAACATCATGAAAATCTCCCTGTCAGGATTGGCTCTGGTCAGGCTGCATCGGCCCTTCCGATTGTCCCATCATTTGGTCAGCCTTGGCCTTGCGATGTCAAGTCCGCAATCGGCCTGTCATCGCCCCCCCCGCCCGCAGGCCAGGCACATCGGCAAAACCCGGCCCCGAAGCGCCAGTAGCCTGAAAAGCAAGGTAATTCATGGTGCCCCCAGCAGGACTTGAACCCGCGACCCCCTGATTACAAATCAGGTGCTCTACCAGCTGAGCTATAGAGGCAACGCCCATCAAATAACCTTGCTCTGCTTCGGGTGCAAGCGGTCGGAAAAGATTCTGCTGCGCCGGATCGTGCTGAAACTTTGCCCGATCTCCTTCGTAACTGGCCCGAACAAGCCTTGAACGGCACAGACAGGAGACGCCAGATGATCCACGAACCCTCGCTTTCACCCCGCCTGCCCGACAGTGCCACGCTCGGCCGGATGATCTGGCTGCTCGAGCGGATGCTGGCGCAGGGCGAACGCGCCTCGATCCATTACGAACGCATGGCACCGTTTTCGCGCGGTACCTATTTCCGCACGCGCAATGCCTGTGTCGCGCTCGGGCTGGTCACGGCGCTTGGCAGCGGACGGATCCTGCGGCCGGAACCGCAGAAGATCAGGGTGTTCCTCGGTCAGGTCATGCCACGGCTGATCACGGTCGCCACACCCGCGTGCTAACGGTTGGCCCGCGCCAGCAACCCCACCGCACAAAGCCCCACCGCCATGACCACCAGCGCGGCGGGGGCGGCCTCGGACAGCTTTTCCAGACTGGCAAGCTCGAACACCCGCGTGGCGAGCGTGTTGAAGTTGAAGGGCCGCAAGAGCAGCGTCGCGGGCAGTTCCTTGACGCAATCGACGAATACGACCAGCAGCGCCGTCGCCACCGATCCGCGCATCAGGGGCATATAGACCGATTGCAGCGCCCCGCCTGCAGTGCGTCCCAGTGACCGCGCCGCCATCGGCAAGGACGGCGACACCCGCCCGAAGGCCGCATCGACCGCCCCTTGCGCGATGCCGAAGAACCGCACCGCAAAGGCAAGGATCAACGCCCCCGCCGTGCCGGTCATGATCAACCCAGGATCGTGGCCAGTCAGCGCCAGCACCGCATCGGCCACGCGGTTGTCCAGCGCCTCCAGCGGGATCAGGATACCGACCGCCAGCACCGCGCCCGGCGCGGCATAGCCCAGCGTCGTCAGCGGCAAGACCACCCGCGCCACGCCCCGCCCCGCCATCCGCACGCCGTAGACCAGAAACACCGCCGCCGCCACGGTCAGCACGGCGGCGATGCCGCCGACGAAAAGCGTATTTCCCAAAGCCCCAGCCAGACCCGGCGCCAACCAGACCGAGGGGCTGGCAAAGGCATGGACCAGCATCACCCCGACCGGCAGCACGAAGCCCATCGCAAAGGGAAACAGGCACAGCGCATTCGCCAGCCACGCCCGCCCGCCCGACAGCGCGAATGGGGCGACCGGACGCGAGGCGCGGCTTTGCTTGTGAAACCGCGCACGGCGGCGGCTGATGCGCTCGGTCGCGACCAGAAGCAGGATCAGCATCAGCATCACCCCCGCGATCTGCGCCGCCCCGCCCGCGTTGTTGCCGTTCAGCCATGTGGAAAAAATGCCCGTGGTCAACGTTTGCACGCCGAAATAGGTGACCGTGCCGTAATCGGCCACCGTCTCCATCAGGGCCAGTGCCACGCCGGTTGCCACCGCAGGTCGCGCCAGCGGCAGGCCCACCCGCAGGAACAACGCCCATGGCCCCGCGCCCAAGGCCCGCGCCACCTCGTAGGAACAGCCCGACTGTTCGCGGAATGCCGCCCGTGCCAGCAGGTAGACGTAAGGGTATAGCGCAAAGGACAACACCAGAATGGCGAACCATTGCGACCGCACCTCGGGAAACCAGTAGTCCCGCGCCGATTGCCAACCCATCGCCGCCCGCAACCCGCCCTGCACCGGACCCGAGTATTGCAGGAAATCGACCAGCGCAAAGGCCCCGACATAGGCCGGAATCGCCAGCGGAAACAGCAGCGCGTAATCCAGCCAGCCCCGCCCCGGAAAGCGGTACATCACCACCAGCCAGGCCGCCCCCGTCCCCATCGCGGCGGTCAGGAAGCCCACACCCGCCATCATGGTCAGCGTCGTCGCGAAATAACGCGGCAAGACCGTGGCCAGAAGATGCGGCCAGATATTCTCGGTCGGATGAAAGGCGATCCACACCACGGCCAGCATCGGCGCCAGCACCACGCAGGCGATCAGCGCGGCCCCGATTGACCAGCCATCCAGCCGGAACGGCGGCAAAAACCGCTTAGCCTGAGTGTTTTGGTCGGACATCATGGCGCAGGCTGTAACCGAAAGCCGTTTCCCTGTCCAGAAAACCTCGTATAGTCATGGGTAAAGTATCAGTCAGAACGGCAGACAAGTCCTTCATGCGTATCGTGTATCACCTCGGCGCCCATTGCACGGATGACGAGCGTCTCATCCGCTGTCTGTGGAAGAACCGCGCCAGCCTCGGCCAACAAGGCATCGTCGTCCCCGGCCCCACACGCTACCGCGCACTTTTACGCGACACGGCGATCACGCTGAAGGGGCGGCCCGCGTCACGCGACACGCAGGCGCTGGTGCTCGACCAGATCATGGACGAAGACCGCGCAGACCGGCTGATCCTGTCATGGGACAATTTCCTGTCCTATCCGCAATGGGTGATCCGCGACCGCAGGCTCTACCCCGCCGCGGGCGAACGTATCCGCGCCTTCACCCAGATATTCCCGGAAATCGAGGCTGAATTCCACCTGTCCATCCGCAACATGTCCAGCTTCCTGCCCGCGCTCTTCAGCAAGCAGCGCGGCAAACCCTATGAGGAATTCATCGGCACCGCCGACCCGCGCTTGTTGAGCTGGAGCCGCATGGTCGAGGAAATCCGCACCCTGAACCCCGAGGCCCCGCTCACCATCTGGTGCGACGAAGACACGCCGCTGATCTGGCCCGACGTGCTGCAAACCGTGTCGGGCCATGCCCCCGATACGATCCTGACCGAAACCGACGAACTTTTAGCCAGCCTGATGCCACCCGAAGGCCTTGCGCGTCTGAACGCCTATCTCGCGTCGAACCCGCCCGCCTCGGTGGTGCAGCGCAGGCGCATCGTCTCGGCGTTCCTCGACAAATTCGCGCTGCCTGACGAAATCGAAACCGAAATCGAGATGCCCGGTTGGGACGAAGCACTGATCGCCGAGCTTGACGAAAGCTACCGCCGCGACATCGCCCGCATCCGGTCTATGGAAGGTGTGACGTTCCTTTCGGCCTGACGCCTGCGTATAGAACCACCGGCACAGGCACAGGCAGTTGCAGCATCGCAGTCAACCCGAAATGCCGCCGCAGGGCGAAGGGCGCGAATTTTCGCAGAAAATTCGTCGCCGATGCAGGCCCCTGGTTTCAGGTCATCCCGAGAGCCTGCTTGTACATCTCGAGCACCGCCTCTTCCTCGGCGATATCGTCGGGCTTCCTTTTCCGCAGCGCCACGACCTTTTTCAGCACCTTGGTGTCGTAACCGCGCCCCTTTGCCTCGGCCATAAGCTCTTTTTGCTGTTCGGCCACGTCCTTCTTTTCCGATTCGAGTTGCTCGAACCGTTCGATGAACTGGCGCAGCTCGTCGGCGGTGACGTTATAGGCGTCGTTGGGGTCGCTCATCATGGCCTCGTGCAAATGTCACTCTGTGGCCCCTTCCCTATCCTGCCTGCCCTGTCGGGTTCAAGCCGCAGCAACGGGCGGCGTCCGGCGCTCTTGTGCGGAATGCAGGGGCGGGCTAGGTGCAAGGCCGGACAAGGGAGACGCGCATGACCATGGAATTGCTGATCTGGGGCGGCGCCCTTTTGTCGCTTCTGGGCGTGGCCGCACTGCTCTGGTGCATCGTACTGGCGGTCAAGGCGCGCAAATCCGGCCTGCCCGACGACCAGATCCGCCAGCGCTTGCAAAAGGTGGTGGCAATCAACCTTGCAGCGCTTGCGGTGTCGTTCCTCGGGCTGATGCTGGTGATGGTGGGCGTGATCCTCAGCTGAACGGTCGCCCGTCTGCGGCCAGCGTCTCGACCAGCGGCGCTGGCGACCAGAGGGCGGGATTTTCCTGCTCCCACAGCCGCAAGTCGCGCCGCAGCAGCAGCAGCCCGCGCCGGTTGGCCTGATGCATCGGCCCGCCTGTCCGCCGCGCCATCAGACCCGCCGCAATCGCCACCGCATCGACATGCGCCGCCGACGGCGCATCGCCAGCCTCGATCGCCCGCGCTCCGGCATTGGCCAGCGCCGCAAGGCAGCGCCGCGCCACCTCGTCACCGTCATTTGGCGCATGGCCGGTCCGGACGATCTCGCCCGCGATGCCCTGTGACGCCAGCGACCGCGCGATCTCGGCCCTTGGCACGCCTTGGGCCTCGGCGTGCAGCACCGCGTCCGACAGAACGCCCGCCAGCCGCAGCGCGACCGCCCCGCCCGTCACGACCGGCTCCCAGCCAAGCGCCCGCACGAAGCCTGTCGCGCGGGCAACATCGTCGGGCGCGGCCGCGCCCGCATGCAATTCGGCCAGCCGGTCGAAGCGGGCCAGCCCGACCGCCCCCGCAGGTGCCGCAATGCCAAAGGCCAAACGCGGCCCGCCCACATCGCAGACTTCCGTCAGCACCGCCAGATCGACGCCGGCCAGCCCGTCGCGCCCGACCTGCGGCAGCAGCCGCGACCAGTCGTCCTCGCGCCGGTCGGGCGACATCCGGCTGGCCTGAACCGCCGCTTCCTGCCGTTCGGCAACATCGGCAAGGGCCCGCACCACCGCCTCGCGGTCGTCGGATGCCAATTGCACGGTCAGCCCCGCCTGCAACGCCGCCAGCACAAGATCGACCGCACCAGCCCCCGCACCCCAGATGCCGACCCGCCCCACCACATGACCCGCCCCGCCGCCGGCTACCGCTCGGGCGGCCGCAGCATGCCGCAGGCCAAGCGAGTCGTCGCTCGCGCAAAGGTCGTAGAAACAGACCCGCTCATAGGCAAGCCCCTGCGCCAGCGGCAGCATCACCGCCATCTCGACACAGTCGACCATCCGCACCGCAGCCTCAAGCGTCGTGTCACGCCGCGCCTGCGCGACGGCGGCCAGATAGCCGCGCCCGTCGCGCAGGCCGCGCCGCTCGGGCCAATCCTTTCCTGCAGATACGCGCCGCGCAAAGCCCATCGGGTCTTCGGTCGCGACATGGTCGACCAACCCCGTGGCAACTGCGTGGGCAGCCGACACATCGCCACCTTCCAGCAGCATCCGCAACGCCTCGGAACCGCCGACCAGACGCGGCAAGCGCTGCGTGCCGCCGCTTGCGGGCACCAGACCCAACGTGATGTCGGGAAAGCCCAGCACCGCCCCGGGCACCGCCACCCGCGTTGAAGCCGCAAGCGCAAGTTCGAGCGCAGCCCCCCGCACCACGCCCAGCATCAAGGCGACACATCCCTCGCGCTGCGACAGGGTTTCGGCCAAAGCCGCGACCTCGGCCGTTGCAGACCGATCACCCGCCTCGGCCAACGGCAACCCGTCAGAGGCAAGGACCAGCAGCACCGGCCAACCGGTCTCGCCAAGAGTCGCAGACAGGCCGGCCCGCAGGTCGGCGGTCATCGGCCCCCTGATCTCGATGACGGTCATCACAGCCATTCCGGCCCGACTCCGCTTTGCTGCCTTCCCATCCGCGCAACCCCGCCATTCCTTCGGCCATTAAGGATAGCGCAGCACCGATTGGCAATGCCACAACAGGGCACTTGTCGAAAAACCGCCGCTTTCCCTGCGCTTAGACCGGCATGTTATCGAAATCGGCCTCGGTCGCGGCCTCGGTTACGGTCTGGTCGGGCACCCGCCCGGGATCGCGGCGGTCCTGCCACAGGCCGGGCAGCACGGCGGCCAAGGCCTCCATCTCGGCCCGCAGCGCCATCAGTGCAAATGCAGAGATCACGTCGGGGGTGGTTTCGCGCTCTGCCCTCATGCCGCACAGTCCCGACAAAACGGCGTATAGGGCAGGCTGTCGAGCCGTGCTTCGGTAATCTCTGCCCCGCATTTGACGCAAGCGCCGTATTCTCCCGCCACGATGCGGGCCAGCGCAGCCTCGATCATGCGGATTTCGGCCTGCCCGCCCTGCCCCAGACGTTCCAGCACCTCGTCACCCTCGCGCTCGGTGGCAAGGTCGTCCCAATCCTTCGTCTCGTGGCTGTCAAGTTCGGCCTCGATCCCGGCAAGCCTGCCCTGCAAAAGGGCAAGTCGCGCCTCGAGTTCGGTCTTGCGAGTGCTGATCGGTTTCATGCGCCACCTCCATCTTCCTGATGTCAGGCTAGACCGGCAGGCCCTTGCCTGCCTTGACTTGGGTCAAACGCAGATGGCTTTGATATATTCCGGTTTTACCATATGATAGATCAGCCAGATCCGGCCCGAAACCGGAACCGAGACCGGACCCGAGACCGGAATAGGCCCCCGAAAGGACCCTGCGATGACCCCTTCGACCCCTGCCGTCCATGCCTTTTTCGACGAGCAGACGAACACCCTGACATATGTGGTGCGCGACCCGCAGGACAGCGCCTGCGCGGTGATCGATTCGGTGCTCGACTTCGATCCCGCCTCGGGCCGGACCGACACGCGGTCTGCCGATGCCGTGATCGATCACATCCGCGCCGAAGGGCTGGTGGTGGACTGGCTCTTGGAAACCCATGTCCACGCCGACCATCTGTCAGCCGCGCCCTATCTGCAGGAACGGCTGGGTGGCAAGATCGGCATCGGCGAGCGGATCACCACCGTGCAGGAAACCTTCGGCAAGATCTTCAACGAAGGCACACGCTTTCAACGCGACGGATCGCAGTTCGACCGCCTGTTCCGCCATGACGACACGTTCATGATCGGCCAGTTGTCGGCCCGTGTGCTGCACACGCCCGGTCACACGCCCGCCTGCCTGACCTATGTGATCGGCGATGCGGCCTTTGTCGGCGACACGCTCTTCATGCCTGATTTCGGCACGGCGCGCTGCGATTTCCCGGGGGGATCGGCTTCGACCATGTTCGATTCGGTGCAAACCATCCTGTCGCTGCCCGATGAGACGCGCATCTTCGTCGGCCATGATTACAAGGCCCCGGGGCGCGAGGCTTTTGCATGGGAAACAACCGTGGCCGACCAAAAGGCAAAGAATGTCCATATCGGCGCGGGCAAATCGCGCGACAGCTTCGTCGCCCTGCGCGAAGCGCGCGACAAGACCCTGTCGATGCCACGCCTGATCATCCCCGCGCTTCAGGTCAACATGCGCGCAGGCCATATGCCCGAACCCGAAGAAAATGGTGTCTCCTACCTCAAGACACCTATCAACGGGCTTTGACGGCTTGACCTGAATCACCCCCTTAAACCGCGAAAACAAGTGAGAGTGACCATGCCGACCGACTGGATCTTCGGGCTATTGGGCGGGCTTTGCATCGGCAGCGCCGCGGCAGTCTATCTTTTGTGCAACGGGCGCATCATGGGCGCATCGGGCATCGTCGGCGCTTTGGTCGATGGCAGCGCGAACAACACATGGCCCGAAAAGGCCAGCTTTCTGGCAGGCTTGGTCGCGGTGCCCGCGATCATCGCCAATCTTGCGGGCGGGTCCGAGACGCATCTGACCGGCAACCTTGCGGTCATAGCCGTTGCGGGGTTGCTGGTCGGCTTTGGCACAAGGCTGGCAAATGGCTGCACCTCGGGGCACGGGGTTTGCGGCATCTCGCGGCTGTCGCTGCGCGGCATCGTGGCGACTGCGGTCTATGTGGCGGCAGGCGGTGTGGTCATGGTCATCGCGCGTCACGGACTGGGGCTGATCTGATGCGAAATCTTGTTGCCGCCTTCGCAGGTGCGCTGTTTGGCGCGGGGCTTTTGCTGTCGGGCATGACCGACACGACCAAGGTGCAGGGCTGGCTTGATATCTTCGGCGACTGGGACCCGACGCTTGCCTTTGTCTTGGGCGGCGCGATCCTTCCGATGGCGCTGGCATGGCGCATCGCGGCCCGTCGCGGCACATCCGCACTCGGAACGCCCTTCCCCCCGCCCAACCGCAGCGGCGCCGATGCCCGACTGATCACAGGCTCGGTCCTGTTCGGCGCAGGCTGGGCGCTGGCGGGTCTGTGCCCCGGCCCCGCGCTGGCCTCGCTGACCTTTGGCGGGGCGGGCGGTGCGGTCTTCCTTATCGCCATGCTGGCAGCTATGCTTGCCGCACCCCGCGCCGGCCGCTGGCTGGACCGAACCTTGCCTCCAAAGGAACCGCCATGGACATCCGCGCCCTGACCCCGACCTATGCCGTCTCGCCCCAGATCGACCCGTCAGACCTGACCGCGATCAAGGCGGCTGGCTACACCACCGTGATCGACAACCGCCCCGACGGCGAAATCCCGCCGCATCTGCACGCCGAAACCATGCAACAGGCGGCACAGGCGCTCGGTCTGACCTTCGTGATAAATCCCGTGATCGGCGGGGCAATGACGCCCGAAAACGTGGCCATCCAGCGCGCCGCGATCGAGGGTGCCCCGGGTCCGGTCTTAGCCTATTGCGCCTCGGGCAACCGCTCGTCGGTGGTCTGGGCGCTCGCGCATGCAGGCACGCGGCCCGCGGATGAACTGATCGGTATTCCCGCCCGTTTCGGCTACCAGCTCGAACACCTGCGCCCCCTGCTTGGCTAGGGTGCGGCCTTAGCCCTTGCCGCGCACCCGCGACAAGAACCCCGGCGGGCGCTTGGCGATCCATGCCAGAAACGCGGCCAGCCGCGGGTCGGCCCGCAGCGCCCCGGGCGTGTTGAAACGTCGTGCCAGTTCGGCTTCGGTGAAGCGCGCGTGAATCTCCTTGTGGCAGATGTGGTGCAGCAAGACTGTCGGCCCCCCTTGCCGCCTTTAAGCTTTGGGACCAGATGATGCAGGCTCTGCGGCACGTCGCGCGGGATCGGACGCAGGCACAGCGGACAGGTTGGGGTTTCAGCGGACATAAGCTAAGGATGGCGCCGAAACGGGCGGGGGCAAGATGGATGCGCTGGTGATCGGTGGTGGACCGGCAGGGCTGATGGCGGCGGAAACGCTTGCCCAAGCCGGACGCCATGTCACGCTCTGCGAGGCAAAGCCCAGTGTCGGGCGCAAATTCCTGATGGCCGGAAAATCGGGGCTGAACATCACCAAGGCGGAAGACGAAACCCGCTTTCTTGCCGCTTACGGCGACGGATGGCTCGCCCCCGCGATTGCCGCCTTTGGCCCGACCGAAGTACAAGACTGGTGCAGGGGCCTCGGGCAAGAGATCTTCACCGGCTCGTCGGGACGGGTGTTTCCGGTCAGCATGAAAGGCTCGCCGCTGCTTCGCGCATGGCTCGCACGCTTGGGCGCGGCGGGGGTCGGGATGCGCGTGCGCTGGCGCTGGACGGGGTTTCATGGCGAAGGGTTCCGCTTCGAAACGCCCGCAGGCGAACAGGTGCTGGAACCCGCCGTCACCGTGCTGGCCCTTGGTGGTGCAAGCTGGGCGCGGCTCGGATCGGACGGCGCATGGGTGCCATGGCTCGCGGCACGCGGCGTGCAAATCGCGCCGTTCCGGCCTGCGAACATGGGCTTCGGCGTCGCGTGGTCCGCCCATATGGCACGCCACTTCGGCCAGCCGGTAAAGGGCGCAGCCCTGATCGCAGGCCCGCAGCGGGAACGGGGCGAATTCGTCATCTCGGCCCGTGGCATCGAAGGCGGTGGCGTCTACGCCGTCAGCCGCGCCCTGCGCGAAGGCGCCCCCCTGCACCTCGACCTGATGCCCGACCTTGCCGCCGAAACCCTCGGCCAAAGGCTGGCACAGATGCGGGCGGGCGAAAGCCTTGCCAACCGTTTACGCAAACTCGGCCTCTCCGCCACCGCGCAGGCGCTGGTCATGGAATTCGGCCGTCCCCTCGATCCGGTCACCGCGATCAAATCCCTGCCCGTCCCGCTGACCGGCCCCCGTCCGATCGACGAGGCGATCTCGGTCGCGGGCGGCATCACCCGCGCCGCCCTGACCGAAGGCCTTGAACTGCGCGCCATCCCCCGCGTCTTTGTCTGCGGCGAGATGCTCGACTGGGAGGCCCCGACGGGCGGTTACCTTCTCACTGCCTGCCTTGCCACCGGACGCCACGCTGGTCTCGCCGCCGCAGCACGCTGACGCCACCCCGCTTACATGCTGGTCCAAATATCCTCGGGGGAGGGCGCGGTACGCGCCGTCGGGGGGCGGAAAGCCCCCCGTTCCACGCTGGCCACAGGCACCGCGCTACCCTGCCAGACGCAACTCCTGCGGTTGCGCCAACCGCACCGCCCTCTGGCCGCGCATCTGGCCCAGCTTGCCCTCGGCCACCACCTGCCCGTCGATCCCGCGCAAGGAAAGCCGCGACACGGTCGCATCGCCCAGCGGCAGCACATCTCCGACCCCCAGCGCCATCACCCGCGCAAGCGGCATCTGGCACCGCGCCAGTTCCGCCTCGATCCGGCAGGCCACCGCCTCGACCTGACGGACAAAGGCGGCGTGGAAGGCTTCGGCCTGCCCTGCGGCAATCTCTGCCTGTTGCACTACGGCTGGGCGCGACCGCGCGGCAGGCAGGGCAAGCAAGACCTCGCCCGTCGCTGCCCCGCGCATCAGCGATACCTCGGCACGCAGCACGCGATACTCCGTCTCGTCGAGCAGCAGCGCGAGGGGCCGCGCCTCGTCCAGAAAGCTCGCATAGCGCCAGCCCTCGGCCCAAGGTGCCGCCTCTTGCCCGTGCAATTCGACGGCAAGCCCCGCAAGCGCACCGTCCAGCATCGGCGCCACCATCGCTGCATCGGTGCGGGTCGGACGGCGCGGACCGTCGCCCGCGCTGATCCGCCCCGTGGCCAACATGCCCACCAGCCCCGCCAGCACGGCAGGATCAAGCGCGACCAGACCCAGCGCATCGCCCCCCGCCGCATCGAGCACCGCAATCAGCGACCGCTCGGCAGGCATTTCCACCAGTTCCGCGAGCGAGGCCCGCCCGTCGCGCAGCCCCGTCACGTCAAGCGCCAACCCGATCTCGTCACGCGCCGCGCGGGCCAGCGCCAGCCGCCATGCGCGGTCGGCCCCGATCACGCCCTCGCCTCCGCAGGCACCGCCGACCTGACCCATCTTTCGCCGCAACACATCCATGCCCGCCTCCTTTCCGGCAAAGCCTAGCGCGGCAAGGGTTCATGAATGGTTAAGCCGCCTTCTGTCCGATCCGCAACGGCAACGTCACCCGGAACGAGGCCCCGCCACGACCGGGCAGATAGCTGACCTGCCCGCCCAGATTGGCCATCACCTCGCGGCAGATCGCAAGCCCAAGCCCCGCGCCCCCCGCGCGGCTCTGGTCGGTCAGGCGGGCGAATTTCTCGAAGATGATGCCCTGATTCTGCTTGGCGATCCCCGATCCGTTGTCGGTAAAGTCCACATGCACGCGCCCCGCCCGTTGCCGGACCGAAATCTTCAGTTCCGGCTCGGCAGCATCGCAATATTTGCGGGCGTTCGAGATAAGGTTGATGAACACCTGCACCAGCCGGTCGCCATCTGTCCGCAGGAACAGGTTTTCGCCGGGCAGGTCGCGCACCACCAGAAAACTGCGCTCGGGCCGCGTATGGGACGCCGCGGCAAGCGCGCGGTCGACCAGCTGTTGCAGGTTCACCAGCGACAGGTTCAGCTGCACCGACCCGTTTTCCAGCACGCTCAAATCCAGAAGGTCATCCAAAAGCCGCGTCAGGCGGATTGCCTCGTCATGGATGATCCGGCCATATTTAGCCACCTGTTCGGGCGGCAGATCGCCTTCGGTCAAGATCTCGGAAAAGGCGCGGATAGAGGTCATGGGCGTGCGCAACTCGTGGCTGATCTGGCTCAGAAAGGCATCCTTCTGCACCGAAAGCTGCTGCAGCTTTTCATTGGCCTCGCGCAGCGCGCCCGCCGTGCGGGTCAACTCCTCGCGCTGCGCTTCAAGCTGGGCCGAGTATTCCATGATCTGCGCGGTCTCGTTCGCCACGGCCATCAGGTCTTCGACCGACACCGTCGCCCGCCCGACGATCTGGCTGATCATCGCATGCGCTGTGGCCGCCCCCACCGATCCGGCCATGCGCCGCTCCAACCCTGCCACGAAATCGGGCGTGGCATCGGGCAGATAGCCCGCCTTGCCTTGCGCCCGCGCCTCGGCCTCGAAACTCGCCAGCGCGGCATCCTCGCCCAAGATCCGCTGCGCCATCATCAAAAGCGCCTCGGGTTCGGCCCGACCGCGTGCCCAGCCCTGCGGACCAGAGGTGTCGGTGTCAAACGCGTTGACGAAAGCCGCGCCCTGCATCCTTTCGACCGGACCGGGAAAGGTAAGAAGCGAGCCAAGGCAGAAGGCCGCCGTATTCAGCGCCGCCGACCAGAACAGCGAATGGATCAGCGGGTCCATCCCCTCGATCCCGAACAGCGCCTGCGGGCGCAGCCAGTGCAGGCCGAAAAGGCCACTGTCGAAGACCGCCTGCGACAGCGCCGTGCCCGGCCCGAAGAACGGCAGCAAAAGCGTAAAGGCCCAGACACCGAAGCCCGTTACCAGCCCCGCGATCGCCCCCACCTTCGTCGCCCCGCGCCAGAAGATGCCGCCCAGCAGAACCGGCAGCACCTGCGCCACGCCGACAAAGGCAATCAGCCCCATCGCCGCCAGCGCGACCGATCCGCCCGACATGCGGTAATAGACATAGCCGAGCCCGAGCACGCCGATGATCGACAGCCGCCGCGCCAGAAGCACGATCCGCCGCACATCGCCCGTCATCGCAGCACGCGGGGCCAGCCGCAGCCACAGCGGCATGACGATATGGTTCGAAACCATCGTCGCCAGCGCAATCGATTCGACGATAACCATCGACGTGGCCGACGAAAACCCGCCCAGAAAGGCCAGCAGCGCAAGCCCGCCCTGCCCCTCGGCCAAGGGCAGGGTCAGCACGAACATATCGGGGTTCGCGCCCGCAGGCATCCGTTCCAGCCCGATCACCGCGATGGGCAGGATGAACAGGCTCATGAGCAGCAGATAGGCGGGAAAGGCCCAGCTTGCCAAAGCCAGATGCCGGTCCTCGCCGCCTTCGACCACCATGACCTGAAACATGCGCGGCAGGCAGATCACCGCCGCCCCCGACACGGCGATCATCCCCACCCAGCGGTCGGGCTGGATCGTCCAGCCCGCAGCGGGTGACGCTTCGATGCGGGCAAAGACATCGGCAACGCCCCCTGCCACGCCCCAGACCACAAAGGCCCCCACGGCCAGCAGCGCCGCCAGTTTCACCACCGCCTCGACCGCAATGGCCAGAACGATGCCGTGGTGCTGCTCTTTGGCGTCAAGGTTGCGGGTGCCGAACAGGATGGTAAAGATCGCCAGTCCCCCCGCGACCCAGATCGCGGTCGCATCGCGGTTGGGAAGCGCCCAGCCCTCGGGCGTGCCGCTGGCAAAGACCGCGAACGATTGCGTGACCGATTGCAATTGCAGCGCGATATAGGGCGTGGCCGCGATCACCGCGATCAGGGTGACCACGACGCCAAGGATGTTCGATTTGCCAAAGCGGCTGGAAATCAGGTCGGCAATGCTTGTCACCCGCTGTTGCCGCCCGATCCTGACCAGCTTTCGCAACACCCAGAACCAGCCGATAAAGACCAGCGTCGGGCCAAGATAGATCGTGACGAACTCCAGCCCCGAGCGCGCCGCATAGCCGACCGCGCCGTAAAAAGTCCAGGCCGTGCAATAGATCGACAGCGACAGCGTGTATATCACCGGTGAGCGCAGCCAGCCGATCCGCCCCACCGCCGCCCGCCGCTCGGCCAGAAAGGCGACCATGAACAGCATGGCGACATAGGCAAGACAGAACAGGACCAGCAGGTTGAAGGGCATCAGGGAGCATCGCCCCCTGCGTCATCCTCGGCCTTATCCGAGGCAAGAGCGGGCGCAAGTGCTGCCGTCACAGCGACCAACCCGAGCCAGACGACGAACAGATAGACTCCGTCGATGGCTGCGCTTGCGCCGGTTGCGGCGGGGGGCGCCCACAGGATCGGCAACAAAAGCAGAAAGCCGCCCAAAAGCGGCAACAACCGTGCGGCATCGCGCAGGCGGCGCTGGCGGTAGACCCGGCGCTTCAGAAACAGCGGAGTGGTGCGACGCGCCATCAGACGTGCCCTGCCAGTTCGCGCACCGTAGCAAGCATCTCGGCATTGGAAAAAGGCTTGGTCATGAAGCGGTTCACACCCGCCTGCATCGCCGCATCGCGGTCGCGCCCCTGCCCCTTGGCCGTCAGCATCAGCACCGGCACGGTCCCCAGCCTGCGATCAGCGCGGATCGCGCCGAGAAGCTCCATCCCCGACACGCCCGGAAGCATGAGGTCGAGGATCACCAGATCGGGCGCCCCCGCGCGGATCGCCTCGATCCCGCCAAGTCCGTCGGCCAGCGCCGTCACTTCCCAGCCGTCACGGGCAAGGATGAAGCGGATCGCTTCGGCAATGTTCGGCTCGTCCTCGATCAGCACGACTCGTGCCATCGTTTTCCCCCCTCGGCGCCGTCTTTGTGGCAGGTCTGTAATGCCCGCCTTTTGCCGCCCGCCCTGCCAAAGAATGCCCCATCACGGGCAGCCATGTCAAAACCGCTTTAGGCCAGTGCGATGATCGAAGGTTCGCGCCGTGCGGGACAATCGGGCCGGGGGCAGATACGGCAGGTCGAACCGACCGTCACCGCCTCTCCCTTGCCGGTTGCGGGCAGGATCAGCATGGACGCCTCGCGCAGTTCCACCCCGCCAAAGCCCAGCGGGTGCCGCGTCACGGCATGGGCAAGAACATGGAACCGTCGCCCTTGCCGCCCCGCAACGGCGACTTCGCCGGCAATGGCGCCGCCCGGACGGCCAAGGGCTGCGTAAAGCGGCCAAAGCGGACAGGCCGCGCCAAAGCGTGGCAAGGGAAAGCCCTCGGCCGGACGGCGGAACAACAGCGTGCCCGAGGCGTCGCAGACGACAAGGCCAAAGCCGCGCCCCGGCATCAGCGCCAGCCGCCGGAACGCCAGATCGACAGGAACGCCGCAGTCGACCGCGATCCGCATCGGATCGGGGACCCCACCCGCCACCTCCAGCAACCGCGCCATCGGCAAGGCCGCCGCATCCGCCACCGCCCGCGCCAGCCACCCCCTCGCAAGATCCCGCGCGGCACCCGAAGCAAGCCCCGCGATCTCTGCCTCCAGCTTGGCCGCCCCGCCCTCATCGAGTTCCGGCACCTGCCAGCCGCGTCCGGCAAGCCAGCCCTCCATCTCGTCGAGCGGTGCTGCGATCCCCGCTTCCGCGGCCTGTTCCGACCCGTCAAGCCATGCGACCAGCGCCTCGGCCCCCGCCGCCATGCGTTCGCTGTCCTGATGCAGGTTGCGATGGAACCGGGCGCGCCATGCGGCATCGATATCCTCGGTTTCCGCCAGTATCGCGGCGGTCGACCGCACCGAGGCCAGCGCCGAAAGCACCTCGTGGATCGAGGCCGACAGATGCGGATCATGGCTGATGCGGTCGTTCAACGCCTCGACGGATCGCTCCAATCCCGCGGCCCGCCGCTGCAACACCGCAACAACCCCGGCCCAACCCGGAAATCGCCCGGCGAATTCGTCCACACGGTCAAGTTCGGGGGCGGCGTTGCCCAAGGCCTCGACCGCCGCCGCAGCCGCCCGCAGATCATCGGCCAGCCCGCCCTCGGCCCCCTCGGCCAGCTGCGCCACCGGCACCTCCAAGGCCGCAGCCAGCGCCGCCAGCACCTCGGCCCCGACCCGCCGCCGGTTATGCTCGATCAGGTTGAGGTAGGACGCCGATATCCCCACAACCCGCGCGATCTCGGCCTGCCGCAGCCCCAGCGCAAGACGCCTTTCGCGCACCCGCGTGCCTGTAAGGGCCGACATCGGCATGGTTCACCCCCCCGCGTTTCAAGCGCGATCTTTTCAAGCAAGGCGCAGATTTACAACCATACGTAAAGCCCTCGCCGTGCATGCTGCCGCCCGAAACGGGGGCTGTCTGCCCCCAAGGCGCGCACCGCGCCCCCGCCGAGGATGTTTGCCGACAAGAGCAAGGGAAAGAGAGGGCTGCCTGCTACACGGTCCAAGGATCTGCGGTAGGCGCTGTTCTGCCCGCACCTTCCCGCTGAACCCGCAAGCTGCGATGCGCCGTCGTGCGGAGATACTTCGGGCCTGCTCGTGATATTCCCGTCGAACCGGGTGCCGATCATGGTGGCGACCCAGCCCATCCCTCGCCAATGGCGGACCGCTGAAGCTTTTGTATTGGGACGGCACAGGGCTGGTGATGGCCTACAAGCGGCTGGAGGAGCACAGCTTCACCGGGCCAGCGGTGAAGGACGGGCTGACGCTGATGAACCACGCGCAATTCGAGGCGCTTTTTTGCAAGGTGACGAGGATCAGGAAACGGTCCGGGGGACTGTTTGCCCGACGAACGGCTATGCCGAAGACAACCGACTGATCGCAGTGGACCGGATCGGTCCGGGCATCCAACTTGCCTGTTGCTGGGCGCAAAAGGAAAAGGGCGCGACCGAAGCCGCGCCCTTCCCGAAGTGCCATCGCCAAAGGCTCAGTTCAGTGCCTTGTCGGTGATCGCGTGCGACCAAGCGCCTTCCGGTTCCTTGGTGATGACCGGATCCGACCCGCCCGACATCAGCGCCGCCACCGTGCGCTTGTAATCGGCCTCGTCCAGCGCACCGTTCGACCCTGCGGTCAGTTTGGCGATCTCGCCCATCATGCGCTTCTGGTGGGTTTCGGTCTGCGCGCCGGTCTCGTCGTTTTCCAGAACGATCATCGCCGCCTCGTCCGAATTCTCCTCGGCATATTTCCAGCCCTTCATCGAAGCGCGGACGAACTTGACCATCTTTTCCTCGAAAGCAGGATCGGCCAGCTTGTCTTCCATCACGTAAAGACCGTCTTCCAGCGTCGCCACGCCCTCGTCTTCGTATTTGAAGGTGATCAGGTCATCGGGGCTGATGCCTGCGTCGATCACCTGCCAATATTCGTTATAGGTCATGGTCGAGATGCAGGCCGCCTGCTTTTGCAACAGCGGATCGACGTTGAAGCCCTGCTTGAGCACCGTGACATCGCTGCCATCGGTCTTGAGACCCAGCTTGTTCATCCAGTTCAGGAACGGGTATTCGTTGCCCCCGAACCAGACACCCAGCGTCTTGCCCTTGAAATCGGCAGGGGTGGCCACGCCCGACTCTTTCAGGCAGGTCAGCATCATGCCCGACGACTTGAACGGCTGGGCGATGTTGACCAGCGCCAGACCCTTTTCGCGCGCAGCCAGTGCCGAAGGCATCCAGTCCACCACCACATCGGCACCGCCGCTTGCCAGCACCTGCGTCGGCGCCACGTCCGGACCACCGGGCAGGATGGTGACGTTCAGCCCCTCTTCCTCGTAAAAGCCCTTGGCCTGCGCCACATAATAGCCCGCGAACTGGGCCTGCGTGACCCATTTCAACTGCAGCGTCACATCCTCGGCCTGCGCGGACCCCGCACCCAGCGCCAGCAGCGCCGCCGTCAACAATCTCTTCATTTCAACCTCCGTGTTATGCGGCCCGGTTGGTCCGGTGCCGTCCTTTGCGTCAAACCCTCTGCGACGGATGCCAGAACGTCACCCGCCGTTCGATCAAAGCCACCAGCCCATAGAAAGCCGATCCCGCCACTGCCGCAACGGCAATTTCCGCCCAGATCATATCCAGCGCCAGTTGCCCGATGGATGCGTTGATCCGGAACCCCATGCCCACCGTCGGACTGCCGAAAAATTCGGCAACGATCGCCCCGATCAGCGCAAGTGTCGAGCCGATCTTGAGCCCGTTGAAGATAAAGGGCATCGCGGCAGGCAGGCGCAGCTTGAACAGGCTTTGCCAGTAACTTGCCGACCATGTCGCCATCAGGTCGCGCTGCATCGCGTCGCTCGCCTTCAGCCCCGCCACGGTGTTCACCAGCACCGGAAAGAACACCATGATCACCACCACCGCCGCCTTCGACTGCCAGTCGAAGCCGAACCACATCACCATGATCGGCGCGGTTCCCACGATGGGCAGCGCCGCCACGAAATTGCCCACCGGCAACAGCCCGCGCTGCAAGAACGGGCTGCGGTCGATGGCGATAGCGGTCAGCACCGCCGCCGCACAGCCGATCAGATAGCCCGACAGCGCCCCCTTCAGCGCCGTCTGGGCAAAGTCCTGCCACAAGAGCCCCGCGCTTTCGCCAAACCGCGCCAGCACCGCCGAAGGCGGCGGCAACAGCACCGGAGACACGCCAATCCCGCGCACGATTCCTTCCCATATCAGCAGTACCGCAAGGCCAAAGATCACCGGCACCGCCAACTGCCCCGCGTGGCTCCGCCCGGCAGCCGAGCCAGCGATCCGCGCGTTGATCCACCAGCCGCCCGCCCAGGCCAGCCCTGCCAGCACCAGCCACATCATCGCGCCATCCCCATCCGTACAAGCGTGCCCCGCTCCACCGCCGCAATCGCCATGACCATCGCTGCCGCCAGAATGGCGCTCAGGAACAGCGCCGACCAGATCTGCACGGTCTGCCCGTAGTAAGACCCCTGCAACAGCCGCGCCCCCAACCCCGCCGGCTGGTTCAACTCGGCCACGATGGCCCCCACCAGACTGGCCGCGATGCCGACCTTGGCGCTGGCAAAGAAATAGGGCATCGACGCCGGCAGCCGCAGCTTCCAGAACGTCGCCCCGCCCGAAGCGGCATAGGTCCGCAACAAATCTAGCTGCATCGCATCCGGGCTGCGAAGCCCCTTGACCATGCCCACCACCACCGGAAAGAAACTGAGGTAAGCCGAGATCACCGCCTTGGTCACCAAAGCCGAGGCCCCCAGCGTGCTCATGATCGCGGCCAGCATCGGGGCCAGCGCCACGATGGGCACCATCTGGCTCGCAATCGCCCAAGGCAGCACGCTCATGTCCATCGCGCGGTTGTAAACGATCCCCACCGCCAGCAGCCCGCCAAGGCCCGTGCCGATCACAAACCCCAGCATCGTGGCCGAAAGCGTGATCCAGCCATGATAGATCAGGCTCCGCTTCGACGTAGGCGCCGTGCCCAAGGTCGCCTTGACCAGTTCCACCACCACCTGATGCGGTGCAGGCAAAACGGGACGTTCAAGGTTCATCGTCGCAGGCACCAGTTCGGCAAAGCTGACCGTTCCCCCCGCCCGCGCCGCCTGATCGCGCACCCAAGGCGCGTTCATCCAGACCACGGCGGCGTACCAGACCGCAACGATCAGCCCGATCACGACCAGAACCGGCAAGACCCGCTTCATACCCGGCCCCCCTGCGGCCATGCGATCAAGGCGACCGCCACAATGCCCAGCGCCACGCCCGTCACCTGCACCGGCGTCAGCCGTTCCCCGAACCACAAGACCCCGATCAGCGCCAGAAGCACCAGCTGCACCACCGACGAGATCGCCACCGCCAGCGCCAACCCGCCCTCGCGCATCACCCGCACCATGATCAGGTTGCCGACCAGAAACAGCCCCAGCGCCCCCGCCAGCGCAAGCATCACGCCAGACGAAGCATAGCTCCGCAGCACCGAATTAGCCGCCACGAAAGCCGCCATGGCCGCCGCCAGCCAGACCAACCCGCCCCCGCTCATGGCCTTTCACCTTTGCCCAAATACTCGAATCCGACAGTCCCCACGGGCGAGACCTTGCAGGACAAGCCGCCCCCTCCCCCTCGTGGGGGAGGGCCGGGGTGGGGGCGCTCCCCGAAAGACACAGGCGCATCCTATCAAACCTCATCGCCATGCCCCGCCCGCAGCCCCTCGCGCACGCGGTGCGCGATCTCGATGAATTCGCGGCTGTCGCGAATGTCCAAAGGCCGCTCCCTGGGCAGTGGCGAGTCGATGATATCGGTAATCCGCCCCGGACGCGGGGACATCACCACGATCTTGGTCGACAGATACACCGCCTCGGGGATGGAATGGGTGACGAAGCCGATGGTCTTTTCCGTCCGCGCCCAAAGCTTCAGCAACTCCTCGTTCAGACGGTCGCGCACGATCTCGTCCAGCGCACCAAAGGGTTCGTCCATCAGCAAGATATCGGCATCAAAGGCCAAGGCGCGGGCAATCGACGCCCGCTGCTGCATCCCCCCCGACAACTGCCACGGGAACTTCTTGCCGAACCCCGCCAGTTCCACCAGCCCGAGCACCCGCTCGATCCGCTCGTCCTGCTCGGCCTTGGAAAACCCCATGATCTCCAAGGGCAGCCGGATATTCCCCGCAATCGTGCGCCACGGATAAAGCCCCGCCGCCTGAAACACATAGCCGTAAGCGCGCTTCATACGCGCCTCGTCGGGCGTCATCCCGTTCACCGTCAGCGTGCCGCCCGTGGGATGCTCCAGCGCCGCCACGCAGCGCAGAAAGGTGGTCTTTCCACAGCCCGAAGGCCCGATGAAGCTGACGAACTCGCCCTTGCCCACCGTCAGGTTTACATCCTTGAGGGCATGCACGGGGCCATCGGCGGTCTGGAACACCAGATCCAGCCCTTTCGCCTCGATCACCGGAGCCACATCCACACTGTTATTCATCCGTCCCCACCTGACGCCCCGACTCCGGGGCGCTTGCTTTCAACCTGTTCCCGACAGCCACGTTCACCGACTGCCCGAGCCAAGACCCCCTTCGGCCTTCCTGTCTTCTCGTCCCAGCCCCGCCACCGCAGGACACAGGCCCCCGTCACACCCCCGTCACACCCCCGTCGCCGGAATACCCGTCCGCACCACGGGGCGCGGGGCGGTCAGGTCTTTCCACTTGGCCAAGGCGCGATTGACACTCGGCCGTGCCTCGCGGGCGACGAACTTGCCATGCCCCTCGCGCCCCGTCACCTTGCCTTCCGTCACCGCCACATGCCCCCGCGTCAGGGTAAAGCGCGGCAGGCCCGTAACCTTTTGCCCCTCGAACACGTTGTAATCGATCGCCGATTGCTGCGCGCTTGCCGAAATCACCTTTTCCGCCTTGGGGTCGAGCACCACCAGATCGGCATCCGCCCCCACCAGCACCGCGCCTTTCTTGGGATACATGTTCAATATCTTGGCGATATTGGTCGAGGTGACGGCCACGAACTCTTCCGGCGTCAGGCGCCCCGTCGCCACGCCATGCGTCCACAGCATCGGCAAGCGGTCCTCCAGCCCCCCCGTCCCGTTCGGGATCTTGGCGAAATTGCCCACGCCAAACCGCTTCTGCGCGGTGGTGAACGCGCAATGGTCGGTCGCCACACAAGACAGGCTGCCCGATTGCAACCCTGCCCACAGGCTGTCCTGATGGCTCTTGTTGCGGAACGGCGGGCTCATCACGCGCCGCGCGGCATGGTCCCAGTCGGGGTGGAAATACTCGCTCTCGTCAAGCGTCAGGTGCTGGATCAAAGGCTCGCCCCAAACCCGCTTTCCGGCCTGCCGCGCGCGGCGGATCGCCTCATGCGCCTCCTCGCAACTGGTATGCACGACATACAGCGGCACCCCCGCCATATCGGCAATCATGATCGCACGGTTCGTCGCCTCGCCCTCTACCGCCGGAGGCCGCGAATAGGCATGCCCCTCCGGCCCCGTATTGCCCTCGGCCAGCAGCTTCGCCGTCAGTTCCGCCACCACATCGCCATTCTCGGCATGGACCAGCGCCACGCCCCCCAGATCGCCCACGCGGCGGAACGAATGGAACATCTCGTCGTCGTTCACCATCAGGGCGCCCTTATAGGCCATGAAGTGCTTGAAACTGGTGATGCCGGATTTGACCGTATCCTCCATATCGTCCCAGACCTTCTGGCCCCACCATGTCACCGCCATGTGGTAGCTATAATCGCAGTGCGCGCGGCCCGATTTGTTGTGCCACATCTGTGCGGCATCCATCAGCCCCTGCCCCTGCCCCGGTAGCACGAAATCGACCACCATAGTCGTCCCGCCCGACAGCGCCGCCCGCGTGCCGCTCTCGAAGTCATCCGCGCTATAGGTGCCCATGAACGGCATCTCCAGATGCGTATGCGGGTCGATCCCGCCGGGCATCACATAGCAGCCCGTCGCATCCAGCACCTCGCCCCCGGTCAACCCCTGCCCGATCTCGGTGATCACGCCGTCCTCGATCCGCACATCGGCCCGATAGGACAGGTCCGCTGTTACCACGGTGCCGTTCTTGATGATCGTCATCGCCATCCCGTCTCTCCCTGCAAGGGCGCGCTCGCCCCCATTTTCTGTCTCTCAAATATCCCGCGGGGGTCCGGGGGCGCGAAGCCCCCGCGGCCGGCCCTAGGACACGACCTCGGCCACTTCCAGAACCGCGTGCAGCAGCACATCCGTGCCCGCCGCCGCCCATTCGGGGCTGATCTCCTCGGCCTCGTTATGGCTCAGCCCGTCGACGCAAGGACACATCACCATCACGGTCGGCGCCACGCGGTTGATCCAGCAGGCATCGTGCCCCGCGCCCGATACGATATCCATCTGCGAATACCCCAGCTTTTCCGCCGATTGCCGCACGATCTGCACCAGACCCGTATCGAAGGTCACGGGGTCGAAATGCCCCACATCCTCGATGCTGCATCCCAGCCCCAGCTCCGCCGCCACGGCATGCGCCGCCCGCACCACCTCGGCCTTCATCGCGTCGAGCTTGGCCTGCTCGGGCGAGCGGATATCCACCGTGAACACCACCTTGCCCGGAATCACGTTTCGGCTGTTGGGGTGCACGAACACCTGCCCCACCGCGCCCACCGCGTTCGGCTGATGGCTCATGGCGATCTGATGCACCCGTTCGGTGATCCGCGCCATGCCAAGCCCTGCGTTCACCCGCATCGCCATCGGCGTGCTGCCGGTATGGGCATCCTTGCCGGTCAGGGTGATCTCCAGCCACCACAGCCCTTGGCCATGCGTGACGACCCCGATGGTCTTGCCGGCGGCCTCCAAGATCGGCCCCTGCTCGATGTGCAACTCCAGCATCGCATGCATCTTGCGCGCCCCGACAGGCTCGTCCCCCACCCAGCCGATCCGCGCCAATTCCTCGCCGAACAGCTTGCCCTCGGGGTCGCGCCGCGATTTGGCATAATCCTCGGTGTGCAGCCCCGCAAACACGCCACTGGCCAGCATGGCGGGCGCAAACCGCGCGCCCTCCTCGTTCGTCCAGTTCGTCACCACCACCGGATGTTTGGTGCGGATGCCAAGGTCATTCATCGACCGCACCACTTCCAGCGCGCCAAGCACGCCCAGCACCCCGTCATATTTCCCTCCCGTAGGCTGGGTGTCGAGGTGGCTGCCCATATAGACCGGCAGCGCATCGGCATCCGTGCCAGCCCGCGTGGCGAACATATTGCCCATGGTGTCGACGCCCATGGTCATGCCCGCAGCCTCGCACCAGCGCTTGAACAGGTGCCGCCCCTCGTTGTCGGCATCCGTCAGGGTCTGGCGGTTACAGCCCCCCGCCACGCCCGGACCGACCAGCGCCATTTCCATCAGGCTGTCCCACAGCCGCGCCGAATTGATCCGCAGGTTTTCCCCCGGTGCCGACATATCGCTGGTCTCCCTGTGGCGGGGCATCTTTTGCGCCCCTGTTCCACGCCGTTTAAGCTTCGGTTGAACGACTCGTTTCCTGACCGTATGGTCAAATCGCAGCGCAGCACAACCTGACCACATGGTCAACGAAAATGTCCAAAGGCCGATGACCCAACCTGCCCAAATCACGCGCATCAAAACCGCCCGCCGCACAGAAATCAGGCGCGAGAACGAGCGCGTGATCCTCGACGCCGCCGAACGCGTCTTTGCCGAGGCGGGCTTTGGCGGGGCCACGATGCAACTGATCGCCGACATGGCCGGATTGCCCAAAGCCAACCTGCATTACTACTTTCCAACCAAGGAAGCCCTCTACCGCCGCGTGGTGCAGCAGATCTTCGAAATCTGGCTCGATGCGGCCTCCAGCTTCGACGGCGCAGACGATCCGGCCACAGGCATCGGCGGCTATATCGACGCCAAGATGGAAATCTCGCGCAGCCATCCGCACGGGTCCAAGGTCTGGGCGGCCGAGGTGATGCAAGGTGCCCCCGTCATTCAGGACTACCTCGAAACCACGCTGAAAGACTGGACCGATGGCCGCATCGCCGTGATCCAGGGCTGGATCGACCAGGGCAAGATGTCCCCCATCAACCCGCGCCACCTGCTTTACATGCTCTGGGCCACCACCCAGCATTACGCCGATTTCGGCCACCAGATCGAAACACTCAACCACGGCACACCGCTGAACGAACAGCAATGGCGCGAGGCTAAGGCGTCGGTGAAATCCATCATCCTGCGCGGCATCGGCGCGACCTGACCGCGCCTGACCGAACTACGACCCGTCCGGCAAGCCGCGAAATAAAACACGCTTACCGTCACGCGGTCTTGCCTTTGCCCCCTTCCCTGCGCTCTGCTGGCGCAAACAAATGCGAAAGACGACACGATGGACATCGCCGAATTCGAAGCCGAAGCCGCCCGCCTGATCCTGCCCGAGTTTACCGAGGAAACCGCCCTGCGTCTGGGCTTGACGGTGGTCAACATCGCCAAGCTGGAAAAGCTGGCAATCGTCGTCGACATCCGCACGCAAGACCGCTGCCTGTTCCACTGCGCGCTTCCCGGTGCGACGCCGCTGAACGACAACTGGGCGCGGCGCAAGTCGAACACCGCCTTCGCCTTCCGCAAGGCAAGCTTTCACGCCCAGCACGCGATGAAGGCCAAGGGCGAAGACCTTGCCAAGCATGGCCTTTCGACCGACGACTACGCCCCGCAAGGCGGCGCCGTGCCCATCGCGGTCAGGGGTGCGGGCATGGTCGCCTGCCTGACGGTCTCGGGCCTTGCCCAAGCCGAAGACCACGCGCTTGCCGTCCGCGCGATCGAAACCCTGCTCGGCGCATAACGGCCTTCAGTCAGGCCGGACCCGGTCGAAGAAAGCGGTAAACATGTCGCTCCCCGCCAGCGGGGCCGACCCTGCCGCCAGCGCGACGGAAAAGCCGATGGCCGATGACAGCGGGCTGTGCTTTCCCCCCCCGTCGCCCGCATTCAGGTTCATCACCAGCGTGGGCGACAGGAACAGCCCGATCCGGATCACATCCTCCCAATCGGCGGGCAGCATGGCCTTGTCTGCCAGATGCGCCAGCCACGGCTTCCAGAACTGCCGAGCCTTGGTCTCCAAAAGCGCCATCCGCACCGGCGACGGGCGCCAGTCGGTATCGATGCACAGCCGCCCGCCGCGATAGGCGACCGAGGCACCAAAGCGACCGGAAAGCATCTCGGGATCATACAGCCAGCACGGATGGGCAAAGACGTTGTGGAAGGTCGATTTCACCTCTGCCAGCAACGAGGGCACGCCGTCTCCGGCAAAGGCCGGATCGAAAAAGGCCAGACGGTCTGCATCGCCCCCGCGCAGATACCAGACATTGGCGTTATGCGCGTCGCCATGCGCCACGATCCCGCCCGCATCGGCCAGCGCCTCGGGCGCGTAGCGGCGATGCGCCAGATCGAACATCGCGCCAAGGCTGCGCGAATGGGTAACGCCGTTTATCACGGGCATTGCATCGCGCATCTGGTCCCAGGTGAGCCGCAGATCGCCGGGAAACACAAAATCGCGCCCCAGATAGAACCGCGCCAGCCGCCCGCCGGGATAGTGCCGCGCGGGCGCATCGACGATGCGTTCGTAAAACAGCCGGTGCACAGGCTCTGCCGCAGACTCCGCCGGCGTGATGGGTCGCAAGGTGGCCTTGGCGCAAGACAGGATATGGTCGTTCAGCCGCGCCTCTGCCGCTACAGCCCGGTCTACCGCCGCCTCGTCCCCGCTCTGGTCCAAAGCAAAGAGCACATCCGAAAAGCGCGGATCGGCGCGGCGGGCATAGACCAGCACCTGCTCGCCCGGCAGGGTCGAGATGTAAACCGGCTGATCCACCGGCAAACCGGCATTCGACAAGATCTCGGCGCGGTAATACTCGCCCCGCATCGCGTCTTCGCCTTCCTCTTGATGGAACTTGAAGAAAAAGTCGCGCTCCTCCGACCGGAAGAACCCGTTGAGCGAATTGAGCGAATACTGATCGACGTTGATCGCAAGCCCCGTCACCGGAATCCCGAACAACCCCGCGATGAACTCTTCCAGCATCCGCTCTGCCGCCGCCCTGTCCTGCGCCGCCACAGCCCGTATCTCTGCCGTCCGCGACAGGCTCATGCCACCCCCCCGCACAGGATGATTGTCTTCAACCCCGAAACCTCTCCCGCGATATGGCGCGCATAGGCATCGGGTACCGCCCCCGGCAGGATCGTCTCGGCGACAAAGTCATCCAGCACCCCCGCCAGATCGGGCAGCATCGCGTTCACCTCGGCCAACTCCCCGCCAAAGGCATGGCACCCCACCACCGTAATCTCGCGCTCGACCAAAGCCACCGGATCGACCACCGCACCCCCGCGCCCGATCCCGACCAGCCCCAGCACCCCGCAGCCGCCGATCCCCTCCACCAGCGCCGCAATCACCGCCTCCCGCCCCGTGCTGTCCATCCCGTAACGGAACCCCCGCGCCACAACGGCTTCCAGCAGGGCCACCTCGCCCCCCGTCACCCGCGCCACCACGCCCGCCCGCGCGGGGTTGCGGTGATTCCCCCCATCCCCGTTGCCGGGGAACCTGCACCACGCCCGCCCGCGCGGGGTTGCGGTCGATCACCGTTACGCCATGGCCCGCACGGGCGGCCAGCAGCGCCACCAACCCGCCGATCGGCCCAGCCCCCGCCACCACCAAGGGCACCCCCGCAGGCAACCCCATCCGCCGCAGCGCATGCAGCGCCACCGCCAAAGGCTCGGCCATCGCCAGATGCCGGTCCGGCACCCCCGCCATCGCCCGCAAAACGTTCCTCGCGGGCAAGGTCACCGCCTCGGCAAAGCCCCCGTCGATCACCTCGCCCACAAACCCCAGCCGCGCGCACACCTGCCCGCGCCCGTCGCGGCAGGCGGCACAAACCCCGCAGGTCACACGGCTGTCCACCACCACCCGCTCGCCCAATGCCACATGGTCAACGCCCGCGCCCAGCGCGGTCACCACCCCCGTAAATTCATGCCCCGCGACGACCGGCGACCGGCTGATCCACGCCCCCGTGCGGAAATTGTGCAAGTCAGACCCGCAAATCCCCGCCGCCGTCACCGCCAGCGTCACCTCGCCCGCAGACGGAGGCGCAGGTGCCGCGATCTCCTCGACCCGCAAATCCCCCTTGGCATATAGCCGGACCGCCCGCATCGCTCAGCCTTTCAGATAACGCTCGCGCATCGGCCCCACCGCATTCACATGCGACGAGAACCCCTCATAGGTTCCCAGCACATGCGCGGTTTCCGCCATGGCCGGATAGCCCTTCTCGGTTACATACCCAACCGAACTGCGCCGTATGAAATCGCTCACCGAAAGCGGCCCATAGGTATTCGCCCCCTTCGAGGTCGGCAGCACCGCGTTCGGCCCCAGCCCGAAATTGGCAATCGACACCGGCGTATGCGTCCCCAGCAAAATCTCGGCCGCTTCCGTGATCTCGCCCAGATATTCGAACGCCTTGGTCGAGAGTATCTCCAGATGCTCGGGCGCGTATTCATTCACAAAGGCGCAGGCATCCGCCATCGATTCCGCCAGCACGATCCCGCCCGACCGCCCCGTCAGCACGGCCTTCGAGAACTCGACCCTCTGCGGTGTCATCTGTGCCCAGTGCTGCGGCAGCGCCTCCAGCGCCTGCTGCACCACCAACTCGGAATCCGTCACCAACCAGGCCGAACTGTCCGGCCCATGCTCTGCCTCGATCAGCAGGTCCAGCGCCGCCAGCCCGCCGTGAACCGTGCCATCCGCAAGGATGATGCACTCCGAAGGCCCTGCCGGCAGCCCCGGATCGATCACCCCCGACAATAGCCGCTTTGCCGCAACCACCCAGGGGCTGCCCGGCCCCACGATCTTTTGCGCCTTACGGACGGTTTCGGTGCCATAAGCCACTGCGGCCACTGCCTGCGCGCCGCCGACCTTGTAGACCGTCTCAACCCCCGCGATCCGCGCCGCGACCAAGGTCGCCGCATCCACCTTTCCCCCCGGTCCGGGCGGCGTGACGATGGCAATGTTCGGCACCCCCGCCACCACGGCAGGAACCGATGTCATCATGGTCACCGACGGAAACGCCCCTTTCCCGCGCGGCACGTAAAGCGCCACCGAATTGACCGGCAAAAACCGGTCGCCCGCAAAGGCACCGGGGCGGATTTCCTTCAGCCACATCGGCTCGGGCTTCTGCTCTTCATGGAACACGCGGATGTTCTCTATCCCGAAGCGGATCGCCTCGATCACCCGCGCATCGACCAGCCCGAAGGCCTCGTCGAACTCGGCTTGCGTCGCTTTCAACCCCGCCGCCGTCAGCCCCTCGGCCTTGTCCAACTCGCGCCCGAAGCGCACCAGCGCGGCATCGCCCTCGGCCCGCACCGCATCGATGATCGGTTGCACCCGTTCGAGGAAAAAGGTCAGATCCCCCTCTGACCGTTTGACCAGCGCCACCCGCTCGGCGGGCGGCATGCCCTTCAGACGAACCACATTCACTTGCGCCATGACGATCCCTTCCAGACGACAGCGCAGACCATCCCGCCCGCGCCCCTCATTTCGATTTCAGAAAAATCTCCAGCCCGACCAGACGGTCGAGCAGCCAGACCGCCGCCAAGGCAAGCAGCACGAAGACCGAAGACACGGCGGCAAGATCGGGCGTGATGATCGAGCGCACGTTGTTATAGATCTGCACCGGCAAGGTGACGGTGCGCGAATCCGTCAACAGCAGGCTGACCAGAAACTCGGTCATCGCCAGCACGAACATCAAAAGCCCGCCCGTAATCATCCCCGGCATCACACCGGGAAGCGTGACGTGAAAGAACGTCTCCACCCGCCCCGCCCCGCAGGTCGCCGCCGCAAGCTCCAGATCGGGGTCGAGCGACGCCGCCGACGACGACACCGACCAGATGATGAAGGGCAGGTTGATCACCGCGCAGGCCACACCCACCGGCCACAGGCTGCCCAAAAGGCCCCATTGCCCGAAGACCAGCATCATGCCGATCCCCGACCCGATCAGCGGAATGGTGAACGGCAAAAGCAGATAAACCTGCAAAGCCCCCGCAAAGCGCAGCCGGTACCGCGTCAGCGCGATCCCCGCCAAAGTCCCGACGGGCACCGAAACCGCCAGACAGACCAGCGACACGATCAATGACCGCCCGAAGGCCTGCCGCAAATCCCGCGCCAGCGCGATCTTTTCATACCATTGCAGCGAAAGCCCCTGCGGCGGAAAGGCGATGATATTGCCCGCCGTGAACGACGCCCCCACCACGATGATCGTGGGCAGTGACAGGATCAGCACCGAAAACAGCACCAGCCCCCAGAAGACGAAGCGTTGCGAAGGGCTGGTCATTTGCGTGCCCCCATTCCCAGCGTCCCCGCGCCGAAGACAGCGATCACCACCCCCGCGAACACCGACCCCAGCGCCACCAGCAACAACGCCAGCGCCGCCCCCAGCCCCTGATCGGCGGTGCGGAAGAACTGGTCGTAAATCGCATTGGCGATGAAATCCTGCGACCCGCCCCCCAGCATCGCCGGAATGGCGAAATCGGTCAGCGTCAGTGTCCCCACCACCAACCCCGCCCCCACCAGACCGGGCTTGGCCATCGGCAGCGTCACATGCCACATCACGCGGATCCAATTGGCCCCCAGCGAACCCGCCGCCGTTTCGGTTTCCTGCGGAATGGCGGTCAGCGCAGGCGCCAGCATCAACACGGCAAAGGGCAGCATGTATTGCACCTCGCCGAACACCACGGCAGGAAAGTTGAACAGCAGTCGCACCGGCTCGATCCCCACCAGCCCGAAGCCCTGATTGACCACGCCCTTGGTGCCAAGGATAATCAGCAGACCATAAGCCCGCACCACCTGCCCGATGAAAAACGGCAGGAACAGCACCACAAGCAGCGTCTTTCGCACCCAGGCCCGGGGCGTTCGGACCAGCAGGTAGGCAAAGGGAAAGGCCAGCACCAGCGTAAAGACCACCGTCAGCGCCGCCGCCCAGACCGACCGCAGGATCACCCCGCCATAGGTCGCGCTTTCCATAACCGTGCGGTAATTCGCAAGCGTGTAGTCTTCCGACAGGCGAAAGGTCGAACGGTCGAGCACGCGCAGCGAATTGTCCGCGATCTCGACCATGCCTGCGACCAGCAACCCCACCAGCAAAAGCGCAGGCAGCACCATCAGCCACCCCGTCGCCGCCGCAAAACGCCGTGGCCACAACAGGTCGAGCGCCGCCTCGGCCATGTCCATGACACGCCAGCGCAGCGGATAGCGGAACGGCTCTTGGTCAGGGCGGGGCATCGGCGGGTCCGTCACATCGGCAAAACGCGCCGCCCGTCACAGGGGCGGCGCAGCGGACAAGGCGTTACCCTTGCATGATTTCCTTGAACTTGGCGAACCAGTCGCTTTCGTTCTCGACCTGCACTTTCGCCGACACGCGGATCAGGTGTTTGAACTCCTCTTCCGTGGTCGGATAGGACGGATCGCCCGCCAGCCCTTCGGGCGGCGTCAGCCCCGGCACCACTCCCGGCAGCCCCAACCCGTCAAGCCAGACCTGCTGCGCGTCCTTGGTGATGGCAAAGTTGATATATTGCTTGGCCCAGTAAAGCTCGTTCTCGGGCAGGCCCTTGGGTATCCACAACCCGTCGGTGTCGAACTTGGAGCCCTCCTCCGGCACGGTCCAGGCCAGATCGATCCCGTTGCGCTTGGCCGCCAGAGCGTTCGTCGAAATCGTGCAAGCCGCGTCGATCTCGCCATTCTGGAACCATGTGGTGAAATCGGGGTCCTCGCCCAAAAGCGGGGCCTGTTCCTTCATCTTGGCGATGAAATCCCAAGCGGGCTGCATGTTTGCCGGAATATCTTCAAGCGATCCGCCCCCCGCCACCTGCGCGGGGAAGTGGAAGCCGATCCCGTCGTTGTACAACGCGATCCGCCCCTTCAGCCGCGGGTCGAGCAAGTCTTTCCACGACTTCGGCGCCCCGTCCGGAAACGCCTCGGGCCGGTAGGCCAGCACGTAGACATAGCCATAGGTGTTGACGATCGGATAGCCCTCCAACCCTACCGGCTTGGCCAGATCGGTCACACCCGCAAGGTTCGACAGGTCCGACAGATCCTCGGTCACACCGCGCAACGCCGACTTTGTGGCGTTCGTGGTAGTGTCCCAGTTGATATGGATCGGCGGCACGCGCCCCTGATCGACCGCCGCCCAGACCTTGGGCTGGATCTCGTTATCCTCGGTCAGATCATGGCGCACGGTGATGCCGGTCGCTGCCGTGAACGGGTCCGACACGCCCCGTTTCAGCGCATCCACCCATTCGCCGCCCCAGGCCCGCACGATGATCTCGGCCGGTTTCTCGGGCTCGGCGGCAAACAGGCGGCCGCCTGCAAGCCCTGTCATCAGCGCGGCCCCGCTGCCTGCAAGAACACTACGACGGGAGAAGTTGTATTTCATGGGTCGACCCTCCTTTGAGTTGTTTCGCGTCAAAAACATCGCCCCTGTCAGGGGGCCGATCCGAATATCTTCATGTCGGCATCATGCCAGCCGATCACCACGGCGCTTCCGACCTCGTACACATCGAAGGCCGCGGGATCGTGGTGATAGATCTGGAACTCCACCCCCGCGCCCAGCGCCACATCGACCAGATAAAGCAGCCGCTCCCCCTCGAAGATCACATCCCGCACCTGCCCCGAAAGCCGCGTGGCACAAGCCGCCAACGCCACTTCGGAGCGTGCGATCCTGATCTGCTCGGCCCGGATCGCCCCGCGCACCGGCGCGCCTGCGGGACAGCGGCCCACTGCCACCCCGCGCAGGAACACCCCGTCCAGCATCATGCCCCCTCGGCGGCAACCCCCTGCAAGAAGGTCGAAACCCCGAGAAACCCCGCAACGAACGTATTCGCAGGTTCACGGTACAGCGCGACCGGACGCGCCTGTTGCTGGATGCGCCCGCCGTCCATCACGATGATTTCGTCCGACACCACCAAAGCCTCGCGCTGGTCATGCGTCACGTTGATCGTGGTCACGCCAAGCTCGTGCTGGATGCGGCGGAATTCAAGCTGCATCTCCTCGCGCAGCTTGCGGTCGAGCGCGGCCAAGGGTTCATCGAGCAACAGCAACTCAGGCTCGAACACCAGCGCCCGCGCAATCGCCACCCGCTGCTGCTGCCCGCCCGACAGCGCATTGACCCGCCGGTCGCCATACCCGTCCAGCTTCACCAGATCGAGGAACTGCCGCACCCGCCCCGCAATCCCCGCCGGATTGAACCGCCGCATCTTCAACGGAAAGGCCACGTTCTCGGCCGCCGTCATATGCGGGAACAGCGCCAGCTTCTGGAACACCATCCCGACCGACCGCCGGTGCGGCGGGGCCGCGTCCACAGGTTTTCCCCCCACCATAATCTGGCCCCGCGTGGGCCGGTCGAACCCCGCGATCATCCGCAACAGCGTGGTCTTGCCCGACCCCGAAGGTCCGAGAATTGTCAGGAAGCGCCCCTGCTCCAGCCGGAACGACACCGCGTCCACAGCAGGCTTTCCGGTGCCGAAATCCATCGTCACATCGCGGGCGACCACCGCCGCGGCCCCTTCGCCGCTGTCTTGCCCCTGTGACCGGCCCGCCGCCATGTTCGCCCCTTATGCCCGCCCCGTCCGACGTGTCGAAAATCTAGACCGCACAGCCTTGGCTTGTATAGATGCCTTGATAATCAATGGCGTATTCCGCCCCGCCCTGGCCCTGTGGCCGCCCTTAAATCGAGCAAAGGTATCCGCCGTCCACCGCAAGACACTGGCCCGTCACATAGCGCGCGGCGGGCGATGCCAGAAACACCGCAGCCCCCGCCAGATCGTCGAGCACCCCCAGACGGCGCAGCGGCATCTGTGCGGTCATCCGTTCGACCCATTCGGTGTCGTCATAGAAAACCTCGGTCATGTCGGTCTTGAAATATCCCGGCGCCAGCGCGTTAACGCGTATCCCCTTTGGCCCCCATTCCGCAGCCAGCGCCCGCGTCATCCCCAATATTCCCGACTTCGACGCGCCATAAGGCACCGCCGTCGGCACCCCCACGAACGAGGTCAGCGAGGCAAGGTTGATGATCGCGCCCCCGCCCGCCTCTGCCATGCCCTGCGCCACCGTCTGCGCCACGAAGAACGCGCCCTTCAGGTTGGTATCGACGATTTTGGTCCAAAGCGCCTCGTCCACGTCGAGCGCGGGGCGCACATCTTCGACACCCGCGTTGTTCACCAGCACATCGACAGGGCCAAGGCCCGCCAGACCATGGCGGATTGCGCCGACATCAGACTGGTCAAATGTCACGCAATCGACGCGCGCGCCGGTTTCGGCAAGGTCGCCCACGACGGCGTCGAGCGCCCCGCGCGCACGGGCGGCAACCACGAGATCGGCTCCTGCGCGGGCAAAGCCCACGGCCAGCGCCCGCCCGATGCCACGGCTCGCGCCGGTTACCAGCACCCGTTTTCCCGCACAGGAAAACTGCCCTTCCAGCCAGCTTCGTGCCCCGTCCGTCACCTCTCGCCCTCCTGCGCCGGTCGTCGAAGTTTAAACGTCCCGCCGTCCGCACCGCAAGGCCATGCCAACGGCGCAGGCTTGTGCCCCCCGCCTGAGCGTGCTTCACAGGCGCACCCCCAAAGAAAGGCCTTCGATGTTCAGCGCATGGAAAGAGGAAAAGGCCCTGACCGCCCTGATAGACGAGGCGCAGGCCATGGCCGACAAGCTGGAAACCACCAAGCCGCATATCCGTGACAGCCATGCCGCCACCGCCCGCTTCTGGCAGGCCGCCTGTCTGGCCGAAGGTCAGGACCTGCACGATCTTGCCGCTTGGCCGCCCGCCAACGTGACGCGCTTCGTCAAGGCCACGCAGACCCGCATCGCCGCCCTGCGGAAAAGCCGCGACTACGACAGCAGCGACGGCCTCGCGGTCTGGCTCCACACCGCCCGCGCCGTGCTCGAACCGCGCATCGCCCCGCCCGCCCGCCTGATCTGGCAGCACCTCATGTCCGCCGGACCCAATGCCGCCGCCATGGCCGAAGATCTGGCCATTGAGGCCACGCTGGTGCTTGCCCCCGATTCCACCCCGCCCCGCGGCTTTGACACCGATCCGCAAGCCTAGGCCCGCTCCAAAGGGTCGACACAGCCCGAACAGTCACATACACATCCCGAAGTATGCATGGGCAAGACCATAGGCGCAGCCCATTGGTCCGATCCGGCGGTAAGAGTGGATTTGAATGACCCCGCATAGTGACGCCTTTTGCATCCCGGCCGCACGGATCAGCCGCATCGTCACGGGCTTTGGCATCTACGGTGCGGACGGCGCGCTTTTGCCCGACACCGCCATCGGCACGTCGGTCTGGGTGACAAAGCCCGCCGCTACCGCAGCGCCCGTGCAGGACAGTTCGCGCCTGTTCGGCCCTGCCCTCTTTGCCGGTCCAGCCGACAAGCAGTTCGGCTTTCTCGTGCTCAATGCCCTCGGCCGCCTGCCCGCGCTCGACCGCCTGCCGCCCGAAACCACGCTGGTCTATGCCGCCAAACGCACTGCGCGCCCGCCCTCGTATACCGCGCTCCCACGGCTTTTGCGCAGTCTGGGCGTCACCAATCCCGTCCTCGTCACCGAAAACGCGCTCGCCTTCGAAAGCCTGCACACCGCGCCCGAACTTTTCGGCGAAGCCACCGGATGCAAGGGCCGGCCCGAATTCTACGACTGGATCGACAGCCGCTGGCCCCGCGCCAAACCGGCCGACCCCAAGGTGAAACTCTACGTCACACGCAGCGGGCTTGGCCCCGATGCCGGACGCTATGCCTGCGAAGACCACCTCGAACGGCTTCTCGCCGCCGAAGGCTACCGCATCTTCTCGCCCGAGGCCCATTCCATCGAAGAACAGGTGAAAACCTTTCAACGCGCCGGCAAACTGGTCTTTGCCGAAGGCTCGGCGCTGCACCTCTTTGCGCTTCTGCGCCAGCCCGACCAGATATCGGCCGTGCTCCACCGGCGCGAGGTGCTGCCGCAGGCCATCGCCACCCAGATGCAGGACCGCGCCGGTCGTCCCACCCGTGCGATCAATGCCGTGACCGCGACATGGTGGCCGCCGCAGCGGGGCGACCATCTGGGCCTCGCGGTCCTTGACTTCGACCGGTTGCACAGGGGCCTGAAAGACGCGGGCCTGATCATCGGAACCCGCTGGAAAGCCCCTACGCAAGCCGAGGTTCAGGTCTCGCTAAGGGCCGGACTGGCGCCCGGCGAAGATGTGATGTCGCCCGAGGACCGCGCCGCATGGCTGCGTAGCAAACGCCGAAAGACGAAGGAAGACTGATGTTCAAACAGGCCAACGGACTGAAATACACCAAATTCATGAATGCGCTGCACCGCGACCGCCTGTTCGACTGGTATATGGAAATCGGCTGTCGTACGGGCCGCACCTTTGCCCCTGTGCGCGGCAAGACGATCGTCGTCGATCCCTTCTTCCGCGTCGAGGACAATGTGATCGGCATCAAGCCCGCGCTGCATATCTTCCAGCAGCCAAGCGACGATTTCTTCGCAAGCGGTTTCCTGAAATCGGCCAAGGTCAAACTCTCGTTCAGCTTCCTTGACGGCATGCACCTCTTCGAATTCCTCCTGCGCGATTTCATCGCCACTGAAAAGGCCAGCCATCCCGACGGCGTAATCGCCCTGCATGATTGCTGCCCCTTCGGCCACGAAATGACGACCCGCGATCTGGACAACACACCCAAACGGGCCTGGACAGGCGATGTGTGGAAACTGATCCCTATCCTTGCAAAACACCGTCCCGACCTGACCGTCACCGTGCTTGACGCAAGCCCGACGGGCATCGTGCTCGTGTCGGGGCTGGACTCCAAATCGACGGTGCTGGACAGGGCTTACGCAAAGATCTTGCAGGATTATTCCGAACTGACGCTGGAAGATTTCGGTGTCGATGCGTTCAACGACCTGTTCGATTTCCACGACACGGCCGCCTTCATCGCCGCAGGCTACCCGTTGTTCGACGGCGTAGCACTCGATCCGGCACAGGCGCTCAGGCCCGAAAAGGTCACACCCTGACCGTTCGCGCATGCCGCCCGCCGCGCTTTGGCTTGTCAGGCAACGCGCATTCGGTATCGTGGCAAGAAGAAGATAGTTACTTTCAAAGGTTATGAATCGAAATGGACGAAGCCGAATCGAAAAGAGATCGAGTCCGCACAAGGTTGCTTCAATCGCTGCCAAAGGGCGGTCGGGTCGCCGAGGTGGGGGTTTGGGAGGGCGCATTTTCGCGCAAGATCCTCGATATCTGCGAACCGGCCGAATTGCACCTGATCGATCCGTGGCTGTACCAGCCCGAATTTCCGAACACCGGCTTTGGCCGCCGCAAGAACGAAGAGCTGATGGAGCAGAAGTACCAAGCCGTCTGCGCCGCATTCGCCGATGACCCGCGCGTAAAGATCCACCGCGCCATGTCCGACGTGGCGCTCGGGGGCTTTGCCGATGGTTACTTCGATTGGGTCTATCTTGACGGCAACCACAACGAACCCTTCATCGGGGCCGACATCGCGCTGTCGCTGCAAAAGGTAAAGCCCGACGGCCTGATCACGGGTGACGATTTCAACTGGATGTCCGAAGCGCAGGGCGCCCCCGTCAAGCGCGCCGTCGAACAGGCCGTGGCCGATCTGGGCAGCATGGCGTCGCTCAAGACCATGGCGAACCAGTGGATCGTGACACTCGGACGTCCGGTCTGACCAGCGCCCAGCCATACTGCGGCGGCAGGGGGCAAGCCTCTGCCCCGCTGCATCCTTTGTTTCCTTATCGCGTCCGGTGCCGGTTCCATGGCTGAAAAGCATCCCTATGCCGATCTTCCCGCCCAGGCCTTCTGGCGCACCGGCGTGGCCGAGGCTGGCGTCTTCGGCCTGTCCAAACTGTGGGATTCGTGCTTTTCGCTGCCCGCCGATGCCCGCTTTGCCACCTTTGGCTCTTGCTTTGCCCAGCACATCAGCCGCGCGCTGAAAGCCCGTGGCATCGGCTGGATCGACGGCGAACCCGCCCCCGCAGGCACGCCCGCAGAATTGGCCCGCCGTTTCAACTACGGCGTGTTTTCGGCCCGCACCGCCAATATCTACACCGCAGCGCAGTTGCGGCTTTTGCTTGAAATGGCCGCAGGCAACCTTGCCCCCGACGCGGCCGAACTCTGGTCCGAACCCAAGGGCCGCTTCCGCGACAGCCTGCGCCCCGCCATCGAACCCGAAGGTTTTACCAGCGAAGCCGAAGCATTCGCCTCGCGCCTGTCGATGATCCGCGGCCTTGCCCGCGCCATCCGCGGGGCCGATGTCTTCGTCTTCACGCTTGGCCTGACCGAAGGCTGGGAAAGCATCGAAGGCCAGCCCTATGCCGCCTGCCCCGGCACCATGGGCGGCAGCTTCGACGCGGGCCGCCACCGCTTCGTCAACTACCGCGCCGCCGCCATCCGCGCCGATCTCGACCGCTCTTTCGCACTGTTGCGCCAGATGAACCCCGACATCCACCTTTTGCTGACCGTCAGCCCCGTGCCGCTGACCGCAACCGCCAGCGGCGCGCATGTGCTGGTGGCAACCACGCGGTCCAAGGCCGTGCTGCGCGCCGTCGCGGGCGAAATGGCCGAGGATGAGCCCGCCGTCGATTACTTCCCGTCCTACGAAATCATCAGCGGCGCCCCCGCGCGATCGGCCTTTTACGAACCCAACCTCCGCTCTGTCGTGCCGCAGGGCGTCGACCTTGTCATGGGTCACTTCTTCGGTGGCCTGCACTTGACCGCCCCCGCCCGCCACGGCAACGAAGCGGCCCTTCAGGCCGCCCGGGATGCCGCGCTGGAACAATCGATGGCCGCCGAAGCCGTCCTGTGCGAAGAAGCCGCACTCGAGGCTTACAATGCATCCTGACCTTCTGATCATCGGTGACAGCCACACCGCCGCCCTGCAAGAAGCCGCAGTCGCGTACGGGCTGAACTCTGAGATGCTGTATATATCGGGCAATTTCTGGCACGAAAACCAGATGCGCCCGCACCGCGGGCAGGGCATCTCGCAACCGCACAGACGCGGCCTGAACCGCAAGATCATCGGCTTCAACGCCCAGATCGGCGGATCGGTGTTTCGCGCCGACATCCCCGTTCTGGCCAGCATCGGCTATCATCTGGGCCGGTTGGCCCCGCTTTTCGCTCGCCACGGCCATACGCCCGACGCCGCCCATTTCGCCGAAAATGACGGCCTCTTGTTCGTCAGCGACGACTTCCTTTTGTCTTACATCCTGCACCACCGCGACAGCCTGTTCCGCCTGCTGCGCTTTGGCGCGCAATATGCCAAACTGACGGTCGTGGCCCCTCCGATGATCCAGACCGACCCCGTCGCGCTTTATTTCGGCAGCCGTATCACCAGCGCCTTGCGCAAACACGGGCTGACCGTCTTTGACCCCCGCGACGAAGAAGACTGGGCCGATCGCCCCCTGCCCGAACACTTGCGTGCCCCCGACGGGGTGCATGGCAATGCCGCTTACGGCGCTGAAGTGCTCGACCGACTGTCCCGTCGCGGCCTGCTTTCCGTAGATCCTGCCACGGTGTGATCGCGCGGGTTAGTGCTCGGCCTCGCCCTGATGCTCGACGGTAAAGAAGAAATCGGCGGGCAGTTCGGGCGCCAGCGCGATCTCGTCGGGCACCGATTGCGGCCCTGCGTTGAACACGGCCGATCCGAAATGGTGCTGGCGGCGGCACAGGTTCCGCATCCGCTCTCCGGTCAACTCGCCATAGAACCGCCGATAGGTTTCCGTCTGCAACAGCGCCGCGATCTTCGCCCGATGCTGCGCCACCGAAAATTCATGCGCGGCGCGGATTTCCGGGTCGGCTAGCAACCGCTCGAATTCGGCGCGGCAGGCCGGAATCATCCGCTGGATCGAGGTGTCGCTGTCCTGATTGTGCGACATGCGGAACCAGTAGTTCAGCCCCTGATCGCGGTCGACATGGTTCACCCGCCCCCGGTCGCGTTTCACAAGGAAACTCTCGGCACTCCGCACCGCATAATGGTTCAACTGCACCCAGTCATAGCCATAGGTTTCCAGCGTCGCCCGCCAGCCGTTGCGGAACATCTCGCGCGGCATCAGCTTGCCCGACCCGTTCAGCCAATGCACCTGATCCCACAGGTCGGGCTTCAGCCCCTTGGGCCGGTGCACGCCCAGCTTCTTGTAGATGCCGATGTTGCGAAACAGCGTCTTGAACCCCCATGCCTGATGCGGTTTGCGGATGATTTCCGGCGCGCAGCGGGTGAACTGGTCCAACAGGAAGCGGTCTTCATACCCCGCCACGCCTGAATCGCCGAACAATCGCCACGTCAGGCTGATCATGTTGGCATCGCCGATCGCGGCATAAAGTGCCCCCAGCGTGCCATCGCCGATCTTGATGTTGATGAACTCGTCCACGTCCATGCAGATCGCCCAGCCCGCATCGCGGATCACCGCCTCTTCCTCGGCGGCTTGCAGGGCGGCGTGCTGCGGCTTCAATTCTCCCCCCGGCTGCCACGGGTTGGCACGGTGCTGCACCAGCCCCTTTTCCTGCAACAGGGTCAGCATCGTGTCGGTGCCATCGGTGCAGTCGTTGGTATAGACCAGAAAATCATCGACCCCGATGGCGCGGTGATAGGCGATCCACTCCAGAATGAACGGCCCCTCGTTCTTCATCGTGGTCACGATCGCCGTGCGCCCCGCCTGCACCGCCTGTCGCGGCGCGGCTTTGGCGGCCGACACCGGCGCGCGGATCGGGCTGTGGCCAAAGAAATCGCCGGCCATCGCCAACAGATGCGGGTCTTCGATCAGACTGGTCTTGGGCGCCAACTCGCCGCTGGCCCGGTCGGGAACCCGGATCGCCATGGCGCGGAAGAACGGCACCGTCGTGGCCGGATCGGGCTTGACATAAGCCACCCGCAGCATCCGCCATGTATTGGCCAGCCCCGCCTTGCGCGGCGCAACGCCCCAGCGGGTGATACCGCTGCCCGCATCGAACTGGCAGCAGATATGGTCGCCGAACCGCGCCTCGCGCCCCGCCCTGACGCGCCACGGGTAGATGCGCTGTCCGGACAGCAGCACCACCCCGCCCTTCGCTTCGACACAGCGGTCGAAACTGCCAAACGCGGCGGGATCGAGGATATCGGTCACATCCAGCATCAGAACCGCGCGGGCATCCGACAGGAAGCGCCATTTGCCAAGTTCATAGATCAGCCCCTCGCCCATCGGCGCCCGCAGACGGTCGGGCGCGGGCGGCTCCATCCGGTCCTTGCCCGGCGCGTCCGGCGCAAGAAATGGGTGGTTTTCCGGCCCCATATCGGGCTTGCCAAGGGCGAGCGGGCTTTCCAGCACGACGACCGTCACGGCAACCCCTGCCAAAGCCGCCTCAAGCGCGGGCGCAAAACCGGGGTCGGGCATGCGGTTCAGCACCAAGGCCCCCTGCATGTCGTGATGCACCGCGTGATAGCGCAGCCATTCTGCCACCTGTGCGGCGCTTTCCTCAAGCCTGACCCCGAACAGGCAATTCAGCCCCGCCAGCAGGTCCGGCTCGGCCGCTTGCGGCTGCACGTCCAGCAGCGTGCCATCCGCCAGCGCGATTGGCCCCTGCCCCCGCGTGGTGACGATGCAGGCCCCCGCGACCTCACGCAGGTCTTCGGGCACCGCCGCGCCCTGCGCGCCATCGGGCAGAAAGGCCGCGACCGCCGTTCCGGTCCCGAAAAAGCTGCGGACCAGATCGCCGGGCAGCGCCACACAGTCCAAAAGCCGCGTCACACTTGACGCACCGACCTCGCGGGCGGACATGCGGCGCAAATGAACCCGTGACGCTTGCGATCCCACCGTTACTGCCCTTACCCTTTTGCGGAACGACCCTCCGCGCCGCGGTGCTATACCATGCCCGCAAGCCTAAGGGATAGCGCCCGCGCCCAAAGGATACATCATCCTTGGCAAGGTGCCGCTTTTGCGCCAAACTCGCAACCAGCCGGACCATTGTGGCGGGTAAGAGGTTCAGGTGAAAGCAAAACTGCGGGAAGTCGGCACACTCTGGATCGGCGGCGAGCTTTCGTGGATGGAGCAGCTTTGCCTCAAATCCTTCGTCGATCAGGGCCAAGAGATCACGCTGTTTTCCTATGATGACATCCCCAACGTCCCCCAAGGCGTCATCCGCCGCGACGGGCGCGAGGTGCTCGATACCGACAATTTCCTGAAATACGAAAAGAAGGACAGTTTCGCGCTCTTTGCCGATCTGTTCCGCCTGCACATGCTGGCCAGGAACCCCGGCATGATCTGGGTCGATACCGACGTTTATTGCCTGCGGCCGATGACCTATGACACGCCCGATGTGCTCGGCTTCGAACTGCCGGGCGGCCAGCGGGTCAACAACGCGGTGCTTGGCCTTGCGCCCGACAGCCCGCTTCTGGCTGCGATGCTCGACTATACCGCCGATCCCTTCGCCATCCCGCCCTTCGTCAGACCCAAACTGCGTGACGAGTTTGCGACAGCCAAAGCCGCAAGCCAGCCCGTCCACGTCAGCCAGCAGCCTTGGGGCGTCTGGGGGCCGATGATGGTGACGCATTTCGTCCATCACCTCAAACTCGCCGCCAAGGTGCTGCCGCAAGAGGCGTTCTACCCCATCGCCTTCCCCGACCGGCAAAGGTTCTTCAAACCCGTGGCCGAAGTCGAAGCGATGCTCTCGCCGCAGACCACCGCGCTGCACCTCTGGGCCTCGAACAAGCGCGAACTTGGCCTGCGCTACATGGGCCTGCCGCCCAAGGGCAGCTATCTTGACATGCTGGTGACGAAACACGGCATTTCACCCAGCGCCGCCCCGATAAAGCGGCGCGGCAACCGCGTCTTCGAAGCCGGCCTGATCGACCATGTCGGCCTTGAGGACGTGCGCCTGTTCACCGATATCGGCGGCACCGCACAATCCTTCGCCATCGCCGCCCATGGCAAATGGGATTGCGACATCCAGCTTGTCGACATCGACCATCGCGGCCGTTTCGCGCCACATCCCTCGAAATGGGTGGCAGTCTATACCAAGGCCCTGATTGGCCATGGCATCGACCCCAAACGCATCAGCCGCGCCGGTTCGCAAAACGCCCTGCGCCCGGCGCAACTGGTCGCCAACCTGAACGGCTTTGGCGACATCAACAAGATCAAGCACCTTGAAACCGTGCTGCCCAGATTGCTCGACCATGGCAGCCAGTTGGTGATCGACATTCGCAAAGGCTCGGGCGCCTTTCCCTTTCTCAAGGAATTCGGCACCACCAATACCGTCAGCACGACCGAAGTCGACGGCGTGCCGGTCGTTCGCACCATCCTGACCGCCGACAAGATCGTCGCGCGCGACGACGAAAGCTCATGGTCGGCCATCGCCACCACCTTGGCGGGCAAGGACGGGTTCTTCCGCGAAAGCCGCGAGCACAGCTTTCTCTTTACGCCCCGCTCGGACACCTTGGTCGTCACCTTCGACAACGTCGAACTCGCCATGGAAAAGCGCGATGACCGCCGCCCCTGGGGCTATTCCTTCATCGAAAAACAGGGCTGGTCGATGCTTGGCGTCATGGCCAACGGTTGGACATGGTATCGCGACCCATGGGTTGCCGCCCAATTCGACGACCTGCGCGACAGCGGCTTTTTCGCCCGCTTCCGCCGCGTGGTGTTCTACGGCGCGTCGATGGGGGGCTATGCCGCAGCCGCCTTCGTCGCCGCCTGCCCCGGTGCAGATGCCGTGATCATCTCGCCGCAATCCACGCTCGACCGGTCGGTCGTCCCTTGGGAAACCCGCTACAAGACCGCGTGGGATCACGATTTCAGCGGCCCGTACGGTGACGCGGCCACGGCCAGCCATGCGGCGGGCACCGTGACCCTGCTCTACGATCCATACGAGGAACTCGACGCAGGCCACGCCGCCCGCTTCACCGGCCCGAACGTGCTGAAACTGCGTGCGCCCCTGCTCGGCCACCGGCTGGGGTCAAGCCTGCAACAGATGGGCATCCTCGCCCCTGTCACGCTGGGCGCCCTGAACGGCACCCTGACCGAAGCCGATTTCTACCGGCTTCTCAGGCAGCGAAAGACTTTCAGCCGCTACCAAAAGGAACTCTTCGACCGCGCGCTCGGCATGGGCCGCCCCGCGCTTGCGCGCAAGGTCGGCCGCTGGGTGCTGACGCGCGGTGACAACCGCCACATCCGGCGCGAGATGCTTGCCCTCGACCAAGCCGCAGCCGCACCAAAGGCGGTTCCGGCCTGACCGTGGCCGCACGTCAGATCGAATCACCCTCGCCCGCAGCCGGCGGCTGGACGGGCGGCGCCTCCGGTTTGCGGCGGATCAGGATATCGCCATTCGGCTGCATTTCCGGCATCTCGTAATTCGTCATGTCATCGACGAGCCCCAGAAATTTTTCGACCGCCGGCGCGATCGCCGGTCCGAACTGGTCGGCCAGCGCCTTCATATCGCTGATCGCGGGTGCGACTTCATCCGCGATGCTGCCCCCGAACAGCGACATGCCCCATTCGATCCAGCCCTGCGCGCTTTGTGCGGCCTCTTGGGCATGAAGGGGCGTTGTGGCCAGCGGCACGGAACCTGCCGAGAGCACAAGGGCGAACACGGGTACGACAAAAATCTGTTTCATGACAGGCACATGGCCATGCCCGCCCGCATTTTCAACCGCCATCGCGAAATTTTCAACGCCCTGCCCCCGCAAGCCGATTTCAACGGCATCCGCTGCATCATGTTCGAACCCGGGGGCGGCAATGTCGACCGCATGTACCCCAGTACCGTGGCGTCGCAGCAGGGAACACCCGCAGCTCACGGCGCTTTCCGCCCTGGCTTTCGACCCCGAAGGCACCCGCCCCGGGGCCAAAGTCCTTACAGGTCCTTGACGATCCGCAACGCGTCATAGATCGCGGCATGGGTGTTGCGCGACGCAACCGCATCACCGATCCGGAACAGCCGGAATCCGCCATCGGGGTTGGCTGCCACCGCCTGCACCCCGCCAGTCGACAGGGCCTCGTAATCCACCTCGCCAAGGTTCGTCGATTGCGGCTTCAACTCGAAATACAAATCGTCCAGCGGGCGCGTGCCGTGGTTGACGATCACCTGATCGACCAGCCGTTCCTTGGTATAATCACCGTAATCGCTGCCCAGCCTGGCGCGCAGCCGGTTGCCTTCACGCACCACCGACACCAGCCGCCACGTGACGGTGAATGTCGTGTTCCGCTTTTGCAGGTTCCGCATATAGGGGACAAGGTTCATCCCCATCACCTCGGGTGAAAAGCTGCGGTCGGGTGTCACGATCTCGACCGCCGCCCCCGTGGCTGAAATCAGGTCCGCCGCCTGCAAAGCCGCATGATCCCCCGCATCGTCAAAGATCAGCACGTCCGCTCCGGGCTTCACATCGCCCGACAGGACGTCCCATGCCGAATGGACCAGATCGTTGCCCGCCGCCAACACTGCCGTATGCGGCAGCCCCCCCGTGGCGATGATAACCTCGTCGGGCTGCGTCGCCAGCACCATCGCGGCATCGGCATAGCTGTTGAAATGGAAGGCCACGCCCTTCTTTTCACATTGCGCCATGCGCCACGCGATGACCGAGATCATCTCGCGCCGCCGCTCGTCCTGCGCGGTCAGGCGTATCTGCCCGCCCGCGCGGTCGGCGGCCTCGAACACCGTCACCGCGTGCCCGCGCTCGGCCGCGACCCGTGCGGCTTCCACCCCCGCAGGCCCCGCGCCGACGATGGTGATCCGCTTTTTCGCCGCAGCCACAGGTATCACATGCGGCATCGTCTCTTCGCGGCCCGTGGCGGGGTTGTGCAGGCAAAAGGCCAGCCCGCCCTGATAGATGCGGTCCAGACAGTAATTCGCGCCCACGCAAGGGCGTATGTCATCCTCGCGCTTCTCGATGATCTTGCGCACGATATGCGGGTCGGCCATATGCGCCCGCGTCATCCCCACCATATCCAGCTTGCCGCTGGCAATCGCATGGCGCGCGGTGGCCACATCGGGAATCCGCGCCGCGTGAAAGGTGGGAAAGCCCGTCGCCGCCCGTATCTCGCCCGCGAAATCCAGATGCGGTGCGCTTTTCATGCCCTGAATCGGGATCAGGTCGGTCAGCGCGGGGTCGGTGTCGATATGCCCCCTGACAACGTTCAGGAAATCGACCAGCCCGCTGTCCTTGAGCTTGTGGCTGACCTCCATCCCCTCGGCGCGGCCCATGCCTCCGGCCATGTCCTGATCGCCGGTATAGCGCAGCCCCACGATGAAATCGGCCCCGCAGCGTTCGCGGATCGCCCGCAGCACATCGAAGGTAAAGCGCAAACGGTTGTCGAGCGACCCGCCATAGGGCGCTTCCAGATCATTGGTCAGCGGCGACCAGAACTGTTCGAGCAGATGGCCATAGGCCTCAAGCTCGATCCCGTCCACGCCCGCTGCCTGCATCCGCTCGGCGGCATCGGCAAAATCGGTGATGATACGGGCAATGTCCCAATCCTCGATCCGCTTGGGGAAAGCCCGATGCGCCGCCTCGCGTTCATGGCTGGGGGCCACCACGGGCAGCCAGTCGCCCTTGTCCCAGCGCGTGCGGCGGCCAAGGTGGGTCAACTGGATCATCACCGCCGCGCCGTGGTCGTGACATTCGTCCACCATCCCCTTCATCCAGCCGACGACCTCATCCTTCCATGCAAGGATGTTGTTGAACACCGGCGGGCTGTCGCGCGCCACGCTTGCCGACCCCGCCGTCATCGTCAGCGCAACCCCCGCCTTGGCGCGTTCGACATGATAGGCCCGATACCGCCCCTTGGGCATCCCGTCCTCGGGATAGGCCGGCTCGTGGCTGGTAATCATGATGCGGTTTCGCAGCGTCAGATGCTTGAGCTGATAGGGCTGCAACAGCGGGTCGTTCGACATCGGGGCCTCCTGATGGGTTGCCGCCAATCTCGCATAATGTTCAGTTGTGTCAACATTACATGCACTACAGAACATTCTTGCGAAGCACTTCGCACAGCTCTAGGCTCGGGCGCATGGCAGAGCAGGACAAACCCGAAACCGGATGGCGCGGATCGCGCGAGGGCTGGCTTGACGCCGCCTATGCCGCACTGGTCCGCGAAGGCGTCGATGCGGTCAAGATCATGCCGCTCGCCGAACAGCTCAAACTCTCGCGCACCAGCTTTTACTGGTTCTTCAAAGACCGCGAGGCCCTGCTGACCGCCCTCGCCGAACTCTGGGAGGCCCGCACCACCGCCCCCCTGATCGCCGCCACCCGCGACTACGGCGAAACCGAAACCGAGGCGATGCTGAACGTGATCGCCTGCTTCCTGAGCGCCGAAACCTTCGACGCAAGGCTCGAATTCGCCATGCGCGGCTGGGGGTTGAAAGACCCCGCAATCCTGTCGCGCGTGACCGATGCAGACCAGCGCCGCCTCGCCGCCCTCTCGGCCATGCTGGAACGCTGGGGCCATGACGCGCAGGATGCAGACGTGCGGGCGCGCACCATCTACCTTGTCCAGATCGGCTACATCTCGATGCAAGCCAGCGAGTCGCTCGAAACACGCCTGACCCGCATCCCCAAATATGTCGAAATCTACACCGGCCGCCCGCCCGAACCACGCGAAATCGCCCGCTTCCGCGCCCGCTTCGAAAGCTGACCCTGCCCAAGGGAACACCGCGAAATCAACACCTTCCGCGCAGTCGCCCGAAAACCCGCCCCGAACCCGCCGCAAGCGATAATCATTCTCAAATTCAACGGGTTGCCCCGATTGCCCGCGCCAGCTAAAGGCGGGAAAGCAACGGAGAACCCAGATGCAAGCGACACTCAAACTGGCCGTAGGAAGCCTTCTGATCGGTGTCGTGGTGCTGGGCCTCAAGGCGCTGGCATGGCAAATGACCGGATCGGTCGCGCTTTTGTCGGATGCGCTGGAAAGCACCGTAAACGTGGCCACCGCGATCGCAGCACTGGTCGCCATCAAGATCGCCGCACGCCCGGCAGACGCCAATCACCCCTACGGCCACCACAAGGCCGAATTCTTCAGCGCCGTCCTCGAAGGCGTGATGATCATCGTCGCCGCCCTGCTGATCCTGCACGAAGCCTACAAGGGTCTGCAAAGCCCGAGCATCCTCGACGCACCCCTACAGGGCCTCATGGTCAACGGCCTTGCCAGCGTCCTGAACGGCATCTGGTGCTGGGTTCTCATGACCCGCGGTCGCAGATTTCGCTCGCCCGCGCTGGTCGCCGATGGCAGGCACCTTCAGTCTGATGTGATCTCGTCGATCGGCGTCACCTTCGGCGTGCTACTGGCGATCGAAACCGGCTGGGCCGCGCTCGACCCGTTGCTTGCAGGGATCGTGGCGCTCAACATCCTGTGGTCGGGCTGGAAGGTGATGGCAACCTCGCTGAGCGGGCTGATGGACGAAGCCGTGCCCGACGAGACGATGACCAAAATCCGCAACGTCATCTCGGCCGAGGCGATCGGCGCGCTAGAAGCCCATGACCTGCGGACCCGTCATGCGGGCAAGGTGACCTTCATCGATTTCCACCTTGTCGTGCCCGGCACCACCTCGGTCGCCGACGCGCACGAAATCTGCGACCGGATCGAGCGGGAAATGAAACTCAAGGTGCCCGATGCGATGGTGACGATCCACGTCGAACCCGAACACAAGGCAAAGCAGACCGGCATCATCGTGCTTTGACTGCGCCTTTTTTTGCGTCGCCCGATGCAGGCTTTTACGCTATAGGTGGCAAAACCTGTCACGGGCGTTAACCATGTCATTCACCAAGGCCGTGGACCTGCTCCGCCTCGCCGAAATGGCGACCTCGCGCCATTCGGGTGTGGGCCTGATCGACATCGAGGAGGAATTCGGCGTCGACCGCCGCACCGCGCAGCGCATGACGCGCGTGCTGGAAGAGGTCTTCGACACCTGCACCACCCGCACCGATGACGAGCGGCGCAAATACTGGCGGCTCGACGGCAATGCAGCCCGCCTGATGCTGGCCCAAGGCATCCGCGACAGTGAACTGGCCGCCCTCGAGATCGCAATCCGCCGCGCGGAACGCGACGGGGCAACGAACGAGGTCAAATCCCTGAAATCGCTGCGCGACCGCCTGCTTGCCAGCATGGCCCGCCCCCACGCCCGCCGCGCCGAAAGCGATGCCGAAGCGGTGCTGGAAGCCTATGGTTTCGCCTCGCGTCCCGGCCCGCGCGTGCGGACTGCCCATCTCGTCCTCGAAACCGTGGCCGAGGCGCTGAAAGGTCCGAACCTTCTGACCATCACCTACGCGGGCGGCAGCAGGCCCGACGGAGCCGACCGCATCATCGAACCCTACGGCATGCTGCTTGGCACCCGCCGCTATCTCGTGGCCAAGGTCAAAGGCGGCAACGGCCGTTTGCAGCACTTCCGGCTCGACCGGATCACGGCGGCGCGGCTGGAAGCCTCGTCCTTTGCCCGTGACCCCGATTTCAACCTCGAAGCCCATGCCGCCCGCGCCTTCGGCAGCTACCATGCCGAGGAAGAATTCACCGAAACCATATGGCGCTTCGCCGCCCGCGCCGCCGCCGTCGCCCGCGACTTCATCTTCCACCCCCTGCAAGAAGTGACGGAGGAAGCAGACGGCAGCCTGACCGTCCGCTTCCAGGCCTCCGGCCACCTCGAAATGGCATGGCACCTCTACCTCTGGGGTGACGCGGTCGAGGTTCTGGCCCCCGACCGCCTCCGCGACATGGTGGCAGGCTACCAGCGCAGGGATTTCCCCGCGCTGCCCTGACCCGTCAACCCGCCCGCACAGGACCACGCGCACCACCTGCCCCGCATCCGCAGTCGATCTTCGGGCATTTCACGAACCGCCGCGAGGTCCGCACCATGCCCGAATGCGGTGATGGTCATTCCCTATCCCTTTGCAACATAGGCCCGCAGCGCCGCCTCGACCGCGCGCAAAACCGCATCAACGTCGATCGCCTCGGGGGAAATTCCCGGAATCACCCGCAGTTCGACGCCGCCCGCCTGAAGGATCGGCACGGCATCATCAAAGGCCATCAGGACCTTGATCGAGCCCGGCTTCATCCCCATCCGGTGCAGCGCCAGATACCGCTGGCCTTTCAGAACATGCGTCTCGTCATAGCCATCCGCCGCGCGCCCGGTCTTGGCCGCCGGAGGAAGGATCCCCTCGGCAATCAGAAAGCGGATCTGTCGCGCCGGAACGCCAAGACGTGTCGCAAGGTCATTCAAAGTCATCTGGCAAGGCCATGTCGGGCTAAAACGAGACATAAAGTGTGTCACGTTTATTCGTCTGTCAAAAGAACGTGACAAAATTTTTGTCTTGATCGCGCAGCCAGCGCAAGTCCTAACTAAGCTGACGGGGCGACAGATTCTGGCACCCCCCTGATCTATCATTAACCAAGGGCAGATTCGGCCCTGACCCACGGTAATTTCAGGAGGCTCCCTTGCCCCCCTTCCGCTTCATCCATTCCGCCGACCTCCACCTCGGCCGCCGTTTTGGCAGCTATCCCGAAGACCTGCGCGGCCGTCTGGTCGAAGCGCGGCACAACGCGATCCACAGCCTCGCTTCCGCCGCGCAATTCCATCAGGCGAACCACATCCTGATCGCGGGCGACCTCTTCGACAGCGAAACCCCGACCGATCCGGTCTGGCGGCAGGCGCTGGCGGCGATGGGCGCGAACCCCGATCATCACTGGTGGATCATCCCCGGCAACCATGACAGCCTCGCCCCTGAATCGCTCTGGTCGCGCATTCGCGAACAGGCCCCCGCCAACGTGCATCTCCTCGACGATGTCGAACCCGTGGAAATCACCCCGAACGTCTTCCTGCTGCCCGCCCCGCTGCCCCGCCGCTATCCGGGCCGTGACCTGACCGCCCATATGAACGGCACGGAAACCGACCCCCGCGCCTTCCGCATCGGCCTCGCCCATGGCTCGATCCAGAACTTCTCGGAAGAAGGCGCACGCACCGAAGACACCATCCCGCCCGACCGCGCCGCATCCGCCCGCCTTGATTACCTCGCGCTTGGCGACTGGCACGGACATGTCCGCGTCGGCGACCGCACATGGTATCCCGGCACACCCGAACGCGATGCCTTCACCCATGACGGGCGCGGCACCTGCATCTGCGTCACCCTCACCGCGCCGGGCGCTCCGCCACAGGTCGAAACCTTCCCGACGGGCCGCTTTGCGTGGCATGACGAAGTGCTCCCCCTCGTCCCCGGCCAGAATGCCGCCTCCGCCCTCGCGGCCCTCCTGCCGCCCGACCGTGCCGAACGCCGCGACCACCTGATGCGCATCCGCGCCGCAGGCCGCGCCACGCTGGCCGAACATGCCGCCCTGACGGAAGCAGCAGCCGCAGTCGCCCCCGACTTCGCATGGTTCGCACTCGACACCACCGCCCTCGCGACCGAGGTCGAAGCCACCGACCTCGACGACATCGACCGTGCCGGAGCACTCCGGCTTGCCGCCGACCGCCTGAAAGACCGCGCCGAAGATGCGGCCCTCGACGGCGAAACCCGCCGCACGGCCGCAGCCGCCCTCAACCGCCTTTACGGCTACCTGCGCGAGGACCGGACATGAAACTCCTCTCCATCGAACTCTCCGACGTCCGCCGCTTCGTCGCCCCCGTCCGCATCGAAGGTATCGGCCCCGGCCTGAACGTGCTCTGCGCGCCCAACGAATTCGGCAAATCCACCCTTTTCGACGCGCTGCAAGCCCTGTTCTTCCAACCCCACCGCTCGAAATCCAAGGAAATCAACGCCCTGCGCCCGCATGTCGGCGGCTCGCCCTGCGTCACGATCGAGGTCGAACTGAACGGAACCAGCTACACCCTGTCCAAACGCTGGCTCGGCAAGGCGCAGGCAACGGTGCATCGCAGCGGCACGCTCATCCACCAAGCCGACGACGCCGAAGCCTTCATCTCCGCCCTCGTAAAGGCCGAAGGCGATGGCGGCCCCGCAGGCCTATTGTGGGTGCGTCAGGGGCTGACACGGCTCGAAGGCGAAGGCGACACCCCCACCGAAAAGACCGCCGCCAAAGCTGCCCGCCGCAACCTGATGACTTCGGTCACAGGCGAGGTCGAAGCCCTGACCGGCGGCCGCCGCATGGACAAGGCGCTTGCCCGCACGCGTGAGGAACTGGCGAAATACGTCACCGCCACAGGCAGGCCGTTCAAGGGCGGCCCCCTCTCCGATGCCGAAGCCCTCGTCGCCACCCTTAGCGAAGACAAGACGCGCCTCGAAACCACCGCCCGCCAACTGACCGCTGCCCTCCAGCGCCGCCGCGAGGTTGTCAAATCCCTGACCATCCTCTCCGCACCGGATGAGGTCGAAGCCCGCCAGACCCGCCTTACCGAAGCCACCCGTCACCTCGACGAAGCCAAGCGCCACGCAGATGCGCTCGCCACCGCCGCCCTCACCCTGCAAAGCGCGGAACTGGCGCAGGCCAACCTGTCCGACCGCCTGTCGAATCTGAACCGTGCGAAATCCGCCTGCGCGAAAGCCGCAGCCGACCTGCAAGCCGCCGAAGCCACAGCCCGCATCGCGAAAGACGCAAGCGCAGACGCCGAAGCCGCCCTTACCCCCCATGCCGCAGCCCTCGCCGCCGCCCGCAGCGCCAAGATCGCCGCCGATGCCGAACTGGCCGAGGCGAACCGCGCCTTCGCAACCCAAGCCGCCGTCGCTCGCCGCAACGACCTCGCCGAGCGCATCGCCAAGTCCCGCGCCCTGACGGAACGCCGCGCACCCTTGGCGCAAGCCGCCGCACGCGGCCCCGACGCCAAGGCACTGGCCAACCTGCAAAATCTGTCGCAGGCCGCAGCCCTCGAACGCGCCCTGCGCGACCGCAGCGCCGCGCAGATCACCGTCCACCACACCGGCCCCGCCCGCGTAACCAGCAACGGAAACCCCGTTCCCGAAACCCCGCTTCCCCTGCTGGCCGAAACCCGCTTCGACATGCCGGGCCTCGGGCACTTCACCGTCAAACCCGCCGCCGGAAACGACAGCGACGATCTCGCCCGCGCCGAAGCGGCCCTCGCCGCCGCCCTGTCGCACCTCGGCCAGCCCGATCTGGCCACCGCTCAAGCCGCAGCGACCGCACGCTCTGACGCAACCGCCGCCTTGCGCGATCTCGACTCCGCCCTCGCCTCCCTTGCCCCGCAGGGCCTGCCCTCGCTCGAAGCCGAACTGTCCGCCCTGCCCGAAGCCATCCCGCCCCGCGCGAACCTGCCCACCGTGGCCGAAGCGCAGACCGCAGCCGATCACGCAAGCATCGCCCTGCAAGCCGCTGAAACCGAATATGATTCCACCCGCAGCGAAGCCGAACGCCTGCGCACCGCCGAAGTCCGCGCCAGCGTAAACGCAGCCAGCCTCGCCACCGAACGCGCCCGCACCGAAGCCGCCCTCGCCGCCTTCGGCCCCGATGCCGAAGCCACCCTCGCCCCGCAACTGGCCAACGCCACAACAACGCTCACCGCAGCCCGCGCCAACCACGCGGCACTTCTCGCCGCCGCTCCCGACCTGATCGCCGCCAAAGCCGGTTTCGACCGCGCCACCTCCATCGTCGAAAGCGCCCGCAACGATACCACGCGCCTGCAAATGGAACGCGCCCAACTCGATACGGAAATCAAGATCCAGTCCGGAGCGGGCGTCATGGAGGACCTCGCCGACACCACGACCCGCCTTGCCGCAGCCACCGAAACCCTCGCCACCATCAGCTTCGAAGTCGCCGTCCTCAAGGAACTCGCAGCCACGCTAGAGGCCGCCCGCAACGAAGCCCGCGACCGATATTTCGAACCCGTCCTCGCCGAACTGCGGCCCCTCCTGCGGATGCTCTGGCCCGATGCCGAACTGCGCCTCGATGGCGAAAGCCTGCTTCCCACCGCCCTCGTCCGCGACGGGCGCGAAGAACCGCTGTCGATCCTGTCAGGCGGCACGCAGGAACAGATCGCCCTCCTCGTCCGCCTCGCCTTCGCCCGCCTGCTCGCCTCGCGCGGGCAGCCCGCCCCGATCATCTTCGACGACGCGCTGGTCTACACCGACGACGACCGCATCGAAAAGATGTTCAACGCCCTGCACGCGCAAGCATCGGGCCAGCAGATCATCGTACTCAGCTGTCGCCAACGGGCCTTTCGCGATCTCGGCGGAACCACCCTATCCCTGCAAGAATGAAAACGCCCCCCGATCGATGGAACGGACCCGATCCATGCGACCTGTAGTGACCTGCCAAAAGGCAGTCTGCCACACCCAGACCGCCCCGCCCCGTCAGAAAGACCGGTGATCCGCTTTGCCAAAGTCTTACCCCTCGCGCTGACGGCGATCAGCGACGCAGGACTGCAAACTGACAACCAGATCGCTCGGTATCGCGGCTCTGACTTTCTGCCGAATACGCCATGCGGTTGTGCAAGTGACCCGCAGGCCAACGCATTTGACCCTCGCCCCGCACGCGCTTGACATCACACCCCGTGCCGGAGGATGCATTGAAAGAACAATCGCCCGCTGACCGCCATCCGTGGCGTCAGCCAAAGATCGCGTTTGCGTGACACGGAACATATCCAGACGAGAGACGCAGATGCCAGTACCAGTCGCCAAAGCCCGCAACAGGCCGGAAGAACCCGCCAGAACGGCGCCTCCTGCGGCGCGCATCGGCGGCCGGGCCTTTTCGGCACGACCCGTCATGCGCCCGTGTGATGGGCTGCAGCAAAGCGCCAAGCCCGGCCCGGCCTGCCACACCTGCGGCCTGCCTTGGCCGCGCCACATCGCTGCGGGCCTCGTCGGCATCTTGTCCGGCCTGCCCCGCGCCCGATCGCTTTGCAACGCGCGGCCCGGCAGACGTGCGGCCTACCCCATCGCCCGGCCCCGCCCTTCCCTTGGCTCGGGACCGACATGAACGACCACCCGACCCTGGCCGAAGCTGCCCGCGTCTGGGCCCGAATCGCAGCCCTGTCCTTCGGCGGCCCTGCCGGACAAATCGCCGTGATGCACCGCATCCTCGTCGAGGAAAAACGCTGGCTTGGCGACGGCCGCTTTCTCCACGCGCTCAACTTCTGCATGCTTTTACCCGGCCCCGAGGCGCAGCAACTCGCCACCTATATCGGCTGGCTGATGCACGGCGTGCGCGGTGCTCTGGTCGCGGGCGGGCTATTTATCCTGCCCGGCGTGGTGGCGATCATGGGCCTGTCATGGATCTATGCCGCCTACGGCGAGGTAGGCCTCGTCGCGGGGCTGTTCTTCGGGCTGAAGGCTGCGGTGCTTGCCATCGTGCTGCAAGCCGTGATCCGCGTTGGCAAGCGGGCGCTGCGCAACACCGCCATGCGGGCGATCGCCGCCGCCTCTTTCGTAGCGATCTTCGCCCTGCAAGCCCCCTTTCCGCTGATCGTGGCACTCGCCGCAGTCATCGGTTGGACCGGCGCGCGCGCAGGCCTCGCAGCCTTCCGAGCCGGCGGCGGGCATGGCGCGATGGGCCAGTCGCATGTCGCGGACGCCGAAACCCTGCTTGGCGACGGGGGCGACCTGTCGCAGAACGCCCGCCGCGGCGCGCTCATGGCGGGGCTGGCGGCAGTCGCGCTCTGGCTCGTTCCTGTCGCGCTGATCGTGGCCATCGCGCCCCAAAGCGTCTTTGCCGACATCGCCACCTATTTCTCGGGCCTCGCGATGCTCAGCTTCGGCGGCGCCTATGCTGTCCTCGCTTGGGTCGCGCAGGCAGCGGTCGGCACCTACGGCTGGCTCGCCCCCGGCGAGATGCTCGACGGCCTCGGCATGGCCGAAACCACGCCCGGCCCGCTGATCATGGTGTTGCAATTCGTAGGCTTCATGGCGGCCCTGCGCGAAGCGGGCTGGGCCTCGCCCTTCCTTGCCGCCACCTTGGGCGGGCTTTTGACGACATGGGTCACCTTTGCCCCCTGTTTCGCGTGGATCTTCCTCGGCGCACCCTTCATGGAAAACCTGCGCCGCAACGCACAGCTTGCCGCAGCCCTGTCGGCGGTCACGGCTTCCGTAGTGGGCGTTATCCTGAACCTTGCGGTCTGGTTCGCGGTCCATGTCATCTGGACCGAGGTGACGCGCAGCACCCTCGGCCCGCTCGCGCTGGACTTGCCGGTGCTTGCCTCGGTCAACTGGGCCGCGGCTTTCCTTTGCGCCCTCGCCCTGCTTGCCGTGTTCCGCTTAAAGGCCGGCATGGCCGTGGTGCTGGCAGGATCGGCCTGCCTCGGCGTCGCATTGCACCTGGCCGGTTTGGCCTAGGCAGATCGCATAAACACCCGAGTGACGGATACGGGGCGCACGAATTCAGAACGCACGAATTCGGGGCGAAAACTCACGCCTCCCGCCCGTCGCAACGCCCGTCGCAGCGCCCGTCGCAACGCCCGTCGCAACGCCCGTCGCCCGCCGCTGATTTTTCGCAGAAAAATCGTTGCGGCAGGATTTTTCGCAGAAAAATCCCCGTCTTCCGACATCCCCTGTCGGTTGCAGGTTTGACCCCGACCCCGCCGCAGCCCACCTTTGCGCGAACCAGACGGAGCCTGCCCATGACCAACACTTCGCAATCCCTGTTCGACCGCGGCATGAAAGTGCTGGTCGAAGGCGTATCCTCGGCCTCGCGTGGTCCGGCCACCTTTGGCGGCGCACCGCGCTACATGTCCCACGGTCAGGGATCGCGGCTCTATGACGTGGACGGGCGCGAATACATCGACTGGATGATGGCCTTCGGCGCGCTCCCGCTCGGCCATGCCCACCCCGCAATCGTCGAGACGATCACCCGCGAAGCCGCCCGCGGGACCCATTTCGCCACCGCGTTGGAGGTCGAGGTCGAGGTTGCCGAACTGCTCGTGGGCCTCCTCCCCCACGTCGACAAGGTCCGCTTCGCCAACACCGGAACCGAAGCCGCCATGGCCGCCTTCCGCCTGTGTCGCGGCCACACCGGACGGCGCAAGATCATAAAATTCGAAGGGCATTACCACGGCTGGTGGGACGCGGTCCTTGTGAACACCAACCCCTATCCGCCCACCCTGCTCGGCCACCCCAACGACCCGATCCGCATCCCCGACTCGTCGGGCATCCCCGAAGAGGCGTGGAAAGACACCATCGTCGTGCGCTGGAACGATTTCGAGGCGCTCGAACGCGCCATGAAACTGCACGGGGCCGATGCCGCCTGCGTGGTGACCGAAGGGGTGATGTCCAACATGGGCGTCATCCCCCCCAAACCGGGCTACCTGATGCGGATGCAAGAGCTTTGCCACCAATACGGCGCACTCTTCTACCTCGATGAAACCGTCACCGGCTTCCGCCTCGCCGCCGGCGGCTGCGCTGAACTTTACGGGCTGACCCCCGACATCACCACCTATGGCAAGGCCATCGGCGGCGGCCTGCCCATGGCCTTCATCGGTGGGCGGGCCGATGTCATGGCGGGCCTCGAATGGGGCAAGGTGCTGCATTTCGGCACCCATAACGCAGGCCGCCTCGCGCTGCATGTCACCAAGACCATGCTTGAAACCATGCTCGCCGACGATCAGGCAGGCTTCAGGCGCATAAAGCATCTGGGCCTGACCATGGCCGACGAATTGCGCCGCGTGGCCAAGGGCAGCAACCGGCACAACATGGTGGTGCAGGGCGTCAATTCGATGTTCCAGATCTTCTTCACCGACCAGCCCGAGATCACCGATTTCCGCGACTTCTGCACCCATGTCGACCGCGTGAAATTCCGCAACTTCGTGCAGCGCCTGTTCGACAAGGGCATCTACATGAACCCTTCCGCCACGCTCCACTCCCTCTCGGCCATCGTCCATACCGAAGCCGACATAGCCGCCACCGCCCGCGCCGTCGCCGAGGTGCTGGACGAGATGCCGTGACGGCCGACAGCGTAGGATGCGCGTTCCTCGCGCATCCCCCGAAGAAAGGGACACCCCCATGACAACCATCGGCATCCTCGGCACCGGCCACCTTGCCGAATTCCTGATCCGCGGCGCGGCGGGCAAGGGCTACCGCTTCCTCATTGCCCCGTCGCGCCGCGCCGGAACCCTCGCGCAGCGCGCCGATGTCACCCTCGCCGCCTCCAACCAGCAGGTTGTAGACCAGGCCGACGTCATCCTCGCCTGCCTTCCCGCACGCGAAGGTCTCTCGATCCTGCAAAGCCTCGGCTTCCGGCAGGGCCAGTCGGTCCTTTCGGCCATGGCAGGCACCCGCCACGCGCCGCTCGCCGCAGCCATAGCCCCTGCTGCGGCCTTCTGCACCATGATGCCCGGCCACGCCAACGCCTATGGCGCAGGCCCCTGCCTGCTCTACCCGCCCGACCGCACGTGGGAACAGTTCTTGCAGACCCTCGGCCCCGTCCACCCCTTCATAGACGAACATGCCTTCGTCACCGCCACCGCCTTCGGCGCACTCTCGGGTGCCAGCTTTTTCCTGATCGACACGATGGTGCAGTGGTTCGCGGCCAACGGCCTGCCCGAAGCGCAAGCCCGCCGCCTCGTCGCAGAAACCTTCATCGGCAACGCTACGGTCGTCCTGACCGAAACCGCAACGCTGGCCGAAATCACCCCCGGCATCGCCACACCCGGTGGCATTACCCAAGCCCTGGTGAAATCCCTGACCGCCGATGACGCCCTGACCGCATGGCACCGCGCCCTCGACATCGTGCTGGCCCGTGTGCGCGGCGAAACCTGACGCGCGGCCCTTCCTTTCGCGCGCCTCGCCCCTATCTGACAGGGTAGACGCAACCAGACCCGCAAAGGATCCCCGCCATGTTCAAAGGCCTCACCACCGCGCTGCTCCTCGTCACTGCCATGCTCACCGCCGTGCCCTTCGGCATGATGGTCCTTATCGAGTGACCGCCCCGCGCTGAAGCGCCAAAAGCACGGCCAGCGCCGCTTCGGCCTGCGTTTCGGGGATGAAGACATGGTCGTGGCGCAAGGCCGCGACCATATTGCACGAAATACCTGCCCTTGCCAAAGCCCCCGCGACCGCAGCCGTCATCCCCACCCCGTCCAGCGCCGAATGCACCTGAAGCGTGATACAACGCATCACCATCGCATTTGGCGCAAGTCCGGCCGGAACGATCAGCGAAAGCCCCTCCGCCTCACGGAAAAACCCGATGGCCTGCGCCAGCAGTTCCTCGGGCCCATCGACAAAGGCAAAGCGCCCTTCGGTCAATTGCGGCGACATGCCCGCCACCATGTCGCGACCGTCCCGCACGAGTTTGTCCATGGTTCACGCCCCCAGCCAGCATTTGCATCCTGTGACAAATTACGACACAACGTCCATATCGTCGCATCCCTGCGTCCCGCCCGACTGACGAGCCAAAGGCACCCTATGACTTCCGGCGCTACGCCCAAACCCCGAACCCGCATCCAGGCCCGCAACTCGGAAACCATCCTCGAAGCGGCACTCGAAGTGTTTTCGACCTATGGCTTCCGCGGCGCAACCCTCGACCAGATCGCCGAGGTGGCGGGCCTGTCGAAACCCAACCTGCTTTACTACTTCCCCTCGAAAGAGGCTATGCATCAGGCGCTTCTCACCCGCCTGTTGTCGACCTGGCTCGACCCGCTGCGCGATGTAAAGGCATCGGGCGATCCGGTGACCGAAATCCTGGGCTATGTCCGGCGCAAGGTGGAACTCAGCCGCGACTATCCGCGCGAAAGCCGGCTTTTCGCCAATGAAATCCTGCAAGGCGCCCCCCGCATGCGCGAGGCGATCGAGGGCGAGTTGAAAACCCTCGTCGACGAGAAATCGGCGCTGCTGCAGTCATGGATGGATCAGGGAAGCATTGCCCGGATGCCGCCCGCGCACCTGATCTTCTCGATCTGGGCACTGACCCAGCACTACGCCGATTTCGACGCTCAGGTCCGCGCAATGCTCGGCCCCGACCACGACCCTTTTACCGAAGCGGGCGATTACCTCGACACCTTGTTTCGCAAACTCCTCGCCCCCTGACGGCTCGGCGGGCCTGCATGCTTCATCCGGTCCCGGATGCGATCGGGCATCAAGCAGACAGATCAGGCCGCCCGCGCCCCGTCCACCAGACCCGCCATCACTTCGGACGCGATCTCGAACGACCGCAACCGTGCGGCATGGTCATGGATCATACCCGTCACCATCACCTCGTCGGGCCGGTATTCGGCCACAAGCGCCGCCATCTGCCGCCGCACGGTCGCAGCACTGCCCACCGCCGAACAGGATAGCGCATGCCCGACCTCGGCCATAGCCTGCGGCGTCACCTCCGACAGATCGGCCGTCGGAGCAGGCAACTTACCCGGACGCCCCGTCCGCAACCGCGCAAAGGCAAGGATCTGCGACGACCGCAGCAATTCAGCCTCGGCGTCCGTGGCGGCAGCACAGACCCCCGCCCCCATCATCGCATAGGGCCGGTCAAGCCAGACCGAAGGCCGGAATGTGGCGCGATAGGTCGCCAGCGCCTCGCCCAGCAAAGCAGGCGCGAAGTGCGACGCAAAGGCGTAGGGCAGACCCAGATGGGCCGCAAGCTGCGCGCCGTACAGCGACGAGCCGAGAATCCAGACCGGCACCTGCGTTCCCGTCCCCGGAAAGGCCCGAACCCTCTGGCCCTCGTCCGCTGCGCCGAAATAGCCCAGTAATTCGACCACATCCTGCGGAAAATCGTCCCCTGCCTCCATATGCCGCCGCAAGGCACGCGCGGTCGCCATATCGGTGCCCGGCGCACGGCCAAGACCAAGGTCGATGCGGCCCGGAAACAGCGTGGCCAGCGTGCCGAACTGTTCGGCAATGACCAAGGGCGCATGGTTCGGCAGCATGATGCCACCCGCGCCGACGCGGATGCTCCTTGTCGCCGCCGCGACATGGCCGATCACCACCGCTGTCGCCGCACTCGCGATGCCGGGCATGTTGTGATGCTCGGCCAGCCAATAGCGGTGATAGCCCAAGCGCTCGGCATGGCGGGCAAGATCGGCGGTATTGGCCAAGGCCTCGGCGGCGCTTTGACCTTCTGCCACGGGGCAAAGATCGAGGATGGAATATTTTTGCATGACCCGAAGATAGGCGCCCCGCGCCGCGGGCGCAAGCGCAGCCGCCTTTACCGCGCCTTAACCAATCGGCGCCAGACTGGTTGCATGACCCAGACCCTGCACACCCCGCTGAAACCGCGCTGGACCGAACAGGTCTTCGGCGCAAAGATCGTCGCCAAAGGCGGCGTCATTCGCCGCGCAATTCGCGACGTGGACCGCGAGATCGGACGCATGGCCTTCGAACTCGAAGTGCGACGACGGGGCTACCACCTTATCGAAAGCGACACGCAATACATCGTGATCTGCAACACCGGCCATATCCGGTTGATCTGCTGACCCCGCTCGAAGCGGGCGAAAAGTTTTCCTCAAAAACTTTTCGCCCGGCCCCACACCGCAAAATCTTCGTCGAAGATTTTGCTGGGCCCCGAGATTTTTCGTCGAAAAATCTCGGCCCGCCTCACTCCGCCGCGACAGCACCCGGATTGTTCGGATGGGTCGTCCAATTGGCATAATCGCCCACCTTGCGCCCTGTACGCGGATCGACCGCACCTTTCGGCATCTCGACCATGGTGATGCAGTCATCCACCGGACAGACGTTGACACACAGGTTGCAGGCGACGCATTCGTCATCCTTGACCGTAAACACACGCTCGGGGCTCATGGCGATGGCCTGATGGCTGGTATCCTCGCAAGCGGCATAGCAGCGCCCGCAGGAAATGCAGGCATCCTGATCGATCACCGCCTTGGTCACGTAGTTCAGGTTCAGATCCTGCCATTCCACGAAATTGGGCACAGCGCGTCCGACCAGCTGGTCCAGCGTCATCGCCTTTTCGTCCAGATACTGCGACAGGCCCGAGATCATCTCCTGCACGATCTTGAACCCATAGGTCATGGCCGCCGTGCAGACCTGCACGTTGCCCGCCCCCATGGCAAGGAACTCGGCCGCGTCGCGCCATGTGGTCACGCCACCGATGCCCGAAATCGGCATCCCCCGCGTCTCGGCATGGCGTGCGATCTCGCCCACCATGTTCAGCGCGATGGGCTTGACCGCAGGCCCGCAATAGCCGCCATGCGATCCCTGCCCGTCGATCATCGGGAAGGGCGAGAAATGGTCCAGATCGACATTCGTCACCGATTTGATCGTATTGATCAGCGACACCGCATCCGCCCCGCCGCGTTTGGCCGCCTGCGCCGGAGGCAGGATCGAGGTGACGTTGGGCGTCAGCTTCACGATGCAGGGCATCTTCGAATAATGCTTCACCCAGGCCGTGACCATCTCGATATACTCCGGCACCTGCCCCACGGCCGATCCCATGCCCCGCTCGGCCATGCCATGCGGGCAGCCGAAGTTCAGCTCGACGCCGTCCGCCCCGGTGTCCTCGATCCGGTGCAGGATGTCCTTCCAGCTTTCCTCGTCGCAGGGGACCATCAGGCTGATGATCATCGCGCGGTCGGGATAATCGCGCTTCACGCGGCGGATCTCGTCAAGGTTCACCTGCAACGGGCGGTCGGTGATCAACTCGATGTTGTTCAGCCCCAGCAGGCGGCGGTCCGCCCCCCAGATCGCGCCATAGCGCGGCCCCGACACGTTCACGATCGGCGGCCCTTCGGACCCCAGCGTCTTCCACACCACCCCGCCCCAGCCCGCATCGAAGGCGCGGCGGACGTTATATTCCTTGTCGGTCGGCGGTGCAGAGGCCAGCCAGAACGGGTTGGGAGATTTAATCCCGATGAAAGTAGAGGTCAGGTCAGCCATCATAGCCTCCATGTTGAAAGTGCCGGTGCAGCGCATCCTGCCCGGTCGTTTTGTCCTGAAAGAAAGAGCCGGTCAGAAGCCGAACAGCTTCCACAGCCAGCCGATGATATCGCCGCCGATCTCGCCCGATTTGGGCACCAGATAGGCCCAAAGCAGGCAGCCGGGCAGGTTCACCAGCTGGAACCGCCAGAATCCCACGCCGGTCATTCCCGCGAACAGGAACACCACCGACCGGAGCGGCCCGAAGAAATGCCCGATGAACACTGCAGGCAGCCCCCAGCGGCGAAAGGCGTTGGTCGCCCGCTCCACCAGCTGCGGTTCGCGGTTCATCGGCCAGCTTGCGAGGATGCGCGCGCCGTAGCGCTCTCCCAGCCACCAGCTGACGGTCGATCCGATGACCGCGCCCAGCGCCGCCCCGGCCCAGATCGGAAACATCGACAGCGCGCCGGTCGATACCGTGGCGCCGACCGCGACAAGGATCGCGGTCGATGGCACCAGCAGCGACAAAAAGGCCAGCGTCTCGGCGGATGCAAAGACCAAAGCCACCCAGAATGACCATTCCTGATGCCGTTCGAGAAACTGCACGATTGCGTCGATCGACATCATACCCCGCCAAGCTTGTTCCGCACCCATACGGGCCCCTAGATGGGGGCGAAACGCGCCGCTGTGAAGTGCCGCTCCGCATCGTCAGCCCTTTGCCGCCAATGCCGCGTGAATGTCCTCGGCGGCATCGCGCCCCTCGGCCACCGCCGTCACGGTCAGGTCTTCGCCGCCCGTCGCGCAATCGCCCCCCGCCCAGACGCCCGCCACGCTGGTGCGCCCCGCCCCGGTGGTGGCGATCTTGCCGCCTTGCAGCATCAACCCCTCGGGCGCACCCGTCAGCGTCTGGCCAATGGCCTTGAACAGCTGGTCCGCCTTCAACCGGAACGTCTCGGGCTTGATCTTCAGCCCCTCGGCGGTTTCCTCGGTATAGGCGAATTCGACCTCGGCCACCGAACCATTGCCATGCACCGCCACGGGGGCTGCACTATGGATGATCCGCACCCCCACCGCCGTCGCATGCTGCTGCTCGTAGACCGAGGCGCTCATCTTGCCCTGCCCGCGCCGGTAGACGATGGTCACGTTCTCGGCCCCGAGCAGCTTCGACTGTACGGCCGCATCCACCGCCGTCATGCCCCCGCCGATCACCACCACATCGCGCCCCACAGGCACCGCCGCCTTGTCGCCCGCCTGCCGCAGCCCCGCGATGAACTCGACCGCGTCCACAACATTGCCCCGCTCCTCGCCCGGAGCGCGCAGCGCGTTGACGCCCGCCAACCCGAACCCGAGGAAGACCGCATCGAAATCGCGCTGCAAATCGGCAAGCTGCATGTCGCGGCCCAAAATCTGGCCGTGATGCAGGGTAATCCCGCCGATCATCAGCAGCCACTCCACCTCGGCTTGCGCGAAATCAGCGACCGCCTTGTAGGTGGCGATGCCGTATTCGTTCAGCCCGCCCGCCTTGGCCCGCGCATCGAACACGGCTACGTCATGCCCCTTCATCGCCAGCCGGTGCGCGCAGGCCAGACCCGCAGGCCCCGCCCCCACCACCGCGACCCGCTTGCCGGTCGCGGCGGCACGGGTAAAGGGATGCACCCCCTTGGCCATCAACCCATCGGTTGCATAGCGTTGCAACCGCCCGATCTCGACCGGTTTTCCTTCTGCCACCTCGCGCACGCAAACTTCCTCGCACAGCGTCTCGGTCGGGCAGACGCGGGCGCACATACCCCCCATGATGTTCTGCGACAGGATCGTCCGCGCCGCCGCATCCGGCGTGCCCGTGGCGATCTGGCGGATGAACAGCGGAATGTCGATGCTGGTCGGACATGCCGTCATGCAGGGCGCATCGTGGCAGAAATAGCAGCGATCCGCCGCCACCCGCGCCTCGTGCATGTCAAAGGGGGGCGCGTGGTCGCCGAAGTTATCGGCCAGCGCGGCATGGGGCAGACGGTTCGGCACGACACCGGGGGTCAGCGGGCTGTTGGACAAGGCAAGGCTCCCTGTTATGTTCTTGTTAGGAAAAAAGCTGGCACAGGCCGGTTTTTTTATCAAACGGTAAAATAACCTGATCGCAGAATTTTCGCACCCCGGACCTCCGAACACGGTTTGGATGCCGAAAAAACGGGCAAAGATCGGCGCTTTTCACCAATGGCGGGGTGGCGTATAAGCGCGCGAACCCCGGCATGGCCCTGCGCCTTCCGGCAACGACCGACACCAGACCCAAATGGCGAAAACGCCAACAGAGGACGGCATGAGCAAACATACCCCCGACGCGGACGTGGCCTTCATCTCGGCACTGGCCGAGCTTCTGAACAAGAACGACCTGACCGAGCTTTCCGTCAAACGCGAATATGGCGAAGACGACAGCCTCGAAGTCCGCGTGGTCAAACAGGCCAATATCGTCACGACCTCGGTGGCAGCCCCGGCTCCTGCCCAGTATTACGCGCCTGCGCCAGCCGCAGCAGCCCCTGCCGCCGCCGCTGCCGCCATCGAAGATCCGGCCCAGCATCCCGGCGCCGTGACCTCGCCCATGGTCGGCACCGTCTACATGGCCGCCGAACCGGGCGCGACACCCTTCATCACCATCGGTGCCACCGTGACCGAAGGCCAGACCGTCCTCATCATCGAAGCGATGAAGACGATGAACCACATACCCGCCCCCAAATCAGGCACCGTCAAGCGCATCCTCGTCGATGACGGCGCACCCGTCGAATACGGCGCCCCCCTCCTGATCATCGAATAAGGGGCGCGCCTGATGTTCGAAAAGATCCTGATCGCCAACCGCGGCGAAATCGCCCTGCGCGTCATCCGCGCCTGTCGGGAAATGGGGATCAAATCGGTCGCCGTGCATTCCACCGCCGACGCCGACGCGATGCATGTCCGCATGGCCGATGAATCGGTCTGCATCGGCCCCGCCTCCTCGACCCACTCCTACCTGAACAAAGCCGCGATCATCTCGGCCTGCGAGATCACGGGCGCCCAGGCCGTCCACCCCGGTTACGGCTTCCTGTCGGAAAACGCCGCCTTCGCGCAGGCGCTCGAAGACCACGGCATCACCTTCATCGGCCCTTCGGCGGAACACATCCGCATCATGGGCGACAAGATCACCGCCAAGGAAACCGCAGCGGCCCTCGGCATCCCCGTGGTGCCCGGATCCCCAAGCGGCGTGCCCGACTTTGAAACCGCCATCGGCACCGCAGCCGACATCGGCTTTCCCGTCATCATCAAGGCCACTGCAGGCGGCGGCGGTCGCGGCATGAAGGTCGCGAAAAACGCCGAAGAACTGGAAGTCGCCTTCCGCACCGCGCGGTCCGAAGCCAAGAACGCCTTCGGCAACGACGAAGTCTATATCGAGAAATACCTGCAAAAGCCCCGCCATATCGAGATCCAGGTCTTCGGCGACGGCAAGGGCAAGGCCGTGCATCTGGGCGAACGCGACTGTTCGTTGCAGCGCCGCCACCAAAAGGTGTTCGAAGAAGCCCCCGGCCCCGCGATCACCCCCAAGATGCGCGCCGAAATCGGCACGATCTGCGCCGAGGCCGTGGCCAAGATCAACTATATCGGCGCGGGCACCGTCGAATTCCTCTATGAAGACGGCAAGTTCTACTTCATCGAGATGAACACCCGCCTTCAGGTCGAACACCCCGTGACCGAAGCGATCTTCGGCGTCGACCTCGTGCGCGAACAGATCCGCGTCGCCGCAGGCCTGCCGATGTCGTTCGAGCAGTCAGACCTCGAAATCAACGGCCACGCGATCGAAGTCCGCATCAACGCCGAAAAGCTGCCGAACTTCGCCCCCTGCCCCGGCAAGGTGCGGGTGTTCCACGCCCCCGGCGGGCTGGGCGTTCGCATGGATTCGGCACTATATGGCGGCTATTCGATCCCGCCCTATTACGACAGCCTGATCGGCAAGCTGATCGTCCACGGCCGTGACCGCCCCGAGGCGCTGGCCCGCCTGAAACGGGCCTTGGGCGAGCTTATCGTCGACGGCATCGACACCACGGTGCCGCTGTTCCACGCGCTTCTGGCCGAACCCGATGTTCAGACCGGCGAATACAACATCCACTGGCTGGAAAAATGGCTCGAACGGCAGTTCGGCGCCTGAACGCATAAAGGGGGCGACCAACCCGCCCCCATTTTCTGTCTGCAAATATCCCTGGGGGACTCGGGCATAGCCCGAGGGGGCTGGCCCCCCAAATTTTTCGCAGAAAAATTTCCCTGCCCCCGGCACGATTTTTCTGCGAAAAATCCCGCGAACCTTCAAACGACGCGCCCGTCACATGCCCGACCAGACCATCACGCCCGAACTGCTTTTGCGCGGCTACGCGGCGGGTATATTTCCGATGGCCCAAGGCCGCGACGATCCCGAAATCCACTGGATCGACCCGCGCCGCCGCGGCATCCTGCCGCTCGACGGCTTCCACATCTCGCGCTCCCTGCGCCGCACCATCCTGACCTGCGGCTGGACCGTCACCATCGACACCGCCTTTGCCGAAACCCTGCAAGGCTGTGCCGACCGGCCCGAGACATGGATCAACGCGCCGATCTTCGCGCTCTACACCGACCTTCACACCGCAGGCTTCGCCCATTCGCTCGAGGTGTGGGAGGGCCAAACCCTCGTCGGCGGCGTCTATGGCGTCACCCTCGGGGCGGCCTTCTTCGGAGAATCGATGTTCTCGCGCCGCACCGATGCCAGCAAACTGGCACTCGCCTACGCCGTCCACCGCCTGCGGGCGGGCGGCTTCAGCCTGTTTGACACCCAGTTCCTGACCCCGCATCTCGCAAGCCTCGGCGGTGTGGAAATCACGCGCTTCGACTACCGCCGCCGCTTGTCCACGGCGCTCGAGCGGTCCGCCCGCTTCGCACCCGAAGGCTACTGCCCGTCACCCTCGGACGTGGCAGGGCCGTCGACCGGAGCAGGAAGTGCCGGTGTCACGCAGCGCAGCACCCAGACGTCATAGCGCGGATGATCCAGCGCCGACAGCGCGGGGGATGATGCCACCATCCAGCCATCGAACACCGGCTTTTCGACGCCCCGGTCGGTGATCGTCAGATGCGCCTCGGCATCCGACGCAGGATTGTCCGCCGGATAACGGCAGGCATCCAGCCGGATCGTCAGTCGTCCGCTCTGGGCCTCTTGCCCGAGCACCAGTTCGATATCCGCCGTCTCGCCCGTCAGTTTGTCGAGCCAGCGCAACACGCCCGCATCGGCATCGGCATAGGTCTGCGCCATCGCCGGAAGCGGCAGCGCCAACAGCAGCGCGGCCAGCAGTCTCATGGCGCAACCCCCGCGCCGTCCGCTGCCGTTCCGCCCGCTGCGTCAGGTGCCGCACCGTCCGACCCGCCACCTGCGAATTTCATCATCAGAGAGATCACCGAAACCGCGCCTTGGGTGTCTTCGATCTCGGCCCCCGCCGCGTAATTCTCGGGCGATCCACCGGGAACCAGTTCGACGAAATTCCCGCCCAGCAGCCCTTCGGAAGACACCAGCGCCGCTGAATCGTCAGGCAGTTGCACATCGCTTTGCACCGACAGCACCGCATCGGCGAAAAAGGTCTGCGGGTTCAGCGCAAGCGCCGTGACGGTGCCGACCTTGACCCCAGCAAGCCTTACATCGGTGCCGACCGTCACGCCCTCTACCGACCGGAAAGACGCCCGCAAATCATAGCTTGCAGCCGTCCCGCCCGACATGCCGGTAACCTGCCCCGCATAGACCAGAAACGCGACTGCAGCGGCAAGAACCGCACCGCCCGCCGCAATTTCCGCCTTGGAACCCGCCATGCTCAACGCCTCACTCCGGCCGCCACGCCTCGTAATCCTTGCGCGCCACCGGTTCGGTCCGGCGGATCGATCCGGGCGGCGCATAGGCCGCCATCGTGCCGGTCAGGTTTTCCTGATGCGGCTTTTCCCATGCCTTGTGCACGAGCGGAGCCTTGGTCGGTGGTTGGTCCCAGGTGTGGTGCAGCCAGCCGTGCCAGTCAGGCGACACGCGGCTCGCCTCGACCTCACCGTTAAAGATCACCCAGCGGCGCTTGGCGTCGCGGGTCTCGTAGTAGATGTTGCCCTGTGCATCCTCGCCGACCTTCACACCCTTGCGGGCAGTGAAAAGCTGTGTGCCCAAAGTCTGGCCATTCCACCACGTCACAAGCCGCTTGAGGAAATCCATAACGCCCTCCGAAAACCGTTGTCCCCATATGGCCGAAAGGCAGGGCAAGGTCCAGAGTGAAGGCAGCACCGTGCCACGTCAGCCACCCTTTGCCGCAGCCCTCGCCGTCCGTTCCACCGCGATCCGCCCCAGCGCAGGCAACATGTCGCCCGCAGTACGGCAGACCAGCGCGCCCTCGGCGGCAAGGCTGTCGCCCACATCCTGCGGCAAGCTGGTGTTCGACCCCTCGGGGATCTGGTTCAACCGTCCGCCCACCAGAACCGGCACATCGCAACCCGCCGCCACCAAACCCGCCCGAACCGCGCGGAAATAGGACAAGGCGACGCCGTTATAGGTCGACAGCGCCACCGCGTCAGGCCGCAGTTCGACAACCATCGCCACCAAGGCCGCCGGCTCGACCGAAACGCCCCCGTCCAGCGCCCCGGCCCCTGCCTGCCGCAACACCTCGTCCACCAGCATCTTGCCATGTTCGTGAACATCCGTCGTGGCCACAAGCACCCGCAAACCGCGCACCGCCTCGGGCACGATCACCCCCGCCAGCGCCGCCTGCGCCATAGCGGCAATCTCCGACAGGATCGTCGCCGCCACAACAGGCACGCGCCCGCCCGCCGCCCGCCCGTCAGGTACTCCCGCCCCGTAGGCAGCCTCGAGCCCGCGCCCCCCGATCCGACGCAAGCCAAGAAGCATCTCGAATGGATCGCCCGTATCGAAGCCCCCTTCCGCCAGCCCCGCCCGAAGCGATGCGCGAAACCGCCCCGCCCCTTCGAGCAGCCGCAGCGCCACCGCCTCGACCGCCGCTTCATCCACCATCCCCGCCCAGCCCGCCGATTGCCTGATCAACCGACCCGCGAAAAGCTGCGCCTCGATCACCTCGGCAATGTCGGGGATACGCTCGTTCTCGGTCACCGGCACCGCGTTGATCGCGTGGCCAGTCGGATGCAACCGTTGCGCCAAAGCATCGACCATCAGATAGGACCCCAGGCTCGCCCAATTCTCTGCCACCGTCCCGCGATAGCTGGTCGTGTTGCCGTAAACCATCGTCCCCGGCGCCGCCCCTGCCATGGCCATCGCCCGCTGCATCGCCATCCGCACCAGGGGATCGCTGAAATGGTGCCCGTAGGCATGGCCGAGGCTCACGCCGCACAGCGCCGCAATATCCCGCTCGACCAGAATCATCCCCAAGGCATTGGCCACATCGGTAAATTGCGCGGCAAAGCCATCATCGATGTTGGAATGCACCAGAACAGGCCGCTCCTGAGCCGAGATCAGCCCGAGGGCGACCAACGTCGCCCGCGTCGCCTCGACATCGTCATCGAACCCCGGAACGCGAAAGGTGAAATACTGCCCGAGGTTCCCGATCGCCCCGGCCCCCGCCGCCAAAGCCGCCTGCGTATTCTCGACCGCCGCAGGAAATCCCAGCACGAAATCGCCGAAATGTGCAGCCACCGGTGCTGCATTGGCCAAGCGCACGAAATCTTCGGGCCGCGACAGGATCATTCCGGTCCCGCGCTGCGCCCTGTCGCGCTGCCCCCGAGGCACCGCCATCGACCAGTCGAGGCAAAGCCCGTAGCGGTCAAGCCGGTAGCCCGCCCGGTCGCACGCCTCCCATATCTCGCGGTATCCCCGTACGGACAGATCCGCGTCCCGCCAGCCGATCTGCGCGTGCTGCATCACCCGCCTATCGACCATGGCAGCCTGCTTGACGGCAATCTCGGAAGCCACCCCGTAATGCAGCAGAAACGCAGACGCCCCGCCCTGCCAGTCCCGCGCCAAAACCCGCCCCTCGGCCAGACAGTCCGCGCCTGATGGCAACCCCTCGCCCAAGATCGCCGCCCGTGTGAACATCCCACCCCTCCGCTGCCCAGCCCGACCCCGATTTTTCTGCGAAAAATCCCACTCATCCTGACGCCTCGTCACGGCGCTTCAACCGCACCAGCGACAGACGCCTCCTTCAAAGGAAGATTTTCGACCCGAAACGCGCAAACCCGTTGAACGTCGTACCAGATCCCCCGGAGAGGGCCGTCTGCCCTCCCCGGACCCCTCCCGAGGATATTTTCGCAAGCGTGAAAGCGGCAAGGTCGCCCCGTTCACGCTGGCGCAAATATCCTCGGGGGACGAGGCGAAGCCGAGGGGGGCGGAAAGCCCCCTCTTGGCCGCGCAAACCACGGGTCGGGCGTGATTTTTCGCAGAAAAATCGTGCGCACGAACGCAAAGGGGCGGACCCTTCGGCCCGCCCCCTCGTTCCTCACCGCAACATGGCGGTCAGCCCGCTGTTGCCGGCTCTTTCTTCTTCGCCTCGGTATAGACGAGCATCGGTTTCGCATCGGCGGCATTCACCGCTTCCTCGTTCACAACGACCTCTTCCACCCCGTCCAGACCTGGCAGTTCGAACATGGTATCCAGCAGGATATCCTCCATGATCGACCGCAGCCCGCGCGCACCGGTCTTGCGCTTGATCGCCCGCTTGGCGATGGCGGTCAGAGCGTCGGGAGCAAAGGTCAGCTTGACTCCCTCGATATCGAACAGCCGCTGGTATTGCTTTACCAAGGCATTCTTCGGCTCGGTCAAGATCGTCACCAGCGCGGCCTCGTCCAGATCGGTCAAGGTGGCGATTACCGGCAGACGGCCGACGAATTCGGGGATAAGCCCGAACTTCAGCAGGTCTTCCGGCTCGAGCTCCTTGAACAGCTCGCCCACGCCGCGCGAATCCGGGTCTTTCACATCGGCACCGAACCCGATGCCCGACCCTTTGTTGCGCTGCGCGATGATCTTTTCCAGACCCGCAAAAGCACCACCGCAGATGAACAGGATGTTGGTCGTATCCACCTGAAGGAATTCCTGCTGCGGATGCTTGCGGCCCCCCTGCGGCGGCACGCTCGCCACGGTGCCTTCCATGATCTTCAACAGCGCCTGCTGCACGCCCTCGCCCGACACGTCCCGCGTGATCGACGGGTTGTCCGACTTGCGGGTGATTTTGTCGACCTCGTCGATATAGACGATGCCGCGCTGCGCCCGTTCCACGTTGTATTCGCTTGCCTGCAACAGCTTGAGGATGATGTTTTCCACATCCTCGCCCACGTAACCGGCTTCGGTCAGCGTGGTCGCATCTGCCATGGTGAAGGGCACGTCCAGAATTCGTGCCAGCGTCTGCGCCAGCAGCGTCTTGCCGCAGCCCGTTGGGCCGATCAGCAGGATGTTCGACTTCGACAGTTCGATGTCGGTCTTTGACGAATGGTTCAGCCGCTTGTAATGGTTGTGCACCGCGACCGACAGCACCCGTTTGGCATGGATCTGGCCGATCACATAATCGTCCAGCACCTTGCAGATGTCGCGCGGCGTCGGCACGCCATCCGACGATTTCAGCCCCGTCGACTTCGTCTCTTCGCGGATGATATCCATGCAAAGCTCGACGCATTCGTCGCAGATGAACACGGTCGGCCCCGCGATCAGCTTCCTGACCTCATGCTGGCTCTTGCCGCAGAACGAGCAGTAGAGTGTGTTCTTGCTGTCGCTGCCAGAGTTGTTCGCCATCGTTTTCCTCTGCGTCCGCGACCCTTTGGGGCCGCTTTCCCGATCCACTTGCAGGAAAGTCTAGGCCAAGCCCATCCCCCCCACAATGCCAAATCGCCCCCCCTCCGGCATGGCCGGCGGGGGCGGCACACTCACTTCGACGTATCGTCGGCCTTGCCACGGCTTTCGACGATCTCGTCGATCAGTCCCCATGCCTTGGCGTCTTCCGCCGACATGAAATTGTCCCGTTCCAGCGCCTGCTCCACCGTCGCGAGGTCGTTGCCGGTGTGCTTGACGTAGATTTCGTTCAGGCGGCGCTTCAGCTTTTCGGTCTCGCGCGCATGGATCATGATATCCGTCGCCTGCCCCTGATAGCCACCGCTCGGCTGGTGCACCATCACGCGGCTGTTGGGAAGGCTGAAGCGCATCCCCTTTTGCCCCGCCGTAAGCAGCAGCGACCCCATCGAAGCCGCCTGACCGATCACCAGCGTCGAAACCTTGGGCTTGATATATTGCATCGTGTCATAGATCGACAGCCCGCTCGTCACCACGCCGCCGGGCGAGTTGATGTACATGCTGATTTCCTTGGACGGGTTTTCCGCCTCGAGGAACAAAAGCTGCGCGCAGATCAGCGACGACATGCCATCATGCACGGGGCCGGACATGAAAATGATCCGCTCTTTCAGCATCCGGCTGAAGATATCATAGGCGCGTTCGCCACGGCTGGTCTGTTCGACGACCATCGGGACGAGGGTGTTCATATAGTGATCAACGGGATCGCGCATCTCGTCCTGGCCTCTTTGATGTGACACTCGGTTACCCCCGAGTCTTAGTAGCGGTCGCGGGGGGCTGCAAGGGCACCCCCCTGTCTATTGTGGACCGCGCCCAGCCCGCTTCAAGCAGCAAGACGACCGGACAGGCGCCAGATTAAGCCCAAAGCGGTAAATAAAGCCTGAGCGTCGCGTGAAAAAGCGTGCATCGGTTGTGCATAGACCGTGCATACCCGCCACCGCCCGATTTTCCGAAAAGGGCGAATTTCCAGAGACTTGCCCGAAAACACCCAGCCCCGCGCCGTCACACCCGAAACGACTGCGCGGCAATCACCACGCGCGAAAGGGCCGTCACGAAGCACAATCCGCCAAACAGCAACGCCAGCGGCACAAAGGCACTTGGCCAAAGGCAAAGCACCACAAAGAATGCGATGGTCTCGGTCCCTTCCAGCAGCCCTGCGGTGAAATAAAGCGACTTCTCGCCCCGCGACCGCGTTGTCAGCCCCCGCTTTTCGGCCAGCACCGCATAGCCCAGAAAGGTTGCGCCATTGACATAGAACGAGGCGAGCAGGAAGGATCCGGCCAGCCCGTTTACGCTCGGCTCACGCAGCACAAACGCCAGCGGAACAGCGGCGTAAAAGGCAAAATCGCAAACGATATCAAGGTATCCGCCGAAGTCGGTCTTGCCCTGCACCCGCGCCACCGCACCGTCCAGACCGTCCAGCACGCGGCTTGCGATGACCAGCCCCAGCGCAGCCCACCAAGGCCCCGCCGCCGCGATGATCCAAGCCCCCGCCAACCCCACCGCCAGCCCCGCCAGCGTCACCCCGTTCGCCCCGACCCCAAGCGCGGCCAACCGCGCGCCCACCGTGTTCAGCCCCGGATCGATCAGGCGTCGCATCACCCCGTCAAGCATCGCTTCACCTTTGCGCCATGCGGGAATGTTCTTGTTGCCCCGCTGTCCTGCCTTACGTATCGAAGTCAACAGTGCCTTTGACAACAGCGAATGACCATGCAAAGAAGAGACTTCCACCGCCTGATCGCAGGCCTTGCCCTGACGCCGGTCCTGACGGGAAAAACCCTTGCGGCAGAATGGGATGGCATCCTTTCCGCCGCCAAGGGCCAAACCGTCTACTGGCATGCATGGGGGGGTGACCCCAAGATCAACGCCTTCATCGCATGGGTCGGCGAACAGGCACAGGCCCGCTACGGCGTGACGCTCGAACATGTCAAACTCGCCTCGACCGCCGATGCCGTAGCCCGCGTCCAGTCGGAACAGGCCGCAGGCCTGACGACAGGCGGCGCGGTTGACCTTGTCTGGATCAACGGCGAAAACTTCGCCGCGATGAAAGCGGCAGGCCTGCTTTTCGGCCCCTTTGCCGAAGCCTTGCCGAACTGGCCGCTTGTCGATGTCGCAGGAAAACCGGCTGTTGTAACCGATTTCACCTTGCCAACCGATGGCTTTGAATCTCCTTGGGCCATGGCGCAGATGGTGTTCGAATACGACAGCTTGCAGATGAAGGAACCACCCCAAACGCTTGATCTTCTTGCCGAATGGGCCATCGCAAATCCGGGCCGCTTCACCTATCCGCAGCCGCCCGATTACCTTGGCGTGACCTTCCTCAAGCAGGTGCTTTACGGCATGGTCCCAGACCCCGCCTTGCTGCAACAGCCGGTGGACGACGCGACCTACCCCGCGACGGTCGCCCTGCTCTGGGCCTTTCTCGACCGCATCCACCCCGCGCTCTGGCGTTCGGGTCGCGCCTTTCCGGCGAACGAACCCGCCTTGGGCCAACTCCTTGCCGATGGCGAGATTTTCCTCTCCTTCGCCTTCAACCCCGGCCGCGCCAGCGCCGAGATTGCGGCGGGTAACCTGCCCGACACCATCCGCACCTTCACGCTAGAGGGTGGCACCATCGCCAACGCCTCCTTCGTTGCCATCCCCTTCAACGCAAGCCACCGCGCAGGCGCACAGGTGATCGCCAACCTCCTGCTCGACCCCGAAGTGCAAGCCCGCGCTCAAGACCCCGCCGTGCTGGGTTTCCAGACCGTGCTCGATGTCCAAGCCCTTCCGGAGCAAGCAAAATCCCGCTTCGACGCGCTCGACCTCGGCGTAGCCACGCTGCCACCCGCCGATCTTGGACCTGCCCTTCTCGAACCCCATGCAAGCTGGGCCACCCGCCTTGCCGCCGACTGGACGGCCCGCTACGGGGCGGCGCAGTGATCCTTGCCGCCCTGCCGCGCCTGACGCTTGCCCTTATGGCGGCTCCGGTGCTGGCGGGGTTGGCCGGAACGCTTTTCCCTGCCCTGTCGAACGGGGCCGAGGGGTTCCGCACCCTCGCCGCATGGCCCGGCCTGCCGCGCGCCTCGGCGCTGTCTCTGGGCTCGGGTCTGGCCTCGACCGCGCTGTCACTTTTCCTTTGCATCACGCTTCTCGCCGCCTTTTACGGCACCGGCGGCTTTACGCCCCTGCGCCGTCTGCTTGCGCCGCTTCTGTCGGTCCCCCACGCGGCGGCTGCGCTGGGTCTGGCCTTTCTCATCGCCCCCTCGGGCTGGATCGCGCGCGCGCTCTCGCCTTGGGCGACGGGCTGGACGGCACCGCCTGACCTGTTGATCCTGAACGACGCGTACGGAGTGTCGCTGACCCTTGGGCTTGTGGCAAAAGAGCTTCCATTCCTGCTGCTTATGGCGCTTTCCTCGCTTAACGCGGCACAGACCGACCGCGCCATGACCACCGCTTCCACGCTGGGTTATGGCCGTGTCAGCGGCTTTGTGCTGACCGTGCTGCCCGGCCTTTACCGCCAGCTTCGCCTGCCGGTCTATGCCGTGCTGGCCTATGCTATGACATCGGTCGATATGGCGATGATCCTTGGCCCTACGCTGCCACCAACCCTGTCGCAGCAGGTGGTGATCTGGCGCATGGTGCCTGACCTGACACAACAGACAACCGCTGCGGCCGGTGCGATCTGGCAACTGACGCTGGTGCTTTTCGCCCTCTTCCTCTGGCGCATCTGCGAAGGACTTGCACGGCATGCCGTCACGCTTTGGGCAACTGCCGGCCTCCGTGCGCCCGGCCTCGACGCGCCCGCTCGGGTGTTGGCCCGCCTTGCGGCCAGCACCATCGGCCTTGCGCTCTGCCTTGGCCTTGCCTCGCTCGCGCTCTGGTCGATCGCGGGCGACTGGCGCTTTCCCGACGCCTTGCCCCGCTCATTCACACTGAACGCATGGCACATCGCGCTGCCCGACCTTTTGCCCGCCACCGGACTTACGCTTGCCATCGCACTCGCCGCCACCCTGCCCGCCCTTGCGCTGACGCTCGGCTGTCTCGAGGCGGAAACCCGCCACGGTCTTTCCGCTACGCCCCGCGCCATGACCCTGCTTTACCTGCCCCTTGTCATCCCGCAGATCGCTTTCCTGCCCGGTCTGCAAACCTTCGCCCTCATGGTCGGGGCCGAAGGCACATGGCCCGCCGTTGCTGCAACGCATCTGGTTTTCGTTCTGCCTTACGTCTTCCTGTCGCTCTCGCAACCCTACCGTAGCCTCGATCCGCGCCTGACCACCGTTGGCCGCGCGCTTGGCAAGACCGAAGCGCGCATCTTCTGGACGCTCCGTCTGCCCTTGCTGCTGGCCCCCGTCCTGACCGCCCTCGCCATCGGCATGGCGATCTCGGTCGGCCAGTATCTGCCCACGCTCCTTGTGGGGGGCGGCCGCGTCACCACCCTTACGACCGATGCCGTGGCGCTGTCGTCGGGCGGCAACCGGCGGGTCATCGGCAGCTTTGCCCTGCTGCAAATGCTGCTTCCGGCGCTGTTTTTCGGCCTCGCCCTCGCCCTGCCACGGCTGATCTGGCGCAATCGGCGGGGGATGCTGGCATGAGCCTGACCTTGCAGAACCTGACTGTCGATCTGGCCGGGCACTGCCTTGTGTCGCTGGACGTAACCGTAAAACGGGGCGAAGTCTTGACCCTGATGGCCCCGTCAGGCGCGGGCAAGTCCACGGCGCTTGCCGCGATTATCGGCACCTTGCCCCCTGCATTTACCCTGACGGGCCGTATCCTGCTTGACGGCGCGGATATGACCGAGGTTCCCACCCGCCTGCGCCGGATAGGGCTTTTGTTTCAGGACGATGTGCTTTTTCCCCATCTCAGCGTCGGCGGCAATCTGGGCTTCGCCCTGCCGCCCCGCACCCCCGACCGCAAGGCTCGGATCGAAGCCGCCCTCGCCTCTGCGGGCCTCGCGGGCTTTGCCGACCGTGACCCCGCGACCCTGTCGGGCGGGCAGCGTGCACGTGTCGCGCTGATGCGAAGCCTTCTTGCAGAACCCCGCGCACTCTTGCTTGACGAGCCCTTCTCGCGGCTGGATGCTGGTCTGCGCGCGCAAATCCGCAGCTTCGTTTTCGACCGCGCCCGTATGCTTGGCCTGCCCATGATCCTTGTCACCCATGATCCCGAAGACGCCCGCGCCGCCGCTGGGCCCCTGCTTGACACGCTCGGCCGCTCGCCAATCCACTAACCAGTGACGGAGTACGACATGCCAAGGCTTTCGCTGACTCTCGCCGCCCTGTGCTTGGGGATGGTCGCACCGTCACTTGGTCTTGCCTGCCAGCTTCCCGCGAACGCGGCCACACTCAGGGCCGAAGTGATCACCCTGACCAATCTGCAACGATCCAACAAGCGTCTACGTCCTGTCTCGGGAGACCCCGCGCTTGCCAATGCCGCGCAGGCCCATGCCTGCGACAATGCCGAAAACCGACGCATGTCGCACAGCGGATCGGACGGCTCGACCCTTCCGATCCGCATGAAACGCGCAGGCTACGCCTACCGCGAGGCGTTCGAGAATGTCGCAGCAGGCTTTTTCGATGCGCCTTCGGTCATGTCGGGTTGGATGGGATCGAAAGGCCACCGCCGCAACATCCTGGCGCGTGGGGCCGAAGACATCGGCATCGGCATCGCGGTCGGAGGCGACGGGCAACTTTATTGGACGATGAACCTCGGCCGCGACTGATGCTAGCGGGCAATCACCAACTCGGCCCGCAACCCGCCCAAAGCCTCGCTCGACCCCAGCCGCAACGTACCGCCATGGCTGCGCGCAATGTCTGACGCAATGGACAGGCCCAGCCCCGCCCCACCGCCACGGTTCGGGTCGCGCGCCTCGTCCAGACGGGCAAAAGGAGCCAGCGCATCGTCGCGTTGGCTTGGCGGAATCCCCGGGCCGTCATCCTCGACGACAAAGCGCAAGGTACGGTCGGTAACCAGAACCGTCACCACCGCCTGAGAGCCATAACGCAAGGCATTTCCAACAAGGTTCTCGAGCGCCCGCATCACCGCTTGCGGGCGCAGACGCACCCGAACTCCGCCCGTTGCCCCCTGCACGATGACAAGCTCTCCCATCCTCTCGGCATTTTCGGCAACCTTCATGGCGATCGCCATCGGATCGGCCTCGATGCTGTCCTCGGTCGCATCGCCACGGGCAAACGCGAGGAATTCGTCAACCAGCCGCTCCATATCGGCTACGTCACCCAGAAGCGCCCGCGTCTCCTCGTCCTCGGGCAACATGGAAAGCCCAAGCCGCAAGCGCGTCAGCGGCGTGCGAAGATCGTGGCTCACCCCCGAAAGCATGAGCGTGCGCTGTTCGATCTGCCGCTCGATGCGCGAACGCATGTCGAGAAAGGCATTGCCAGCAGCCCGCACCTCGGCCGCGCCTCGCGGGCGATAGGCTATCACGCGGCCTTTGCCGAAGGCATCGGCCGCTTCGGCCAATAGCTTGATCGGCCGGAGCTGGTTGGACAGGAACAGAAAGGCGATCACGGTCAGAAGCACCGATGCAACGATCATCAAGACCAGCAACTGGTGCGGATTGCTGGCCGAAAAGCGGTTGCGGTCGATCTGCAACGCCATTTCGCCCCAGCGCGAAGGCATCCGCAGATTCACCTCGCTGTCAGTGACCAGATCGACCGGCCCGAGTCCCGCAATTCCTTCGCGCAAGGTGGCGATGACCACCCGACCGGACAGATCGTAAAACTCGCGCCGGTCCTCCTCCGGTCCGGCGGCCGGCTGGAACTGCACCGATTTGACCTGCAACGCTCCGCCCAACTCGGTTAGACGCATCCTCGCCGACTCGATCGTCGCCTCGCGGTTTACCTCGCGCTGGATAAGGCGCAATTCTGCAATGGCACCTACGGTCAACTGCCGTGTGACCTTTTCGAAATGCCGCTGGATGAAGGTGACCGAAACGACCAACTGGATCGTAATGATCGGCACGATCAGGATCAGGGCGGCCCTGCCATACAAACCACGCGGCATGATGGATTTTATCGACATCGCCTGTCAGACTAACCGCAGCATGCCCGCAGGAAAAGACGAGAAAGCCGATGCCCGCCGCAATACGGACGATCCGCGCCCCGAGTCCCTCGCCCATGACCGGCAGCGGGACGAACACCTATATCGTCGGTCGGGGCGCCGTTGCGGTCATAGACCCCGGTCCCGATCTCGACGCTCATCTGACGGCGATTCTCGCTGCTCTCGACCCGGACGAGAGTATCAGCCAGATCCTCGTCACCCACCCCCATCTCGATCACTCAGGTCTCGCTCCGCGCCTTGCTCGGGCCACGGGAGCCCCGGTCGCAGCCTTTGGCACCGCCACCTCGGGACGCAGCGCACGCATGGCAGCCTTAGCAGAGGCCGGATTACCCGATGCGGGCGAAGGCCTGGATCGCGCCTTCCGGCCCGATATCTTGCTCGCCGAGGGTGATAGCCTCTCCGCCGAAACCTGGAACCTGCGGGCCATCCACACCCCCGGCCACCTCGGAGCGCATCTCGCCTTTGCCATGGACGACGTGCTTTTCAGCGGCGATCATGTCATGGGCTGGTCCACCAGCCTTGTCGCCCCGCCCGATGGCGACATGACCGACTATATGGCCTCGCTGACCAAACTGCAGCGACAGCGGTGGTCACGCATCCTCGCCGGCCACGGCGACCCGATTGATAACCCTGCCGCTCGGCTGGCAGACCTTGTTGCCCATCGCAAGGACCGCGAGGCCCAGATCACAGCAGCTCTGGCCCGCGCACCAGCGAGTGCATCATCCCTCACAAAGCTTTTGTATACCGGAATTTCAGAAAGGTTAGTCAAGGCAGCCAACGCAAACGTCCTCGCCCATCTCATTGATTTACATGCGAAAGGCCAAGCAAAATGCGCCGACCCACTCAGCGCGGAAAGCATTTTTCACCAAACCTGACCCGCTACGGACTTTTCTACGCTTTCCCCCTTTACGCCCTCCGAACCCATTGCTATAGACCCCCCGTGTTCCGGCGTAGCTCAGCGGTAGAGCAGTTGACTGTTAATCAATTGGTCGTAGGTTCGATCCCTACCGCCGGAGCCAAAATCTAAAAAATCGAACTAGAATAACGGTTTAGAGCGAAAGCTTTAACCGTTCTTCTTGTTCAGTCCCTCTGTGCCCAATGTCGCGGCTTTTGTTGCGCACAATGTATCGGAGCCAAAAGGATGGGACGCATCGCCGACATCTCGAAACGCGGCACTGTCTGGTGGTATCGCCGCCGTCATCCCGGCATTTCCTTGAAGCGGCCACAGAATCCCCACGAAACGCAGGCTTCCTGCACGTATTGGACAACGGTCCAGGCGCGGGGACATGTCGCGGTAAGCTTGCAGTCCACCTGTTCGCGGGAAGCGCGACGGACGGCGGCCATGCTCACCGATCTTCTGGAAAGCGCTTGGGCCAGCATTGAGGGTCAGATTGCCGCGATGACGGAAGAGGAACAGAACGAACTGGTGGATGAGGCTGCCGGGGTGATCACGCAGAACCTTCGCCGCGCCGTTGACCGGTTCCGGCAGCTGCCGCTGCAACTGTCCGACGCCGTCCGCGCCAAAGCCTTCCAGATTGTCGCGGCAGACCTTCAGGCCGCCTTCGGGCTGGGATCGGACGCCCCTTCCCTCTCAGCGCCTCTCCTGACCCCGCAGGAGGCCCACAAGGGCGAAGCTTATGCCGGCTTGCCCGATGGCGGGCTGAACCAGTCCATCCTCGATCTGCTGACCAACGAAGATTTCGAAAACCTCGCCCGGATCAACCTGGCGAATGGCGACCTCTACACCGGCGTCCCCGATGCCTTCCTGATCCAGCAGTCCGAGGGCACGATGATCGGTCTTGCCGAAATGCTCGACCAGTATCTCAAAGCCTGCGACCGAAGCGGCCTGAACCCCGCGTCCGCGATGCCACCCTTCGCGGAACTCTCGACCGATTACCTGCGCACCGCAGCAAGGATCGGCTTGAAGTGAGGTGCCCCTAGATTTGTAGACGCTTTGCCGCCTAACTTTGAGGCTAGGAGGCCGACATGGGGACGAGCAATTACAGCGACGAGTTCAAGCGTTACGCGGTGCAGCAGATCCGGGTGCGTGGGTATCCGGTTCGTGAGGTTTCGTAGCGCCTCGGGGTGAGTTCGCACTCGCTTTACAAGTGGCTTCGACTGTTTGCCGAGCCTTCGGCGAAGGTCGTCGGCGTGCAGGCCTGGTCCGAGAGCGGCAAGGTCTACGGCTATCGCAAGCTGGCTGACGATCTGCGCGATCAGGGGGAGCAGGTCTCCGAGAACCGGGTCGCCCGGCTGGCTGGCCTTGCGGGCATCGCCGCCCAGATCGGCTACAAGCGCCGCCCGGGACGATATGGCGGGAAGCCTGCTGTGGTCGCGTCCAACACCTTGGACCGCCAGTTCGAGGTCGATGCGCCCGACAAGGTCTGGGTGACCGACATCACCTACATCAAGACCCACGAGGGCTGGCTATGCCTGTCTGTCGTCATCGACCTCATCTCGCGCCCCTCGCCATGGGCCTCGGACCAGTGGCGGCACCATGGCTCGAGGTGGGCTGGTCCGCCCGGCCCCGCATGACAACCGACCTGGCGCTGCAGGCCCTGCTTGCAGCCGTCTGGCGGCGCAAACCCACGGCCAAGGTGATGATCCATTCTGACCAGGGATCGCAGTTGACGTTGCCGCGAGTGGCAGGTGTTCCTTGCCCGGCATAATCTTGAGCCCAGCATGAGCCGCCGCGGGAACTGCCATGATAATACGATGGCCGAAAGCTTCTTCCAGCTCTTGAAGCGGGAACGCATCCGACACCACACCTACCTAACCCGCGATGCGGCAAGGCAGGACGTCTTCGAGTACATCGAGATGTTCTACAACCAGAAGCGCAAACACACGAACAATGGCATGCTGTCGCCAGTTGACTTCGAAATCAGGCAGCAGAAACTGAACGAGGCAGGTGTCTAGGAAACTAGGGGCACCTCAGAGATTGATCGAAGATCAATCTGTTCCAGATGACTGACAAGCTCTTCCGAGAGCGCTACTGCACAGCATGACGGACTCGTAAGCGATTTTAGCTGGCCGATGCGGCCACCCCTTCAGCGCAGTCGTCGGGGTACCCTGCGATAGTCTGCTTCGTCTTAATCGCGATCATCTTTGCCGGGTTCTGCTGCCTGCCAGATGAACGTCGGCTTTCGGGCGACTGACGAAGAAGCATCTCGACGGTGCGACGGTCCGCTTTGGGCCGTTGTCGCCCGACCCTGCGCGAAGGGCGGAAGCGGACGTTCGCCCTGCGGCACCGGCACTTTCACCTATTCCTTCCGCGTTTAGACCGAGACGCCGAAGATACGGCCCACGCCCGCCGTGATGGCCATCGCCGCAGCGCCCCAGAAAAGCACGCGCGCGGTGGCCCGCAGTTTCGGCGCACCGCCCGCGTGCGCACCCAAGGCACCAAGTCCTGCAAGGCTGATCAGCGTGGCGACCACCACGGCGGCGATGATCCACGAGTCCGGTGCCAGCGCGGCAGCGGCCATCGGCACGGCGGCGGCCAGCGTAAAGGTCAGGCCCGACGCGAAGGCCGCCTGCAACGGGTTCGCCGTATGCACCTCAGACAGCCCCAACTCGTCACGCACATGCGCGGCCAGCGCGTCCCTTTCCGTTAACTCGCGCGCAACCAAGGCAGCCGTCTGCGGCGACAGACCGCGGGATTCGTAGATCGAGGCCAGCTCCTGCTCTTCCGCCTCGGGCGTGTCGACCAGCGCCTGTTTCTCGCGCGCGATATCTGCGCGTTCCACGTCGGATTGCGAACTCACCGACACGTATTCGCCCGCCGCCATCGACATGGCCCCCGCCGCAAGCCCCGCAGCGCCAGCAATCAGAATCGCCGCACGGCCGGGATCGGCTGCGGCTACCCCCACGATCAGCGAGGCGACCGACACGATGCCGTCATTCGCCCCAAGCACAGCAGCACGCAGCCACCCCGCGCGGTCGAGGTAATGCAGTTCCTGATGGGCGGATTGGTAGGCGAGGGTCATGATGGTCTTTCCGTCATACTGGATGGGTCAGGGATAAGGCCGATGCTGGCGCGAAAGCCGTCGTTCCGGCCCGGAATGGGCGACTGCAATAAAAGCGTCGATCCGATGCGTCCGGCGATGGTCTGGACGATGGCAAGCCCAAGCCCGCTGCCCTCGCCGCCGCCGACCCGTACGAAACGGTCGGTCAATATCGCCATCCGCTCGGACGGGATCGAAGCACCGCCATTCTCTACCGTAAGGCGACCCGAGGTGTCGAGCGTAACCGTAATCGCCGCATTGCCGCCGTGTCGCAGCGCGTTCTCGATCAGGTTGCGTGTCACGATTGCTGCCGCATCTGGATCAACCGTCGAGGGCACGGCCACGTCAGGCAAAGCCAGATGCAACCGCGCCACATCGCGCTCGCCGCGGAAATCCTGCGCCACGAGCGCGACGATGGCCGCGATGTCGGCAGCTTTGTCGACCACCAGTCGCGCCCCCTCGGCACGGGCGAGTTGCATCAGCTTTTCCGACAGCCGCGTCAGCCGTTTCAAAGTGGCCTCCACCTCGTCGGCGCGCCGTCTGGTGTCGGCATCGGTGGATTGCTGTCGCAAGCGCTGCACCTGCGCCAACGCTCCGGCAAGCGGCGTGCGCAATTCATGCGCGGCGTTGGCAGCGAAACTACGCTCGGCGGCAAAGGATGTCTCGAGCCGCGCCAGAAGGTCATTCACAGTATCGGCCACGGGCCGCAGTTCGGTCGGCAGCCCCTCGCGCGCCAAGGGCGTCAGACGGTCGGCACTGCGCCGCGCCAACTGGTCGCGCAGGCGGTCCAGCGGACGCAAACCGAAACCCAGCCCGTAAAAGATCGCCACCACGCTCAGCGGCACCGTGACCAGCAGCGGCAATGCCAGCGCGACCACCATCTCGACAGCCACCTCGCGGCGATGCGACAAAGGTTCGGCGATGGTCAGGATCACCGTGCCGCTAACAGCAGTCTCCTGATAGAAGCGCAGGCCGTTCGCATCGTGGAACCCCTCGGCATCGAACAGCGGAAACTCCGCAGGCTCGGCCCGATGAGAGGTCAGCAGCAGCGCCCCCGCCCGGTCGCGCACCACATAGGTGAAATGTTCCTCATGCGCGGCAAGTCCCGTGACACGGCGGGTGACCCCCGCCTCCTCGCGGTTCAGCACATCGACGACGGCCAGTTGCAGGATACGTTGCCCCGTCTCCTGCAACGCGGAATCGAACACTTCGTCCATCTCGTCCGACAACAGCCTTGCAGTCAGCGCCGCCGTCACCAGCCACAGGGCCGTGACGATCAGCGACAGCGCAACCGCCGACCTTATGCGGATCGACGCGCCCTTCATGGCCGCGCCATGCGGTAGCCCAGCCCGCGCTCGGTCACGATCAGATCGGCCCCGAGTTTCTTGCGCAACCGGCTGATGTGGACTTCGATCGTGTTGCTCTCGACCTCGCTGTCGAAGGAATAGAGCCGCTCTTCCAGCACCGGCTTCGACAAGAGCTGACCCGGCTTTTGCAGGAACGCCTCGAACAGCACCCATTCGCGCGCGGTCAGCGGCACCGGCTTTCCGGCCCGCGTCAGACTGCGGGCGGCAATGTCGACAGAAAGCTCGCCCAGTTCGATGCGCGGATTGGGGTTGCCCGCATAGCGGCGCGACACCGACCCGATCCGCGCCGACAACTCGCTCAGATCGAACGGCTTGACCAGATAGTCGTCCGCGCCCGCATTCAGCCCCTCGATCCGGTCGGACACCTGATCGAGCGCGGTCATGATGATCACGGGCGTCGTATCGCCCTTGGCCCGCAAGCCGCGCAGAAACGGCAGACCCCGCCCGTCAGGCAGCATCAGGTCAAGCAGGATCAGGTCGAAATGCGCCACCGCCAAGGCATCGCCCGCCTCGTCCAGCCGTGCGGCATGGTCGATGGAATGTCCCTCGCTTTCGGCCTGCTCGCGCACGGCCCCTGCGATCACGCGATCATCCTCGACCAGCAGTATCCGCATCCTGTCCCCGTTCCCGGCCATCCTCGGCCAATCCTGCGCCCTGCTATTGTGCCAACCTGACGCGGACCTGAAGCGAATTTTTTCACCCCTTCAGGCAGGCGTCAGCTTCGGGAACCAAAAGCACCGCGTGGAAGCGATCCGGAGTGTCACGCATGATCCGCCTGTCAACAAGCCTTGTGATCGTCGGTCTGCTGGCAGCAGGGCCCGCATTCGCAAAGGCCGATTGCGCCGTTCCGATGGCCAGATGGCAACCGCGCGATGCGGTCGCGGCCTTTGCCGGTGAAAACGGCTGGCGCGTCTCGCGCATCCGTCTTGATGACGGTTGCTACGAGGTGACGGGCTTCGACGCCAAAGGACGCAGGATCGAGGTCAAGCTCGATCCTGCATCCCTGTCGATCCTCGAGATGGAATACGAGGACGACGACGGCGGCGAAGGTGAGGACGGCGAAGACCACGAAGGCGCTGATGACTGAGCAGGCGCAGTCCACCTCTACCCCAACAGAACAAGGAAATAACGCCATGAAACAGGCAATCACCCTCCTCATCGCTGGCAGCGCCATCAGCCTTGCGGGCGCGGCCTTCGCCGGTGCCGCAGCGGCACCCGCACATGCCTTTGTCTTTGAAGGCCCCACCATGGACACCGCTACCGCGACCCGCGCACCGCTCTGGCGCGTCAGCGGCGACGATGACGAAGGTGAAGACGGCGAAGGCTGGTTCTTCTCCAAATCGGCGGGCGGCGAGTCCGACGAAGAAGGGGGAGACGACAACTGCGATGACGATGACGACGAAGACGGCGGCTGCACCGCAGGCGCGGCAGGCAATGCCGCCCCCGCAGGCACCGTCGCCCCGCCCAGGAACGGCCTTTTCACCAACGGCACCGCGCCGCAGGTCAAAACGAACTGAACGGAGTATCCACATGAAACCGCTTCACGCAGCCCTTGCCCTGACCACCGCGATCATTGCCCCCGGTCTCGCCGCAGCCCGCCCTGTCACCCTGACCACGAACCTCGCGCCCTATGGCGGGCGCGGGGCCTATCTCGCCTTTTACGTCACCGATGCCTCGGGGGCCTATGCGGGCAGCCTGTGGATGGCGGGCGGAAAGTCCAAGTATTACCGCCACCTGTCGGACTGGGCCCGCCTGACCGGCGGCGATGTCGCACAGGTCGACGGCATCACGGGGGCCAGCGTCGGCTCGGGCCAAAGCCTCGATCTGACGATGGACCTTGCCGATGCGCTCTTCGATGCGGGCTACACGCTGCACATCGACGCCGCCGCCGAAGACATGCGCGAAAGCCCGAACGAAATCGCTGTGCCGTTGACGACGACAGGCGCGGGCCAGCCCGTGCAGGGCCGCCGCTACATCGCCGATTTCAGCTACGCCTTCTGACAGGACCGATCATGCTCCGCTCACTCCACCGCTGGCCCGGCCTCTTGGCCGCCGTCCTCGTGCTTGCCCTGTCGCTTAGCGGCGTGGCCCTGTCGGTCTTTCCGGCGGTGGAGGCCATATCCGCACCCCCCGCCGTGGCGGGCCAGACCGTGGCCGACCTTGCCGCCAAGGTTCAGGCAACCCACCCGACCGTCGAACAGATCCGCCGCGCACCTTCGGGCCGCATCACCGCCTACTGGTTCGACGGCAACACGCCCGGCTCTGCCGTGATCGACCCCGCGACCGGACAGGACGCAGGCAGCGCCGACCCGTCAGCGTTCAGGACGTGGCTGACCGATTTCCACCGCGCCCTTCTCATGGAAGATGCAGGCCGCTGGACCACCGCCGCGGCGGCTCTGGCGATGCTGGTCCTGTCGGTCTCTGGCGCGGCACTCGTCGCCCGCCGTCAGGGCGGATGGCGCAAGTGGTTCGCCCCGATGCGCGGCCCCGCTGCCGGTCGCTGGCACGGCGAATTCGCACGGGTCGCGGTCGCGACGCTGACCCTTTCCGCCTTCACCGCGCTCTGGATGACGGCATCGACCTTCGACCTTCTGCCCGCGGACGAGGCGAACGCCGCCTTCCCCGCGACCGTCAGCGGCCAGACCGGCCTTTCCCCCGCCGCCATGCCCGCGCTTGCCGCCGTTCCCGTCGCAGATCTGCGCGACCTGACCTTTCCTTATGCCGGAGACGCGACCGATGCCTTTGCCCTGACCACGTCGCAAGGCACCGGCTTCGTCGACCAGGGCACAGGCGCGCTTCTGGTCTGGGCGGTAAACGGGCCTTGGGCGAACATCGGCGAATGGATCTACCTGTTGCACACCGGCGAAGGCGCGGCATTCTGGGGCCTGATCCTTGGCCTTGCCACCCTCGCCGCTCCCGTCCTTGCCGTGACCGGAACGCTGGTCTGGCTGCGCAACCGCCGAAACCGACCCTCTGTCGCGGGCATGGCCAGCGCGGGCAAGGCTGAAACCGTGATCCTCGTCGCCAGCGAAGGCGGCAGCACTTGGGGCTTTGCCAAGGCCCTCGGCCACGCCCTGCAACAGGCGGGCGGCAGCGTCCACATCGCCCCGCTTTCCGCCTTTGCCCCGCAGGCCTACAGCGCAGCCCAGCGCATCCTGATCATGGCCGCCACATGGGGTGACGGCGATGCCCCCGCCGCATCGCAAAGCGCGCTTGGACGGGTCGCCGCAGCCGCCCCGCATCCCACAGCACGCCTTGCTGTCCTCGGCTTCGGCGACCGCAGTTTTCCCGCCTTCTGCGGCTATGCCGAAGCCATCGACACCGCGGCCCGCGCCGCCGGATGGCAGATGCTGCTTCCCCTCGACCGCATCGACCGACACTCCGCGCAAGCCTTCGCCCGCTGGTCGGCCACCCTGGGCGAGGCAATCGGCACCCCGCTTTCGGCAATCCACCAGCCCGAACCGCCGCGGACGACTGCACTCACCCTCGTCACCCGCCGCGACTATGGCGAGGCCGTGCAAGCCCCCACCGCCATCCTGCGCTTCGCCCTGCCCAGCGCCTCGCTTTTCGACCGGATCGCTGGCCGCGGCCTGCCGCGCTTTCAACCTGGCGACCTTCTGGGTATCGTCCCCCAAGGCAGCAGCGTGCCGCGCTACTACTCGCTCGCCTCGGGCACGGGCGACGGCTTCGTCGAGATCGTCGTGCGTAAACACCCCGGCGGCCTCTGCTCGGGGCAGTTGCTTGACCTTTCCGCAGGCCAGTCCGTGCAGGGCTTCGTCAAACCGAACCCCAGCTTCAGGCCCGACCGCAGCGATGCGCCGCTGATCCTCGTCGGCGCAGGCACCGGAATCGGCCCGCTGGCGGGCATCATCCGCGCCAATACCCGCCGTCGCCCGATCTATCTGTGGTTCGGTGCGCGCCACCCACAGGCGGATTTCCTGTATGGTGCCGACCTCGACCTCTGGTCCGCCTCGGGCCAGCTTGCCAATCTCGCCACCGCCTTCTCGCGCACGGCAACGCGGCACTATGTGCAAGACCGCCTGCGCGCCGATGCCGAACGCATCCGCGACCTCGTATCCAAGGGGGGCCGCATCATGGTCTGCGGCGGTCGCGAAATGGCCCAAGGCGTGCGCGAGACGCTCGCCGAAATCCTTGCCCCGGCTGGGCTTTCCCCCGCCACCCTGAAAGCCGGAGGCCGCTATGCCGAAGACAGCTACTGACACCGCCCAAACTCGACTGAACGGTGCGACGATGGGCACGGAGTGGAGCGTCCTCGTCCATGCGCCCCTCTCGACATCCTCCCACGCCGCCCTACAAACCGACCTGCAACGCACCGTGGACGAGGTCGACAACCAGATGTCGACATGGAAACCCGACTCGGCACTGATGAGGTTCAACGCAGCCCCCGTCGAAGTTTGGCACGCCATGCCAAAGCATCTGTTGCAGGTGCTTCAGACCGGTCTGGCCATCAGCGCCATCAGCAAAGGGGCGTTCGAAATGAACCTCGGCGATGCGGTCCGCGCCTGGGGCTTCTCGTCCGACGCCATCGACCTCGCTGCCATCAGGTCGGCCAGCGCAGCCCCCCGCGTTCCCGCCCTCGCGGCGCTCGACCTCGACCTTCCCGCCGGCCTCGCCCGCAAGACAGCACCCCTCGCGCTCGACCTTTCCGGCATCGCCAAGGGTTACGGCGTCGACCGGCTGGCCGAAACCGTCGTGGCGTATGGCATCGCCCACGCCCTTTGCGCCATCGACGGCGAAGTCCGCGCGGTCGGAACACGGGCGGACGGCGCTCCTTGGTCGGTCGGTATCGACGCACCCGACAGCGGCTTGCGTGGCAGCCATTCCGTGATCGCACTCGCCAACGCCGCCGTCGCCACCTCGGGCGATTATCGCCATTTCCTGACGATCCGCAACACGCGGCTGTCCCACACGATGGACCCGTCCACCCGAGCGCCAGTCATCGAAGCTCCGGCTTCGGTCACGGTGCTTGGGCAATCTTGCGTGTTTGCTGATGCGATGGCTACCGCCCTGATGGTCACGGGGCGTACCCGTGCCAGGCGCCTTGCTGTGGACCAAGGCATAAGTGCGCTTTTACTCGAAAGGTCTGGCGAACTGCTTTGCACTGGTCTGTTCAAAGACACGGCTCGCTTGATCAACTGACCCTTTCGGTTCGAAAGGCGGGCGTTCGACCTTCTTGGCGCGGATGTCGGGCTAAACTGGTCGAAACTCGGGTTTATGGCGCGTATTATAGCATTTCAGCCTTGCGGCGGGCGAGCGGTCCGCGCTGGCAGCTTGGCGGCGCGCCACGCTTATCGAACACCGACATTCTTTGCGATCTCGACATAGGACCTGACCTGACTCGACCGGTTCGAGCGTTTCCAGGCAAGGATCGTGCGACTGCGAAAGGCAGGGTGCATGATCTGGCGCACTTCGACGGTGCGCCCCAGAAAACCGATCAGGCTCTCGGGATAGATTGTCACCCCCAGCCCCGCTGCGACCAGCCCGATCAGCCCCAGCGTGTTCGACGCCTCGAGTGTGACCTTCAGCGAAATCCCCTCGGCGCTGAACAGGTCGTTCAGGCGCCAGCGGTATTCGTCCCATTCGCGCATGTCGCCCAAGATCATGTCCTGACCGATCAGATCTTGCGGGGTGACGCTTGGCAGCAAAAGCAGCGGGTGGTTGCGCGGCGTCACCACGTAAAGCGGTTCCGACGACAGCGAGACCGACTGATAATCGGGGTGGTCGAAGGGGCCGATCATGTAGCCAAGGTCGATCTCTTGATTGGCCAGTGCCATCTTCTGCCCTTGTGTCCGGATATAACTTAGCCGCAAATCCACATGCGGATGCGCCTGCCGGAACCGCACCACGGCGGCGGGCATCAGTTCGGTCGCGGCAAAAGCCATATAGGCCAGGCGCAACAACCCCGTCTTGCCCTCGGCCACCCGCCGCGCCGTTTCGACCCTCTCCTCATAGGTCCGCAAAAGGTCGGCGGCGGTCTGGTAGAATTGCTGCCCCGCCTGCGTCAGCGACACCTCGCGGGTCGTGCGGTCCAGAAGGCGGAAGCCAAGCGTCTGCTCCAGCTTCTGTATCCGTCGGCTCAGGGCCGACTGGTCCAGATGCAGCCGCTCCGCCGCCCGCCGGAAATTCAGATCCTGCGCAAGCGCCAGAAACGTTTGCAGGTTTTCCAGACTCGGCACCTGTTTCACCGCAATTTCCTCCCGCACGACTGATGCATGTAGTGCATCAATAAAGGCTGACACGCCATTTCCCAGCGGTCAATCCCCGTGCCACCCTGTGCAAGAGGAGCCGTCACCCCCGTAAAACAACGGAAGCGGGCGGACCCGACACCTTGACCCGACTAACCTCTGGTCGCATCAAAACGCACAGGAGACTAAATATGAGCGACGTTGACGTCAAGGAACTCGACCGTCTGCTTCAGCAGGCCTTCGACACGGCCAGCAAGCTTTACCAAGAGCGCGGCTTCCAGCGCCGCGTCGGTTTTGGCAAGCGCCCCGCGCTGATCAGCGTCGACCTTGCCAATGCATGGACGCGTCCGGGCAATCCATTCACCTGCGATCAGGAAAAGATGGACAATGAAATCATCCCCGGCATGCAAAAGCTGCTCAAAGCCTTCCGCGCCGCGCAATTGCCCGTCGTCCATGTGACCACCGCCTATGAAATCACCGACCGCAACGCCGATTTCACCGACATGGGCCTTTGGCACAACAAGATCCCGATCGACGTGGTGAACCTGAAAGACACCGACCTCTGGGCAATCGACAGCCGCATCGCCCCGATCGACGGTGAATACACGTTGCTCAAAAAGCGCGCCTCGGCCTTCCACGGCACCGAACTGGCGGGCATCCTGCGCGCCAATAATGTCGACACCATCCTTGTCACCGGCGTGACCGCTTGCGCCTGCGTCCGCCAGACCATCTGCGACGGGCTTGCCGACGGCTTCCGGACCATCGCGGTGAAAGAGGCCATTGGCGACCGCGTCCCCGGTGCAGTGGCGTGGAACCTTTTCGATATCGACGCCAAGTTCGGCGATGTCGAAACCGTCGACACCTGCGTGTCTTATCTCGACAGCCTCGCAGCGCAAAAGATCGCCGCCGAGTGACCGGCCCCGCGCCAGACGCGCACCCGCGTGTCTGGCCGACTACCGCCCACCAGAGGCGGAAGCCAACCACAGCAGGAGAGAGAACATGGCCAGAATTGGCGTCGACGTCGGCGGAACGAACACCGACTTGGTGCTGGAATGCACGAAAGGTGTTTTCTATCACAAGGTGCCCACAACCCTGAAGAACCAGTCCATCGGCGTGGTAGACGGCGTGCAGGGCATTTGCCGCATGGCAGGTATCGCCCCGTCCGAGGTGGACACCATCGTCCACGGCACCACCACCGCCACCAACATCACCATCGAGCATAACGGCGCGGAATGCGGGATGATCACGACCGAGGGTTTTCGCGACATCCTGCATATCGGACGACACAAGCGCCCCTACAATTTCTCGCTGCATTTCGACGTGCCGTGGCAAAGCCAGCCGCTGGTCAAACGCCGCAACCGCGTCTCCGTGGCCGAACGCATCCTGCCCCCCACGGGTGAAATCGCCACCCCGCTCGATGAACAGGCCGTCCGCACCGCCTGCGCCCTGTTCAAAAAGCGCGGTATCAATTCCGTCGTCATCGGCTTCATGTTCGCCTTTCTGAACGACGCCCACGAACGCCGCGCCAAGGATATCGTGCTTGAGGAAATGCCCGGCGCCTATATCACCCTCTCGTCCGAAGTGGCGAAGGTGATGCGCGAATACGAACGATTCTCGACCGCCGCGATGAACTCCTATGTCGGCCCAAAGACCGCCTTCTACCTGCGCGACCTCGACAGCCGCCTGCGCGAGGCTGGGGTCACGTCGAAGCTGCGGATCATGCAATCCAACGGCGGCGTCTCCACCGTAGACGCCTGCGCCAAACGCCCGATCCGCATCCTGATGTCCGGACCCGCAGGCGGTGTCATAGGCGGCGCCTCAGAAGGCGCGATGGCGGGCGAGGCGAATATAATCACCGTCGACATTGGCGGCACCTCGGCCGATATCTCGACCATTCCCGCGGGCGCGGTGAAGATCATGAATCCCCGCGATACCTATGTGTCGGGCCACCCCGTCCTGACCCCGATGATCGATCTTGTCACCATCGGCGCAGGTGGCGGTTCGGTCGCCTTCATCGACGAGGCGGGCGCCTTCCACGTCGGCCCGCGTTCGGCGGGGTCGGAACCCGGGCCTGCCTGCTATGGCCGTGGCGGCACCGAACCCACCGTCACCGACGCGCAGATCGTGCTGGGCAGGCTTGACCCCGACATGGCGCTTGGCGGCGACCTGAAGCTTGACGCCAGCCTGTCCTGGAAGGCCATCGAGGATAAGATCGCCCGCCCGATGGGTATGACTGTCAAGGAAGCGGCCCTCGGCATCATCCGCATCATCAACAACAACATGGCCCTCGCCATCCGCTCCAACTCCGTCGCCCGTGGCGTCGACCCGCGCGAGTTTTCAATCATGCCCTTCGGCGGCGCAGGCCCCTTGCACGGCGTGGCCCTGGCCGAAGCAATGGCCTGCAAGGACGTAATCGTCCCTGTCGCCCCCGGCATTACCGCCGCCGTGGGCTTGCTCAAGACGGATCTACAATACGAACACACCGAAGCCGTGATTGTGGAACTGAAGACGGCAAGCGACGCCGATTTTGCCCGCATCAACGCCGCGGTCACTACCCTGCACGACCGCGTGCAGGCCGAACTCGACAGTGACGGCATTGCCCGCGATGCGCAGTCGATTACGGTGATCGCCGAATGCCGCTACCACGGCCAAGGGTTCGAATTGCGCGCCACCATGCCCGAAGACCCGGTCACTGCAAGCAACGTACAGGTCATCGTCGACAGCTTCCACGACCAGCACCAGCAGGATTACGGCTACAGCTACCGCAAGGCCGAGGTGGAACTGATCACGCTCCGCGCCATCGGGTCAGCCGCCGTGCGCCGCATCGAAATACCCATGATCGCCAGAACCGACGGCAGCAGCATCGACCGAGCCTTGATGTTCGTGCGCCCGACAACCTTTGACGACGGCCGCACGTTGGAGACTCCGCGCTACGACCGCACCAAACTGTTTGCGGGCGACCGCGTACCCGGCCCGGCCCTTTTGCACCAGCACAACGCCACCACCCTCGTCCCGCCGGGCTATGTGGCCGAGACGCTGGACTACGGCAACACCCGCATCCGCCAGATCGGCGCGTAAAAGGACAGACCCATGAATGTCATGACCAATCCTGACGCGATCACCGTCGATCCGATTACCCTTCAGGTGCTGCGCGGCAGCTTCGAAACTATCGCCGAGGAAATGGGGCACGTGCTTTACCGCATGTCGTTTTCCTCGATCATCCGCGAAAGCCAGGACCTTGGCGCGGGCCTCTTCGACGTAAACTTCAACACATTGTGCGAATCCGAGTCTACGCCCATGCACATCGGATCGATCCCCGCATATCTGCGCGGCATCGCCGAAACTCTGGAAGACGGCGAATGGTACGAAGGCGACGTCGTCGTTCACAACCACCCCTATTACGGGGCCAGCCACACCCCCGATTTCGCCATCATCGTTCCGGTCTACTATCAGGACCGGCTGGTCGGCTTTGCCGGCAACACCGCCCACCATGTCGATATCGGGGCAGCCACCCCCGGACTGATCATCGACGTGCCCGATGTTTATGCCGAAGGGATGCTGTTTGCCGGCACCAAACTCTACCGCAAAGGCGAGCCGAACAACGCCATGTGGAACTATATCCGCAGGAACAGCCGCGCCGCGCAGCAACTTGTCGCTGATATCGAAGCACAGGTTGCCTCGGCTCGTCTCGGGGCCAAACGCTTCGTCGAATTGTTGGAAAAATACGGCGAATCCACTGTCTTTGCCGCCGCCCGCCAATTGATGGACTATGCCGAACGCATGACGCGCCAGCGCATCGGCGAAATCCCCGATGGCGATTACACTGCCGAAGGCTGGCTTGATGACGATGGCCGCAACCGCGACAAACAGTTGAAGGTCAAGGTCACCATCCGCGTGCGCGGCGACGAGATCGAGGTTGACCTGACAGGGTCCGCCGACCAGACCCCGACCGCCTATAACGTGCCCTTCGAAGGCTCGACCAAAGTTGCCGCCTATGCGGGTTTCCGCAAACTCCTGCTCGATGCAGCCACATCGGACCTGCGCGTACCATCGAACGAAGGCTCGTTCCGCCCGATCAAGGTGACCGCCCCCTTGGGGTCTATCTTCAACCCCCGCGCGCCTGCCTCGGCCGAGGCCCGCTTTACCCAGTGCAACCGCATGATCGACCTGATCATCCGCGCCTTGGCCCCCGTCATGCCCGAAAAGGTGATCGCGGGCTCCTCCGCCTCGATCAGCTTCGCCGCCTATTCGGGCGTGCGGCCCTCGGGCGATTACTGGGTGTTCCTCGAGGTGAACGAAGGCGCCTATGGCGGGCGGCCCCGCTCGGACGGCCCCGATTGCATCGACAACCTGATGGCCAACACCCGCAACAACCCGCTCGAAGACCTTGCGATGCACATCCCCATGATCTGCGACCGTTACGAGTTGCGCGACGACATGCCCCCAGGCGCGGGCGAATTCCGTGGCGGCATCGGCGTGGTCAAGGCGCAGCGCGTGCTGACCCCCGCCTTCATCACCCACGAATCCGAACGCCACACCGACGCGCCTTGGGGCATCTTCGGCGGTCATGACGGCACGGTCGGTCGCTGCACCATCACGAACCCCACCCGCCCCGACGACACCCGCGACATGCCGTCGAAATTCTCGGGCCTCTCGGTTGGGGCCGATGACGTGATGACCTATTACAGCCCCAACGGCGGCGGCTACGGCAACCCGCTGAACCGTCCGCCGGTCAAGGTGCTGGAAGACGTGCTCGATGGCTTTTGCAGCGTCGAACACGCACGCACCTTCTATGGCGTGGCCGTCAACCTCGATACCGAAACCGTCGACATGGCCGCCACCGAACGTCTGCGTCAGGCGCTCGGCAAACCCTGACCCCGTGGTATCCCCTGCCATGGCATCTGGCCGGTCCCCCACGGGTCCGGCCTTTTTCAGCGCGCATAACAGCTTGCACGCAAAGCCCCTTCCGCCGCCCGCCCGGCCCCGCTACCCTGAGCCGTACAGCAATATGGCAGCCCCATGTCCGCCCATACCGTGACCATCCCCCGCCTCGAGACGAAGCGTTTCCTGCTGCGCGAATACCGGGAATCGGATTTCGACGACTTCACCGCATTCTACGACACCGAACGCTCGCGCTTCATCGGCGGCCCCCTCACGCGCGAGATGGCTTGGCGCGGCCTTGCCGCCCATCTCGGCCATTGGGCGCTGCGCGGCTACGGCTTCTGGGCGGTCGAAGACAAGGCCTCCGGCCAGTTCTGCGGCCACGTCGGCCTGTGGTTTCCCGAAGGCTGGTATGCGCCCGAAATCGGCTGGGTGATGATGCAGCACGCCGAAGGGCGCGGCGTGGCGCAAGAAGCCGCCCTTGCTGCCCGCGCCCATGCCTATGGCACGCTCGGCTGGCAAACCGCCGTCAGCATGATTGACCCTGCCAACATCCGCTCCATCCGGCTGGCCGAACGGCTGGGGTGCAGTTTCGAGGGCGTCTTCGATCACAGCCGCCTCGGCCCGATGCAGATATGGCGTCACCCCCCGCCTGCGGCGGTCACCATCTAGAAAGGATAAAGCCATGGGGAAAGAACAGGCCAGCAGCGTCACCCATATCGACGATGACCGCTTCAAGGTCACGGAATGGCGCTTTGCGGCAGGGGCGGAAACCGGCTGGCATGTGCACGGGCATGATTACGTGATCGTGCCGCTGACCGATGGCACGCTCGGTCTCGACGTGCCCGACGGTGCGCCCTTTACTGCCACCCTGACCCAAGGCGTCCCCTATTCCCGCCGCGAAGGGGTGCATCACAACGTCACCAACGCAGGCAGCGCCCCGCTTGCCTTCCTCGAGATCGAAACCGTGGCCGATACCGCAGCGCATCGCCGCCGCGAAACCTTGCAACGGTTCATGGCGGCATGGAACGCCCGCGACGTCGACGCACTGATGGGCTGCATGGCCGAAGACTGCGCCTTTCACGCGTCAGCCGGGCCCGATACCGAAGGTCGCCGCTTCGTCGGGCGCGATGCCGTCCGCGCCTCGTATGCCGCGATGTTCGACAGCTTCCCGCAGGCGGCATGGACCGCCGACAGCCATCATGTCGCAGGCGACGCCGGCCTGTCGGAGTGGCGCTTCATAGGCACGGACAAGACCGGCAAGACGGTCGACGTGCAGGGCTGCGACATCTTCCGCTTTTCAGGCGACCTGATCGCGCTGAAAGACAGCTACCGCAAGAACCGAGGGTAAGCACGGGGTGGCATCTGGGCCAAGGCCATCGGCTTTGCCATGTGATGCCTGCACCGCCCGCCCGTCGGTAGGCCCCAATGGCACCGGCCTGCGCCGGTCCCGCCTATGTCGGGCGCTGGTCTTCGTGCGTAAATCAGAACGCGCGGGCGGGACCGTTGGTGATACAGGTGGGGAAAAGCGGTGCTTCCCGTTTTCCACCCTAACCAACCGGCCTTGCGAGCTGGTCACAGCTTGCGGCCCTGCCGGATGAACTGCGTCGCCCGCGCGATGCGGGCGAAAGCTTGCGTGCCTCTGTGTTGAAATCCTGCGTCAGCCAATAGTCCGCAGGCGTGCCAGTGGCATCCGCCGCCCTATTTACCACGCGATCGGCGAGCGCCCAACCCCCTGCCCGCGCACTGCAGGGTCGGCGCATAGGTGGTGCAGATCACCGAGGATCCCGACCCTCCAGACATGGTATTGGAACAGGGGAAACGACCAAGGGCCGCCCTGCTGACGGTCATGCGGGCCTCGCTGCGCCAGACAGAAAGCGGGTCAGCGACCGGCCAAGGTCATCGGGCCGGTATCCCCGCCCGATGAAGACGATCACATCATCACTACGGTTCTCGCCTTGGTCGGGCAGGATTTCCGGTGATTGAACCACCTTTCGCACCGTCTGCAAAAGCAACCGCCCCGCCGGAGTGCGCACCACCCCCTTGACCCGCACCAGATCATCTCCCCGCGCGTAAAGCAGCGCCGAAAGCCACAGCGTAAAGGCCGACCAGTCCAGACCATCGGGCAAGACAACCTGCGTCGGCAGGATAGGCCCCCGCGCATCCTCACCAGTCAGATCGGGCAACACGGCAGCCACCAAGCCCGCAGGCAGCTCGGCCATGGCCACTTCGACCCCCAACTCAGCCCCCGCCATAGACGCATGCCCGTTCAGCGTGGCCAGCGTAGCGCGCAGCATGGCCAGCGCCCCGGGCGTACAAGCACCCGTTTTAGTCAGCACGATCCTGTCCGCCGCCCCTACCTGCCTCCGACCCAAAGGCTCGGTCGCCAGTTGCGCCAGCGCATGCAAGGCATCGACCGCGACTATGGTTTCATCGATGACTATGTGGTTCACTAGAACCGGATCGGACTGGATCGCGTCCACGATCGCCGCCGGATCTGCCAGCCCGCTTGTCTCCAGCACGATCCGCTCGAGCCGCACCTCATCTGCCGAAACGCGGCTGCGTGCATCGCACAGCCCGCGCAGCGCGGCAACCAGATCGACCCGTCCCGCGCAGCAGCAACACCCCCCCGCCAGCAGCGTCATTCCCACGGCCCCGACCAGCAGCGCATCGTCCACCGGCGTTTCCGCCGCCTCGTTCACCACCACATGCACCCGCGGCCCAAAGCCCCCCACATGCAACTGGTGCCGCAGCCAAGTCGTCTTGCCCGACCCGAGATAACCGCCCAGCAACGTCAGGCGCAGGCGTGTGTCAGTCGTCATTCAGATATCGCGGGTCCAGCGGATCGATCGGCGTGCCATTCAGCCGCTCGGCCTCGGCCCAGACCTCGGACAGGTTCTGCACGATGCTGCTCGCTCCCGCCATGGTGCCAACCTGGATGCCGGGCACCACGCCGCCATCATGCGCGGTCAACCCGTAAGGGCGCAGGATCGCGTCGAGCACGCGCGCCCTATGGAACCGCGCCCGCAACCGGTCACCGGGGGTGGCGGCTCCGGCCTCGGTCCAATGGCCGGGCACGGCGGGGTTGCCGCAAGCGTTACACATGGGGGCCTCCATCAATCGGCTTGGGGGGCGCGTATAAACGCCCCCCGAACCGGATCAAATCACTTCGGGACGCGCCGCACCACCAAAGGGATAGCGCTTGCGGAAGTCATTGGCGATATCCTCGAACGTTGCCCATTCCACGCCCGAATGCTTCGAGATGTATTCGATCAGCCGCTCGAGCATCAACAGCACCTGCGGACGACCCGCCACATCCGGGTGGATGGTAAAGGCAAAGACCGCATAATCCATCTCGCGATACACCCAGTCGAACTGGTCGCGCCACATTTCTTCGATATCGCGAGGGTTCACGAAGCCATGGCTGTTCGGAGCCTTTTTCATGAACATCATCGGCGGCAGGTCGTCGACATACCAGTTGGCCGCGATATCGACGAGGTCGATTTCCTTGCCGTGCTTGAGAGGGTGCATCCAGTCCTTGGCCGATTTGGAATAGTCGATGGTGTTCCAGCTGTCGCCAACCTTGGCGTAGAACGGCTGGAAATCGCGGTAGCCCTGACTGTGGTCATAGGTGAAGCCGTGCTTGAGAAGCAGCGCGGCAGTCGAATTCGACATCTCCCACCACGGCGCCACATAGCCGCGCGGAGCCTGCCCCGTCAGCCCCTTGATCAGCTCGATGGATTTGACCAGCACGTCCTCTTCCTGCGCCGGCGTCATGGCGATCGGGTTCTCGTGCAGATAACCATGCGCGCCGACCTCGTGACCATCCTTGACGATCATCTCCATTTCTTTGGGAAAGGTCTCGAGCGAATGGCCCGGAATGAAGAACGAGGTTTTCAGCCCGTATTTCTTGAACAGTCGCAGCAGACGCGGAACGCCCACTTCGGTCGCGAAGATGCCGCGCTGGATGTCGGACGGGCTATCACCCCCGCCATAAGACCCGATCCAGCCCGCCACCGAGTCGATGTCGGTTCCAAAGGCACACATGATCTTCTTTGCCATCAGTCTTTCCTCCTTTTGAGAAACGGTTTTTCGTGAAAGAGCCCTAGCCCCGGATCGTGGTTTCAAGCGCCAGCCCCGCCGCCAGCAAGGCGGCATCGCGGCCGTGGCGGGCCGAAATCATCAGCCCCGTGGGCATGCCGTCGCCGTCTGCCCCGTTCGGGATGGAGAGCCCGCACCAATCAAGGAAATTGCCGATGGCAGTGTGGCGCAGCGTGCGGAAATTGTGGTGGAAGAACACCTCGACATCCGCTTCCAAGGGAGCAGTGGGCATAGCCACGCTCGGCGTGGTGGGGCAGATCAGCAGCGCATCGCCAAGGCGGTCATTGACAGCCGCGATCAGACGGGCGCGGTCGGCGTGCAAGCGGATCAAATCTACCGCTGTCATCTTTTCGCCCATGCGGATACGGCGCACCACGCGCGGGTCGATCCGCGCCTCATCGGGCCCGTGCAGGCGGTCCCAATGGACCTCCATCGCCTCGGCCGACGCGAGAGGGCCATAGCGGCCCATCGCCGCGACCGTATCGCGCAATTCAAGCAGGGCGATACGGCGCACCCGTGCGCCTGACGCCTCAAGCCGACCGAGGGTGGCTTCGAAAGCAGCGGCAACGGCGGGGTCGATATCGTCGAACATTACCGCGTCGGGGACCACAAGATCGAGCGATGAAATTTCCGCCGCCCGCACCGTCGGCGCGGCCATCCCGCGCAATACCGCATCGACCAGAACGCAGTCTTCGACGGAGTTGGCCAGCGGCCCCAGCGTATCGAGAGTGCGTGACAGCGGGAATACGCCTTGCATCGGATGGTGGCCGGTCGAGGTTTTGTAGCCCACAACGCCGTTAAAGGCGGCCGGAATCCGGATGGATCCGCCGGTATCGGTGCCGATGGACAAGGGCACGATACCTGCCGCCACCACCGCGGCGCTGCCCGACGACGACCCGCCCGGAGAGCGCGCCACCTTCGGATCGCGCGGATTGCGCGGCGTGCCATAATGCGGGTTCAGCCCGATGCCGGAATAGGCAAATTCGGTCATGTTTACCGCCCCCACCGTCACCAGCCCCGCCCGCATCCCGGCATAGACCAGTGCGGCATCGGTAGCAGCTGGCGCGGCCCCGCGCAGCACGGACGACCCTGCGGTCGTCGCCGTTCCCTTCAGGTCGAACAGGTCTTTCCACGCCAAGGGCACCCCGTCGAGCAGACTTGCCGGATTGCCCGCCCTCAGCCTTTCGCGTGCGGCCCGCGCCTCGGCCTCGGCCCGGTCGCGGGTCTGGCGGGTGAACAGCGCCCCGTCGCCATGCGCGGTGATCCGGTCATAAACCTGTGCCACCAAATCGACGGGGTCTTTGCGGCCCGCGCGCAGATCGTCGGCCAATGTCTTTGCGGTCTCGATTGCCATGGCTTTACTGCGCGATAAGGGTGGTATCCGCAGGATTCCACGCGACATATCCAGCCGCCCCCGCCCGAAGCGTGTCACGGTATTTGTCGGCATGGCCCTCAAGCTGCACCATCTCGCCGCTCGGCAGGGTCATACCGATCTGCAAGATATGTCCCACCAGTTGCAACCGGTTGATCTGGCAGGGCACCACGTTGCCGTGCTTGGCTCGAACCTCGGCCTCGGGCATGCTCGCGGGCAAGACGTTCATCGCCTCGGCCGGCAGCACGATCGACGCCGCAGCCCCCGTGGTGATAGACGTCGCAGGCGGTTCGGCAACCAGCGCCCCAAACGGCGTGTCCAGACTGACCGATCCGCCCGCCACATTGCGGACCTTACCGGAAATCAGCGTGTTCGCCCCGATGAACCGCGCCACGAAAATGCTTTGCGGCCGGGTGTAAAGCTCGCGCGGCGGGCTGATCTGCTCCACCCGGCCTGCGTTCATCACCACGATACGGTCCGACAGCGCCAGCGCTTCCGACTGGGCGTGCGTCACAAAGACGAATGTGATGCCAAGGTCGCGCTGCAGCAGCTTCAACTCGTTCTGGATCGACTTGCGAAGGTTCGCATCCAGTGCGCCCAAAGGTTCGTCCAAGAGCAGGATATCAGGCTCCACCACCAATGATCGCGCCAGTGCGATCCGCTGCCGTTGCCCGCCCGAAAGCCGCGTCGGGCGCACGTTGGCCACCTCGGTCAGGCCCAACTTGTCAAGGATACGGTCCACTTTGTGGTTTGCCTCGGTCACGGGCAATCCCTTGACCTCAAGCCCGAACATCACGTTCTGGCGTACCGTCATATGCGGAAACAGCGCGTAATTCTGGAAGATCATCGACGTCGGGCGCTTTTCGGGCTGCAAATCGTTCACTCGCTTACCCCGGATCATCAGATCGCCCGAGGTGATCGTTTCAAACCCCGCAATCATCCGCAGCGTCGTGGTCTTTCCGCACCCCGAGGGGCCAAGAAAAGCGATGAACTCCCCCTTGTCCACATCGAGGTTGAAATCGATCACGGCAGGCGTGCCGTTGTCGTAAACCTTGCCGATATGCGAAAGCTGCAGGTCGTAGGCCACTGGAAAGTCCCCGATTCTCGTTTGGTGCGGCCGGGACGAACTGCCCCGACCGCAAGCTTCAAAGGTCGATCAAGCCGACAGGAATTCGTCCCACTTCGAGATCAGGAGGTCGTACTCGTCCGGCCACTGGTGCCAGTAGGCAACGTTCGCCGCGCGGGTCGCCAGCGAGCCGCCGTCGCGCAGATCGCCTTCCTTGATGCCGCGCTCCTCCGCGCCGACCCACGGAGCGCCTTCGTACCAGAAGGCGTATTTCTCAGGGGCCATGACCGCTTTGACTTTGTCGTTGGGCGAATAGTAGCCCTGCTCCGATACGGCCACAGCCGGACCGCCCGACAGCCAGTAATCGGCATAGGCGGTGACAGCGTCGAGGTTGGGCGAGGATTTCAGACCCGAAACCCCGATGGCCCAGCCGCGATAGCCGGTCTTCATGGTGGCGTAAGAGCACTGCACGCCCTGCGCCTTGACGGCCATCACGGCAGGCTGCCATGCGTCGGCAAGGATCATCTCGCCCGAGGCCAACAGGTTGACGAGTTCGCCGAAATCACCCCAGAGAGCGCGGAACTGGCCTTCCTTCTTCTTCGAGATCAGGAACTTGGCTGCTTCCTCGATGGCCGCCGCATCCGGGTTGCCGGGGTTTGCGACTTCCAGCAGGCCCATTTCGTTCATGGCCATGACAGCCTGACCGAAAGCGATCAGCGGGTCGACGTTCAGGCCGGTCTTGCCCTTGAACTTGGGGTCGAACAGCGAGGACCACATCGACGCTTCTTCCGCCGATACGAGGTCGGGGCGATAGCCGATCGAGTCGAAGTTGTAGACGGTCGGAACCATGTTAAGCGCGGTCATCGACTCGTCGGTGTAGATCTGGCCGACGATCTGCGCACGGGCGTCCCACTTCGGGTCGGCCTTCAGGAAGCTTTCGCCGACGCCGGTCCAGTTGGTCAAAGCCGAGGTGGCGATGGGCGCAACGAGATCGGTCTGTACGATCGACGGCAGACGCTCGCCGATGGTTTCCCAGCAATCGTAAGCGGTCGAGCCCGACAGAAGTTCGGTCTGCGTGTTCGGGAAGATGTCAGCCTTGCCCGAAACAGCCTTCACGCCCGAAGCCGCCTTGAACTCTGCCAGAATACGGTCTTGGACCGTCACCGAAAGACCCACCGTCCGCAGTTCCTGCGAGGCAAGATCGGCAGCAAAGGCTTGTTGCGCGCCAAAGGGCATCCCCGCAGCGGCAAGTGCAGCAGTTCCGGCAGTTCCCTGCAGGAATTTGCGGCGCGATAGCGACATATCTCTCATATGTAGTACCTCCTGTTACGTCTGTTGCGTCTTGTCTTCTTCTTTGTCTCGCCGGATCAGTAGCGCCCGACGAGCAATCCTCCGTCCACGACAACGACCTGTCCGGTCATGTATCGGGCGCCGTTGGATGCGAGGAAAAGGATCACATCGGCTATTTCATCCGGCTCGCCAATGCGGCCCATCGGGATGAATTCGCCCGCCTTTTCAGCCCCTTCGGGACCAAGCGAGTTTTCCTTCGATAACAGTTGCGCGGTGCGGATGTAGCCCGGTGCCACGCCGTTCACGCGGATGCCGTCCTTGGCCAGTTCGACGGCCAAGCCGCGCACCAGCCCCACGACGCCTGACTTGGCCGCCGAATAGTGGACATGTTCATCCCAGCCGTAGGCCACGCCCATGATCGACGACAGCGCGACGATGGCACCTTTTCTGCGCGCCTTCATGCCGGCGAGGGCGGGACGTACGATCCGGAAGATGCCCTTGAGGTCGATGTCGAAGGTATGGTCCCATTTGTCATCGGTCAGCACCGGCAAGGGCACCTTGTGGGCGATGCCCGCATTGGCGACGATCACGTCGATTCCGCCGCGCGCGGCCTCGATCCTTGCGACCAGCGCATCGGCATCGGCGGTCGAGCGCACGTCGAGCCGGTGGTATTCGGCGCTGCCACCTGCGGCGGTGATCTCGGCCACCACGGCCTGCCCTTCGGCGTCGAGCACGTCGGTCACCACGACATGATGGCCCGCCGCGCCAAAGGCGAGTGCGGCGGCGCGGCCGATGCCGATACCGGCACCGGTGATCAGGACGGTTTCGCTCATAGCATCACATCTCCAGAATTCGGCCCCAGCGTCTGGCCGACGAACAGCGCAGCGGCGGGCGAGCAAAGGAAGGCCACGGCGTCGGCGACCTCTTCGGGTTCGCCAAAGCGGCCCAGCGGCAGTTCGGCAGCCTTGGCGCGTTGCCAATCGGCAGACAGGCTGCGCACCAGCGGCGTATTGATCGGGCCGGGGGCGACAGCATTGACGCGGATGCCTTGGGCCGAAACCTCGCGCGCCAGCGCCTTGGTCATGCCGATGATGCCAGCCTTGGCGGCGGAATAATGCACCAGTTCGATGCCGCCGATCTGGCCCAGTTGCGAGGCGATGTTGACGATCACCCCCGATTTCCGCGCCAGCATCCCGTCGATCACCGCGCGGGTGCACAGGAATGTACCGCGCAGATGCACCGCAATCATACGGTCGAAATCCTCGGCAGTCAGATCCTGAAACCGGGCCTGATGCACATGGCCCGCGCAATTGACAAGATGGGTGACTGCGCCAAAGGCCGCTTCGGTTTCGGCAACCATGTCCGCAACATCGGCTTCGCTGGACACATCGCCGCCCGTGCTGCGGGCGCTTGCACCGATCTCGGCCGCCACGGCACTTGCCGCAACGGCGCGAAAATCGTTGACCATCACATTGTAACCGTCGGCCGCCAGCCGCAGCGCGATGGCCCGCCCGATACCGGACCCTGCGCCCGTGACGATCGCGGTTCCCGCGGTTCGGGTCATGCGATGTCCTCCTGCATGGCCATCTTCTTAGCGCGGCGGACCGACAGTCCCATCAGGATGCCGTATACCGACAAGAGGGCGAACGAAAAAAGCGTCGTCAGCACGCCAAAGGCAAAGATGTTGGGATGGATCTCGACCGAGAACGTCCCGTAGATCGCCAGCGGCAAAGTCTGGTCACGCCCCGAGGCGAAAAGCGTGCGCGGGAATTCGTCAAGCGACAGGGTAAAGGCGAACAGCATCGCCGACAGAACGCCCGGAAAGATCAGCGGAAACGTTACCTTGCGGAACGTGGTCCAAGGGTCGACGCCCAGCGACCAGGCCGCTTCCTCGACCGAGGCGTCGAAGCGGTTCAGGATCGCCAGCATCACCAGAAAGGCAAAAGGGAAGGTATAGGCCACATGGGTCGCAAAGGCCGTGGTGTACCAGTGCCGCTCGATCCCGATGATGTTGTTGGCCAGAAGCGACGTGCCAAGCCCCGTCAGCACACCCGGCACCATCATGCCGAGCACGATCAGGTAGAACACAAAGGCAGAACCCTTGAAACTCCGCCGGAATGCCTGCGCCGACATGACGCCAAGCACGGTTGAAACCACCATGGTCATCAAGGCCAGCACGAGCGAGCGGATCAACGCCTCGCCGAACGGCAAGGGCGCGATGCGCGACGGTGGGGTCAGGCCGAACACCTGCCGGTACCAATAAGTCGACCATTCCACGATAGGAAACTGCGGCCCGCCATCCGGCCCTTGCTGGAACGAGATTATCGTCAGCACCACGAAAGGCCCATAAAGGAACAGCACGAACAGCGCCACATAAAGCCCCAGCGCCGGTTTGATTATACGCGATTCCATGGTTCAGAGCTCCCGCTTCAGATCGACGATGCGCAGGAAACCGGCGATCACGATGCCCATCACGATGGTCAACACGACCCCCACAACCGAGGCCATGGCCCATTTCAGCGACCCGACCTGCGTGACGATGATATTACCCAGAAGGTTGACCTTGCGGCCCGACAGGGCGCCGGACGTTGCGAATTCGCCCAGAACCATGACCGACACGAAGATCGCGCCAACCACCACGCCTGGCAACGACAGCGGGAAGATGATCTTCCAGAAAATCCGCCCGAAGCCCGCGCCAAGATCGCGCGCCGCCTCGATGATGTTGCGGTCGATCCGGCTCAGCATAAAGGCGATGGGTCCGACCATGAACACGCAATAAATTTGAGTCATCCCGATGATCACCGACAGTTCGGTGAACAGCAGCACCTCTATCGGTTGCTGGATGATGCCGATCTTCAACAGCACGATGTTGATCGCGCCTTCCTTGCCCAGCATCGGCCGCCACGCGAGCACGCGGATCAGGAACGATGTCCAGAACGGGATTACACATACGACAAGCAACACTGTGGACAGCGTCTTCGACTTGACGAAGAGCCCGACGAACAACGCGGTGGGATAGCCCACGATAAAGGTCGTCGCCAGAACGATCAGCCAGATGCGGATCGTCGTCCAAAGCGACCCGGTATAAGTGTCGGAACTGAAGAACTGCTTCCAGCTTGCCAACGTCGGATCGGACGAGATGTTGAACGTGGTCTGCGTCCAGAACGACACATAGACGATCATCGCGATCGGCACGACAAGGAACAGCGACATCCACACGATGCCCGGTATCAGCAGCCAGCGCGTCACCTTCGACTGGCGTTCCTGAATGGTCACGGTGCTGGTCATAGCGCTGCCTCGCGGCCAAAGACGATGGCCTGTTCCGGGTTCCAGGTCAGCAGGTAATCCTGCTTCGGCTCATAGACATCGGGCGCGCCAAGGCTCAGGTGGTGCTCCATCTCGACCAGGTGGCCGTGGCCAGCGTCAAAGAAATTCATGATCGACGAGCCGAGGTATTCCGACGCTATGAACGTCGCTTTCAGGGCAGGACCGCCCGCCTTGGACGATGCGGGAAGCACCTTCACTCGGTCATAGCGCACAGCATAGACATCGCGGTCGGCACGGGTCGCTGCCGGCACCTTCACCGCGCCGAAGCTGCCGGTGAAGTTGCCCTTCGACAGCGTGCCATCGAACAGGTTGTAACGGTTCAGGAAATGCGCCACGTCCGGCGTCGCGGGGCGGTCATACACCTCGCCAGGCGTTCCGGTCTGGATGATCGTGCCTCGGTCCAGCACGACCACACGGTCGCCCATTGCCAAGGCTTCGGTCTCGCTTCCGGTCACATGCAGGAAGGTGACGCCCAGCCGTTCGCGGATCGCCCTCAGTTCGTTGCGCATACGTGACCGCAGGTTGGCGTCCAGCGCGCCGAGCGGTTCGTCCAGCAACACCAGCTTGGGCTTCATTGTCAAAGTCCGCGCCAGCGCCACACGCTGCCGTTGCCCGCCCGAAATCTGGTCGACCCCGCGCCCCTCCATCCCCGACAGACCGACAAGTTCGATCATCTCGGCCGCCCGCCGCTCGACCTCGGCAGCCGCCAGCCCCGATTTGCCATGCGTCAGGCCGAAACCGACGTTCTGCATCACCGTCAGATGCGGAAACAGAGCAAAGTTCTGAAATACGAACCCGATCCCCCGCTCGTGCGCCTGCACGTTCGTGATGTCGCGCCCCTCGAAATAGATGCGCCCCGCCTCGGGCGCCTCGAATCCCGCGATGACCCGCAGAAGCGTCGTCTTGCCCGAACCCGACGGCCCGAGGAACGAAAGATATTCGTTCGCCCCGACCTCGAGCGACGCATCATTGAGAGCGACCAGATCGCCGTAGCGCTTGGTCACGCCCTCCAGTCTGAAGACCGACGTGTCCACCATAACCTCGCCTGAAGTTCGACCTGCCCTCATGGGACGGATCTGATTGTTTTTGGTCCGGACCGCAGGCCGCACATCGCACGACCTACGGCTAAAACTGTACTTCGTATAACATAGGTGTTCCCACCACCTGTCAACATGTTATTAAATTGCGAAATCACGCTTTTTTGGGCAAGTTAAACAATAATTGGCCCAGTTTATGAACAGACCGCGAAGAGACCGCAACTGCCTTAATTGAACATTGCGTACGGCATTCGTTTTTACTGTGGACTAAGATATGGTGCGAACGATCCGGTTTCGTTAATCACAGCGACGATCTTCATCCGCGCCAGATACCTTCGTGCCGTGATCGAAAGATGGTAGCGCAGATATTCGCACGCGGAATCAATGGGATGGTGCGTGATTAGGTCCAAGAGGGTCTGGTATTGCTCGATCGTATCCTCGTCCCGCGGCAGTCCCAGCAGGATCAGAGCACGGTCGACCGACGACAAAAGCAGCCTGTTCGACCGGATCATTTCAACCAGCGCCGCGTTTGGTGCCTGCGCAATGCAAAGTTCCAACAGCGCATCGCCGAGGTATTGTGGCGTGATCCCCGGATCGGCGCCAATCCGCCCGAGCAATATCTCTACTTCGGCATAACGGATATGCGGACCGGCAAGACGCAACGCGGCAGGTTCCATGATTCCGCGCAACTCGAACTTCTCGCTCACCGTCCGCGCCGTCAGTGGGCCTGCGATCCAGTGCGAGCTTGGGCTTTTGCGAACCAAGCCCCGTTCCTGCAACCGCGCCAGCACATCGCGCACCACGGTGCGGCTGACACCCAGATGATCGGCCAATTCGGTCTCGACGATCCGGAATTCGCCGAAGATCTGGCACGAGGCCACCTCTTCTTCGACCTTGTCATAGACATGCCGCCACGTCCCGCGCGTTTGCAGCGCCTGATCCACGACTTGCGGAATATCCAACTCCAACTCGCGGATATCGCGCCTGATCGGGATGACGTCATCGCCGCCACTCCCGACCAGATAACCGCGCCCGTCGAAGCGGTTGATCAGCCCTTCCTCCAGCAACTGCCGCAGGGCAGATTGTACCGGAACGCGGCTGGTCTGCATTACGGCGGCAATCGGCCCTTCCAGCAGCACGAATCCTTGCGGCAGCACACCAGACAGGATGTTCTCGCGCAGCACGCGTCCGATCAACTCGTATCGCGGTTCCTGCGCCAAGGGGTTGACCGACCGGATCATGCCGCCGCCCCCAGATTCACGCGACGCACGAAACGGTCCCAGGCGCGGGCTGCGTAATTGTATTCGTCCATGACCGTATTCCAGATCACGATTCGCCGCGCGCGGTCGACATAGGGACCGCCCGCCCGCCTCTCACCGGCCCTGATCGCCACGTCGCCATCCGGCCCGGCAAGATCACGCGACGCGGCGGCCCCTTCGTACCAATAGGCCCATTCTTCCGGCGCCAGCCATTCCCGCGCCCGCTGCGGGTTCGAGATATAATAGCCCTGCCGCGCCATCACGGCTCCCGCATAGCCTGAAAGCCACCAGTTCAGGTATTCGTAGGCCATGTCGAGTTCGGCCCCGCGCAGATGCCGCGACAGGCTGCCCCCGCCATGCCACGCGCGATACCCCTCGGAGGGGGCCGATTCCACGAAATGCGGCCGCGCCTTGCGCAGCTTGCCATAGACAGGCGACCACATGCTCTGCACCGCCACCGCGCCGCGCTCGGCCAGTTCCGCCGCCTCGATCCCGTCGCGCCAGGTGCCGCAGAAATACCCCTCGGTCCGCCGCTCTTCCAGCAACGCCATAAGCGCATTGATCTCTTCGATGGTCATATTGCCGATATCGGCGAACTCGATCTCGCCCGTCGCCTCGGCAGCCAGCGCGGCGTCGAAGAACCCGATGGCAGGTTCGTCCACCAGCGCGATCCGCCCCTTGGCGCGGCGGTCCAGAAGCCATGCCCAGCTTGGCCGCACATCCGGCCCCGCCCCGAACACACGGGCATCGTAGCCAAAGCTGTCCATATTGTGGACGGTGGGTAACATGCTGATATAGCGAGATTGTTTCGGCCCCAGAAATCCGCCCGGCTGAACATACAGCTTCTTGGCCGGCGCATCGCCCCGCCCGCGCCCTGCGTATTTGCTGACCCCGCCCAGCTTCACAAGGTCCGAGATATTGTCCCACTCGGGCACGCGCCCGATATCGATGGGCTGCAACGCCCCCAGAACCACACGATGTCGAGGTTATGGAAGCACTGCTCGTAGACGTCATAGCTTTCCGGCTGCATCGCTGCCCATCGTTGGCAGCTCAGGAAATCCTTTTTCTCGAACGCGATATCGAACCCCAGATCGGCCTTGGCCCTTTCGCGCACCGGATCGAGCAGCGTGATCGAAGTGCCAAGCACCCGCAGCTTGCGCCGCGGAACGACCATGGGGGTCGCCAGCCCCGATTTCGCTTCATCTTTCATCGTCCCTCGCGTCGGGTGCGGGCGGGGGCATGTGTCCTTGCCCCCGCCCCGTTTCGGTCGCCCCCTTCAGACCAGTGCCGCGCCGATGGCGTCAAGCACTGCCTTGCGGTCGCGGCGCGCTTGCAAGGCCTGCTCCATCGTCACCTTGACGAAACGGGTCGGCGTATGGGGCTGCAACTGCCCGATCAGGTCCATATCGGCAGACACGACGGTTCCGAGCATGAAATATCCCCCGCCCGAAACCGCGTCGCGGTGCAGCACTATGGGTTCGGTGCCGCCGGGCACCTGAACCGAGCCATAGGGGTAGCAGGCATCCACAATGTTCGACGGATCCGACCCCGCGCCAAAGGGCTGCTCGCGGTCGGCAAACTCCAGCGGATGACCCGCCTTGAACCGGTAGCCGATACGGTCCGCCTCAGGCGCGACCTTCCACGTATCCTCGAAAAAGGTCTTGCCCGCTGCTTCAGTGATGCGGTGCCAATAAAGCCCCGGCAGCATCCGCAATTCCGCAGGCGTGCCGGGCTTGCGCCGCAACGCCTCGGGCAGGCTGCGCCCTTCGGTCACGCCGCGCCCCGCGCTTACGGGCAACACATCGCCCGCCGCCAGCTTGCGCCCTTCGAAACCGCCCAGCGCGCCCAAAGTATAAGTCGACCGCGACCCCAGCACGACCGGCACGTCGATCCCGCCCGACACCGCAATATAGGCCCTCGCCCCCGCCTTCAGGAACCCGAAGGACAAAACCTGCCCCTTCTTCACCATGAACGCAGTCCAAGCCGCCCGCTCCTCGCCATCCACCTTCGGTGGCATATCCGCTCCGGTCACGGCAACCATGGCGTCGGCTGTGAATTCCAGTTCCGGCCCCAGAAACACCGCCTCCAGAACCGCTGCGCCTGAGTCATTGCCGACCAGAAGGTTTGCAGCCGCCAGCGATAGCATGTCCATCCCGCCCGAGGTCGGAATCCCCAGATGGTAATACCCCGGACGGCCAAGGTCTTGCACCGTCGTCGAAAGGCCCGGCTTGATGACATTAATGGCCATTTAGAGCCTCCATGATACGGGCATTGGTCCCGTCGATATCCTTCTGGAATTCGGTCAGCGAAAAACTCACCGGGGCGATGCGCGGCATCCAGCGGCCCGCGTCGACCTCGGCCACCGTGTGGTCATATTCGGCGCGGTCGATGGGCTTCCATTTGACGATATCGCCGGGGCTGAACAGGCACATGAAATCGCGCAGATAGGGGACCGTCTGGTTCGGATCATAGATCGGCATGGGCGTGATGCCGAACATCTGGTAGCCCCCCGCACCCCGCACCGAATAGATGCAGGCAAAGCAGCCGCCATGCCCCACGGTCAGGCGCGGGGTATCGGTGCGCGGGCGCAGGTATTTGGGCGACTGGATCTGCCGCGGGCGATCCACCATCTGATAGAGGAACGGCAATCCCGCAACGAAACCCACCATTGACACGAACCACGGCGCGCCGGAATGCGCCTTGATGAACCCGTCCACGCCATCAAGCCCGTTGATCCGCGCGGTGTATTCGATATCGGTCGAGGTCGGGTCCTGATGCCGTTCGCGAAACCGCATCAGCGTTTCGTGCGTCCACGGATCGTTGTAAAGCACCGGAACCTCGATGATCCGCGTCTGCAAGGTAGAAGGCGCCGCCTGCGCGGCCGCCTCCAGCGCCTTCAACTCGGCCATCATCGCCTCGGGCGAGATCACGTCGGGATCGAAACGCACCTGAAACGACGCGTTCGCAGGGCAAATCTCGGTCACGCCCTTGATCTTGGCCTCGCGCAGCGCGCTGGTGATGGACATGCCCTTGAAAAAGGCTTCCAGCGACATTTCCTCGTCGCACTCGACAAAGATATGTTCGTCGCCGCCATAGGAGTATCTTGTCTTCATTCAGCTTTCCCCTCCAGCCGATGTGCGTTCCGCTCAAGCCACGGCTCAAGCCAGCGTGTGTGGAAATCGGCCCGCGCCACATCGGCGTCACGGGCCAGCAATTTGTGCAAGGGTGCTGTGGTCGGCAGCCCTTCGACCGCCAATTCGTCCAACGCCCGCCGCATCCGGGCAATGGCCGACGGCCGGTCCTCGTCCCAGACGATCAGCTTGCCCAGCAGCGAGTCGTAAAACGGCGGCACGGTGTAGCCCTGATACAGCATCGTATCGAAGCGCACCCCTGCGCCCCCCGGAACCCGCAGCGCCGAAATGGTGCCGGGTGCGGGCTGAAATCCCTTGGACGGGTCTTCCGCGCAAATCCGCACCTCGATGGCGTGGCCGGTCAGGCGGATATCTTCCTGCCGGTAGCGCAGCGGCTCGCCCCCGCGATGCGAAGCATCTCGCGCACAAGATCGATGCCCGTGACCATTTCCGTCACCGGATGTTCGACCTGGATACGGGTGTTCATTTCGATGAAATAGAACTGGTCGGCGGCATCGTCATACAGATACTCGACCGTCCCCGCCCCGCGATAGCCCACCGCCTCGGCCAAGGCCACGGCTGACGCGCACAGCCGTTCGCGGATGTCTTGCGGCAGGGTGGCCGAGGGCGCTTCTTCCCACACCTTTTGCCTGCGGCGCTGCAAGGAACATTCACGTTCAAAGCAATGCACGGCGCTGCTGCCATCGCCCAGCACCTGCACCTCGATATGGCGGGCGCGTTCGATCACCTTTTCCATGTAAAGCCCGCCGTCGCCAAAGGCGGCTTTCGCTTCGGCACTGGCCTGCGGCATCAGGCGTTCGAATTCTTCCATGTCATGCGCGATGCGGATACCGCGCCCGCCACCGCCTGCGGCGGCCTTGATCATCACCGGAAAGCCGATGGCAAGGGCGATGGCACGGGCCTGATCGGCGTCGTCCACGCGGCCATCTGACCCCGGCACTACGGGCACGCCTGCCGCTTCGGCGGCGATGCGGGCGGCGACCTTGTCGCCCATCACGCGGATGCTGTCGCCCTTGGGGCCGACCCAGACCATCCCCGCCGCTTCCACCGCATCGGCGAAATCGGCGTTCTCGGCCAGAAAGCCATAGCCCGGATGCACCGCATCGGCCCCTGTCAGGCGCGCAGCCTCAAGGATCGTGTCGATCTTCAGGTAGGATTTCGCCGCTGCGGGGGGCCGATCGGCACCGCCTCGTCTGCCAGTTTGACGGCCAGACTGTCGGCATCGGCAAGGCTGTAGACAGCAACCGTCTTTATCCCCAGTTCCTGCGCGGCGCGGATGATCCGCACCGCGATCTCGCCCCTGTTGGCGACGAGCAGTTTGCGCAGTGCCATCGCTCAGCCCAGCTCGACCAGCGGTTGGCCCGCCATCACCGGTTCCTCGTCATCGGCCGGAAAAGCGGTGATCGTGCCCGCCTGATCGGCGGCAACCTCGTTGAACGACTTCATTACCTCGATCAGGCCGATTACATCGCCCACGGCCACGCTGTCGCCCACCTCTTTGAAGGCGGGCTTGTCGGGCGAGGGGCGGCGGTAGAAGGTGCCGGGAAGCGGGGACAGGATTTGCTTGGTCATCGTCTTTTTCCTTTGTCTTTCAAGCGGCCGAGGTGACTGCCGCGCGCACGGCTTGCGCCACCTGCACGGCGTTCGGGGTGTCGGAATGCACGCAGATCGCATCGGCGCGCACGGGAACGTCAACACCGCCCACAGAGCGCACCACCCCGTCGCGCATTGCCCGCAGACAGGCGCTGGCTGCGGCATCCGGGTCGGTCGCGGCGTGTTCGCGGGTGATGATCAACCCGCCCTGATCATTGTAATCGAGGTCGGCGTAGAATTCCGACACAAAGGCATGGCCCCGTGCGGTGTAGACGGTTTCGTGCAGCGTGCCCGCCATGCCGTAAAGCGGCACGCGGAAGATATCGGCCACATCGGCCACCGCATGGGCCACATCTTCCATCCGTGCCGCCATACCGTAAAGCGACCCGTGCGGTTTGATATGGTTCAGCGCCATGCCTTCGGCCTGAAGAAAACCTTTCAACGCGCCGATCTGGTAGATCATGCAGTTGACCAGTTCCTCGCGCCCGATCTTCATCTCGCGGCGGCCAAAGCCTTGCAGGTCGGGCAAGGACGGGTGCGCGCCCACCTTGACGCCGCATTGCTTGGCAAGCTGCACCGTCCGGCGCATGTGGTTGAAGTCTGACGCGTGAAAGCCGCAGGCCACGTTGGCCACGTCGATCAGCGGCATCAGCCCTTCGTCGTCACCGATGCGGTAAAGGCCGAAGCCTTCGCCCATGTCGCAGTTGATGATGGTCATGCAGCACCCCCGTATAGTCGAGCAGATAGACGCCCGATTCCGTCAGTTCCGCCGTCCAGTCCGGTTCCACCACCAGCGTGGTGGTCACTTCCTCGATCACGGCAGGGCCGATGATGCGGTCACCCGCGCCCAGCTTGTCGCCCGCATAGACCGGCGTGTCCTGTGCCACGCCATCGGCGGCAAAGATCATCGCGCGCGTTCCGGCCAAGGCCTTGTCGGCCCCTGCCCCTTTGCCAATGCTCATCCGGCGCGGCTTGTCGACCCGCCCCGAAATCGCGCTTTCCACGTTCACCACCTCGACCACGCTAGCGGGTTCGGAATAGGTGTAAAGCTCTTCGTGCCGCGCATGGAAGGCCGCCTTGAGCTGTTCCAGCGCCGCCTCGTCCAGTGCGAAGGGATCGACATCGACGGTGCATTCATGCACCTGTCCAACGTAGCGCATATCAAGGCTGCGTCGAATGGAAATGCGGTCTTCGGTAAAGCCGTCCTTTTTCAGGTCGGTCACGCCGCGCGCTTCCAGCCCCTTGAAAAGCCCGTCGAGTTTCGCCGCTGCCGCAGCTCCTTCCAGACGCACAGGCGCGGGGGCCATGTAGTTGTATTTCACGTCCGAGATGATCTGCCCGTAAGCGCACAGCCCCGAAGCCAGCTTCGAGACAAGCACCCGCGTGATGCCCATTTCGCGCGCCAGCGCCGTGATATGCGCCCCTGTCGCCCCGCCCGCGCAGTTCAGCACGAAATCGCGCGGGTCATAGCCGCGTTCCACCGACACGCGGCGGATGGCATTGACCATGTTGTTGTTCACGATGGTGAACATGCCGTAAGCGGCCTGTTCGATGCTCAGGGAAAGCGGCTTGGCCAGCCCCGCGTCGATGGCCGTTCTTGCGCGGTTTACCGCCAGCGGCAAGCGCCCGCCCACAAGACCATCGGGGTTCAGATAGCCCAGCACAAGGTTCGCATCGGTGGTTGTGGGCTTGTCGCCGCCTTGGTCATAGCAGGCAGGCCCCGGTTCGGACCCCGCCGATTGCGGGCCCATCTGCAGCAGACCCATGCTGTCGATCCAGCCGATCGACCCACCGCCTGCCCCCAGCGTTTCCACCTGAATCATCGGAATCCCGATGCGATAGCGCAGGAAGTCGATGTTCTTGGATACATTCGCCCGACCGTCCCGCGTCAGCGTGATGTCGAAAGACGTGCCGCCCATGTCGACGGTGATGATGTTCTGCAAGCCCCAGGGCTCGCCGATGTAAAGCGCCGCCTGCGGGGCCGAGGCGGGGCCGGAATTGATCGCATAGACCGACTGGTCGCTGACCACCGACCCCAGCGCCAACCCGCCATTCGACTGGAAATAGCGCACCGGATTTTTCGCACCGAGGCTGCGGAAATAGCCGTCCACCGCTTCGACATAGCGCGACAGGATCGGCGCAAGATAGGCGTTCACGATGGCTGTCGATGTGCGGGTATATTCGCGCACCTGCGGATACAGCAGACTGCCCACGGTCAGGCGCACGCCGGGCATCATCTCGCGCACGATATCGGCGGCGCGCAGCTCATGTTCGGGTGAAGCACCGACCAGACGAAGCTGATGGCCACCGAATCCACGCCCTCGCGCAGGAAATGGCGGCAGGCATCGCGCACATCTTCTTCGTGCAGGGGTGTGTGAACCGCTCCGGTCGACACCACCCGCTCGCGCACGCCGCGCCGCAGATAGCGCGGTACCAGCATTCGGGCGGGCGGATATTCGGGATCGTAGCGGTAGCCGTCTTCCTTGTGGCCCAGACGGATTTCGATGCTGTCCTCGTGCCCCGAGGTCGCGATCAGCCCCGTTCGCGCGCCCTTGTGCTGGATCAGCGCGTTTAGACCCACGGTCGTGCCGTTGATGCACAGATCGGCGTTCGACACGATCTCGGTCGCGGTGATCCCCGTTTCTTCCTCGATCAGCGCCAAGCCGTTCCGGATGGCCTGTGTGGGGTCTTGCGGGGTGGAAAGCGCCTTGAAAATCCGCACCTCGCCCGTGCGGTCGGCAAGGATGAAATCGGTGAAGGTGCCGCCGGCGTCGATGCCAAGACGATAGGTGTTCTGCATGGTGTTCTTCCTTGTCCGTCAGGCAGCGGTTGCGCGCAGGGCAGCGGTCGCGGCGGTATCGACCGCCAGCGTGTCGCGGTCGATGATCACCACGCCATAGTCGAGCCGCGCTCCTTCGAGGCTGACCAGACCGTTCCGCACATCCTCGACCACCTTCTGCACATCGCGTTCAAAGGCGTTGCCGTAACCCCCGCCGCCGGGGTTCTTGTTGGCGGCCCGCTCGCCGGGCTGGATGGTCTCGATCACGTTGTCGGTGATGATCTGGGTCGCACCGTTGCGCGTCAGTTCCAGCCGCCCGACCTTTTTCGACACCATGGCCGATTTCGCCCCCGCAGCCCCCATTGCCGGTATCCGCCGCCCCTCGCCAAAGGTGATCAGCGTCATGGGACTGTCTAGCGGTTCGACCTCCCAGCAGGTGCCCGACCCGCCCCGGTTCTTCCCCGCGCCGCCGCTGTCTTCCATCAGCGAATAGCGGTGGATGATGATGGGATAGCTGTGCTCCAGCATCTCGATATCGCCGCTGGTCAGCGCGCCGAAGCAGCATTCCGGCCCCACCGCGTGCCAGCCGTCGGCCTGCGACGTGGCTCCTGCCCCCGAGATGATCGACGCCAGCACCATGGTCACATATTCCTCGTCATGGCGCTTGTCCCAGCCTGCGATGTTGCAGCCGTTGGCATGGCCCCAGCTTGCCGAAACCTTGTGCGGGGCAGCCTGTTCGAATGCCAGACGCACGGCATCGGTCAGCGTCTCCATCGGCGTCGTGGTGCAATTCATATGGGGCGCAGGCGACTTGGCGTTGCACAGCGTCCCCTTCGGACCCATGTCGGTACTGACACAGCGATACAGCCCCTCGTTATAGGGGGGCGGCAGTTGGGCGAACATCATCAGGCCAAGGTAGACGCCCGAATGGCTGTTTCCTTCGTAGCTGTTGATGAAATAGGGTATTTGCGGCGGCGACTGGATGGCGATGTGGCAACCGTCCCCCTTGATCGTCACCGTCGCCGTTATCTCGAAATCGCCATAGCCATGGCCCGCGTCCTCAAGGATCGCGGTGCCGGTATAGGTGCCGTCGGGCACCTCGGCGATCAGGCTTCGCATGTGGTGTTCGGCCATGTCGAGAAGCTCGGCGATGCAGTCCTGAACCATATCTTTGCCGTATTTGTCCATCAGCCGCTTGAGGTTGCGCGCCCCCACCTGACAGGCCCCGATCAAGGCGTTGAAGTCGCCCTCTTGATCGCGGCGCGCGCGCATGTTGGACAGGATCATGTTCATCACGTCATGGCGCGGCTTGCCCTGATCCCAGATCTTGATCGGCGGAATCCGAAGCCCCTCGGCGTAGATCTCGGTGGCATTCGGGTTATAACCCGCAGGCACCGGCCCGCCGATATCGGTCAGGTGGCCCTTGCACACCGTCCAGAACACCAGCTCGCCCTGATAGAACACGGGCATATACATGCAGGTATCGATGATGTGCGACCCGCCGTAAGCCGGATCGTTGTGCAACATCAGATCGCCATCATGGATGTCGCCCTCGAAATACTTCGCCACCGATTTCATCGCGGGGATCAACGATCCAAGGTGGATCGGAATATCCTGCCCCTGCAAGATCATCTCGGGCAGGTGATTGAACAGCGCCGTGGAATAGTCATGCGCAAGGTTGAACACAGATGACCGCGCGGTCTGCTCCAATGCAAGCGTCATCTCGCGCTGCGTTGTCTCGAGCACCCCCGCACTACCGAAAGCGTGATCGGATCGACGTTCCTCTTGGCCATTACTGTCTCCTGTTGCAGCGCGCGAGCCCGCCGGCACAGGGCGACACCGCCCGCCTCCAGGCAGGGGAAGTGTCGGAATCTCCCTGTCTCCGGCCGAATCCCAGCCTTGTCATTCATTGCGATACAGGTTGCCCCCTTCCCCGCCCCCCGTCTTGACGCTCAGCGCACAAGCATTTGTCACCCAGCGTGCCCGAGTGCTGCTTTGCACGCGAAAGATCGCCTCACATCGCCGTCATGCCGCTGCGGAATTGACTTCTTCCCCGCAAGGACGATCATTGACCCTAAACGCAAAAAGCGGACGCAAACGTGGCCAACGGGACGCACAGCACAGACGGTCTTCCAGCATCGGCCCGCGCCGATCACTGGAATTCCGTCATTGCGCAGGCCTACTTCCCGCTCGACCTGACCTTCCGCGACGCAGCCCGCTTCGAAGGTCGGCTCGAATCCGGCACGCTAGGCGACCTGTCGCTGTCCCGCCTGCAGACAGAGTCGGTGCAATACGAACGGCACCGCCGCCACATCTCGCGCACCACCGAAGAGCAATATCTCATCACCATCCCGCGTCAGTCGCCCGTCGAATTCAGCCAGTCGGGACGCGAGGTGCGCTGCGATCCGGGCGGTTTCATCCTCGAACGCGGCGACGAACCCTACCGCTTCTCCTATGGCGCCGCGAACGACCTGTGCGTCATCAAACTCGCCAAGCCCATCCTTGCCGAAAGACTGCGAAACCCCGACCGTTTCTGCGCGCTCGTCTTCAACGGACGCGAAGGGATAGGGTCGGTCTTCACCACCATGGCCCAGCAGATCCAGCACCAGACCGTAGCAGGAACCGCCGTAGACCCCGTGGCGGGCAGCGTCATCGGGCGTCAGCTGGTCGAACTTCTGGCCCTGACGCTCGACCGCAGCAGCGATGTCGAAACGGGCGCCGCCTCGTCGGTGCGCGAAGGTCACCGCCGCCGCGCACAATCGGTGATCCTGTCGAACCTCTCGAATCCCGGCCTCTCGCCCGAGATCGTGGCCGACCGTATCGGGATTTCGAAACGCTACCTGCACGAATTGTTCGCCGAGGTGAACTTGACCGTCTCGCAATTCATCCGCGAACAGCGCCTGCACGCCGCACGTGACCTGCTGCACATGGCCAATCCGGGCCCTCTGTCCGACATCGCCTATCGCTTCGGTTTCTCCGATCAGGCGCAGTTTTCGCGTCTGTTCAAGGCCATGTTCGGCCAGACGCCTAGCAGCTACCGCGCCAGCCGCACGATTTAGACGGCCTTACCCGTCATCGTGACCGGCCCGCCCACGCGCCGCACGCGCATCTCCAGCCCTTCCGCCCCGCCATAGGCCTCGACCAACGCTTCCTGCCCCAGCGTCAACGGCGACAGCCCGCGATAACTGAACCGCTCCGGCACCCGCCCCAGCACACGACCGGCCAGAACCATCATCGCCACCGCCTGCAACGGCCCGTGCACCACCGGCCCCGCATAGCCTTCCACATCCCGCGCATAATCGGCATCGTAATGGATGCGATGCCCGTTGAAGGTAAGGGCCGAAAACCGGAACAACCGCACCGGATCGGCCAACAGGGGCAGCATAGCGGCAGGCGGCCCAAGGTCCGGCGCATCGGGGTATGCCGGCGGCGGTGTCCCCGCCACGGGGTCTTCGCGATAGACCAGATCCTGCCGCTCGGACAAGACAACCGCCCCGCCGACGCTATAATCATGTCGCACCGACACAAAGATCAACGGACCCGTCGACCCGGTCTTTTCCGCAATCCGCTCGATCCGGCTGTCGCGCACCACCTCGTCACCTGCACAAAGCGCGCCGTGGAACGCAATCTCACCCCCGCCCACATCCGCCGCGTTAGCGGCAAGGGCGGCAGCTCCAACCCCAGCCGAGGATGCCCGTCGCGGCCCAGATCGGCAGGAGAATAGGCATCAGGGCACAGCGTCCAGAACATTCCCGTCGGCACCTCTCCATCGGCAAGGTCAGGCAAGGTGGCGCGATACTGCGCGATCAGCCGCACCGAGAGTGTATCCACCCGCCGCGACCCGCACCCGATCCAGTCGTCAAATGCAGACATGCGCCCCCCGCGTTACGGCTGCGGCCACTTCGGATCGACCAGCCCCATCGGATAAGCGTGGCCAAAATCCAGCGGCGGCTGGATCACGTATTTCCGGTCGAACGGCAACCACGGATAGGCCGCCCCCGACCGCACGATATAGGGCCAGTCGGGATGGGCAAAGAGCGGGCGGCCGAGCGCCACCATATCCGCCGCCCCAGATGTCAACGCCGCTTCCGCATCGGCCCCCTCGGCAATACCGCCATTGGTGATCACGGGCTTGCCCGAAGCGCGTTTCAGCACGGTCGGCATCGGCGTCGGATCAGCAGGAAAGCGGTTGTCGAGGTAATCGAAGCTCGCCCAGTGCAAGGCATCGTAAGCCGACTCCCTCAGCGCAGCCCCCACAGCCTCGGCATAGGCCGTGCCGCCCGGCCAAGCGCCGGTGAAATCGTCAACCCCGTCTTGCGACAGCCGCAGGATCAGCAGCTTGTCCGGCCCGATCGCAGCGCGAATCTTCTCTCCGATCAACTTGGCGAAGCGCACGTTGTTCTCGGGGCTGCCGCCGAACTCGTCCGTCCGCAGGTTGATTTTCGGCGTGATGAACTGCCAGAGGAGATAGCCGTTGGCCCCATGCACCTCGACCCCGTCCGCCCCCGCCTCGACCGCCCGCTTCGCCCCTGCGGCGAACCCGTCCGCAATGGCGTGCAATTCGGCAACCGACAATTCACGCGCCTTGCCGAACGTGACCTTCGGCCAGTCGCCCTGAATGTTGCGGATCGTCTTTTCGTAGTCATTGTCCGTGTAAAGCGTCCACCCCCGCTCTGCGTGGCCGAAGCACTGACCGGAGGCTCACCCCCGAGTGTGCGCGGATCGCAGACGCGTCCGCCATGCATCAGCTGGATGACGATCTTCGCACCATTCTCGTGCACGGCATCGCATACCTTCTTCCACCCCGCCACATGCGCCGCATTCGCGATGCCGGGCTGCGACAGGTATGCCCGCGACTGGAACGCATCCTGTTCATATGTGCCTTCCGTCACGATCAGACCCAACCCGCCCCGCGCGCGGCGGGCGTAATAGGCGACCATCTCGTCGGTCGGCGTGCCATCTGCATCCGCCATCTGCCGCGTCAACGGCGCCATAGCGATCCGGTTGCGCAAGGTGACACGCCCAAGCGTGACGGGCGAGAACAGGGTGGGAAAGGCTTCGGCCATCTATCGAAACTCCTCTAGGTTACAACCGTCCAGCCCAAACGCCGGACCGTACAAGATCGGAAATCTGTGCGCGGATCAGCCGCACCACCGCCTTGGTGACGGGGGCTGCGGCGCGATGCGGCGCATGGGCAAGGATCAACTCGCGGCTTATCGAGGGCAGGATACGCTGCGCCATCAAGCGCCCCGCCTGCAATTCGCGGCTTACGGCGGTCAGCGGAAGGATGGTGCGGATGCCGCCCGTGCCGACAAGATCGTGAATCGTTGGCAGGGTTTCCAGCTCTATCGAGACGTTCAGGGTAATGCCCGCCTTAGCTGCCGCGTCGTCGACCAGCACACGCAGACCATGCGGCGGGCCGGGCAGGACCAATTCCTCCGCCGCAATCTGGGCCATAGTCACGCCCGAGGGGTCGCCCAAGGGCGCCGCATCTGGGGCGGAAATCAGGAACATATCCTCGAACAACAGGTGTTCGGCATCCAAGAGCGCGCTCGACTTCATCTTGTAAAGCACCGCCAGATCGACCTTGCCCGCAGCGAGCCAGTCGGCCACATGGCCGCTGAACCCCTCCATCACGCGCATCCGCACGCGCGGCAGTTCGGCCCGTATCTGACGCAGCAAGGGAGCCAGCAGCACCAGCCCGACCGACGGCGGCACCGCCAGCTTCACCGTACCGTCCAATTCACCGGCCGACGCGCGCATATCCTGACGCAGCGCCTCGCGCTCGGCCAGGATCCCGCGCGCACGGGCCAGAAACACCTCGCCCGCATCGGTCAACACCACGCCCCGCCCGTTTCGATAGAACAGAGCCGTACCCAACTCTTCCTCTAGATCGCGCACGCGGCGGCTCAGCGCCGATTGCGCCATGTTGTTCTGCAAGGCCGATTTGGTGAAACTCCCCGTCTCGGCGATGCTGACGAAGTAGTGCAGGTCCAGAAACTCCACCGCCTATGCAGCCCGCATCCGCGCCCGCAAAGCATCGGTCGCCCCCGCGTCCAGCCCCCAGCCGTAACCGTTCTTCACCGGCTCGAAGACCACGCCATAAACCTGCTGTGCATGGTCGAGCGTGATATAGCCGTCCAGAAGATCGTCCAGCACCTTGGCCGGATCGCGGTTCAACGGATGGCCATAGCCCCCGCCGCAGGGCGAAAGGTAGGTGACCACATCGCCCAACTCGGCCCGCATCCCCGAAAACTTGGCATCCACATCCCGCGCAGGCGCCCCGCTGACCGAATTCTCTATCCGCACGATGGCCGTCGCCCCCTCGTGCCCTCCAAAGATGCCCCACGGCACATCCTCGTTCCGGTCGCTCTCATGCGTCATGAACCCCGGCGTCAGGAAGCGTTGCGACTTCACAACCCCCATGCCGCCGCGATATTCCCCCGCACCCGGGAACACATCGTCGCGGATTTCGTAGCGGTCGCAGATCATCGGCAAATGCATGCCAAGGTCTTCCAGCGGATTGTTGCGGGTGTTGCGCATCAACTCCTCGATCGTATCCGGCCCGTCCGATTGCGGGCGCGCCCCCATCGCCGCCTCGTTCACCTCGATCAGCACCCAATAATCCCCGCTGTCGCGCAGCCCCGAATAGGATGCAAACGACAGGCAGGCGGCGTTTCCGGCGGTGCATTTGTCGGGCAGCACCGGGGCCAGCGCCTTGATGATCAGATCGACCACGCGTTGTATCTGGTTGAACCGGGCCTCGCAGGCCGCAGGCGCGATGGGATTGAAGATCGACCCAAGGGGCGCGGTCACCGTGACTGGGCGGAACGAGCCTTCGTTCTGCGGAATGTATTCCTGATGGGTATAGGTATCCAGCAAGAGTGCTCGAAAGGCAAAGTAGCACGCCACCTTGGTCGAGCCCTCGAAAGGAACGTTGAACGCGGTCGGCACCTGCGGCGACGATCCGGTCAGATCGACCTCGACCCCGTCGCCGCGCACCCGCACCGTCACCTTGATCGGCAGGCGAACGCCCCGCGTGCGGCCGTCGTCATCCATGAAGCCTTCGGCAAAGTAATCCCCGTCCGGTATCTTGGCGATTTCGCGCCGCAGCATGGTTTCGGAATAGTCCATCAGTTGCTTGGCCGCCTGCTCCACCGTGTCGCGGCCATAGCTGTCCATCAACTCGCAATACCGCTTCACGCCCAACTCGGCCGAAGCGATCTGCGCTTCCAGATCGCGCATCACCAGCCCGGGCACCCGCGTGTTGCCGCTGATATAGCGCCAGAGCGTATCGTTCCGCTTGCCCGCCTCGACCAGCTTCAGCCCGTTCAGCAGCATCCCTTCGGCAAAGACATCTGGCACATCAATGATCAGCCCCGGCGTGGCCGCCCCGATATCGAGATGGTGCGCGGTATTGGCCGAAAAACCCACCAGCTCGCCATGGTAGAAGATCGGCATGACGATCCCGATGTCGGGCGAATGGCTGGCCCCGAAATAGGGGTGGTTGTGGATCACCACATCCCCCTCGCGCCAGTCACCTTTTGGAATGCTCTTCTCGATCCCGCGCAGATAACCGGGGATCGACCCGATATGCATCGGCGTGGAATCGCTTTCGCACAGCGTGTTGTAATCCAGATCGAACAGCCCCGCGCCAAGGTCTTGGCTTTCGCGGATGATCGACGAATAGGACATGCGATACAGCACGTTGCCCATCTGTTCGGCGATGGCATGCAGCGCCCCGCCGATGACCTGAAGCGTGATCGGATCGATGGTCTTGGTGATCGTCGTCATGGCTCAGGCCTCCCCGTCCGTGCGGGCGATCACCAGATCGCCCAGTTTCATCACCGTCGCCACAAATCCCGGCGGCACGATGGTGGTGGAATTCTGCTGTACGATCACCGCAGGCCCCGCAACCGTATCCTGCGCCCGCAGCTTCATCCGGTCAAAGCGCGGGGTCTGGATCGTCTCGCCATCGTCGAATGTGGTGGGCCGCGCATAGAGCGCCGCTTCCGACGAGTTGCGCCGCCCACCCTTTTCCAGCACCGGCAAACGCAGCGTTTCCGACCGCGACGACCCTATCACACGCAGAGTCACCATCTGCACCGCCTGATCTTCGAAGGCATGGCCATATTCCGTGCGGTGCACCACAAAGAACCGCCGCGCCATTTCCTGTGCGGTGGCAGCGGTAAACGGCCCCTCGGGCACTGCCACCCGCAACTCGAACCCTTGGCCCACATAACGGCATTCCGCGATCCGCTCGAACCGCTGCCCTTCGTGCGCGAACCCGTCCGCTGCCAATTGCGCCGCAGCCTCGGCCTGCAAATGGTCGAACGCCGCATTCGCTACCGCGAAATCCCCCTCGCTGCCCGCTTGCAAAATGGTCAGCGACGACCGCGTGAACTCGTAGCGCGGCTCGGTCACCAACAGCCCCATCGCCGCCGTGATCCCGGGATGCAGCGGCGCGATCACATTCTTGGCCGCGATGATCTGGCCCAGCGCCACCCCGTGCAGCGGGCCCGCCCCGCCAAATGCCATGAGGCTGTAATTGCGTGGATCGATCCCCCGCGCTACCGAGTTCGACGCAATAGCTAAGGCCATGGTGTTGTTGATGATCTTCAACACCCCCAGTGCGGCATCCTTCACGCTCAGCCCCATCGGGTCGGCCAGATGCGTCTTGATCGCCGCTTCCGACAGTGCCGCGTCGATATGCAGACCTCCGCCAAGGAAATGTTCGGGATCCAACCGCCCCAGCACCACCTGCGCGTCCGTCACCGTCGGAAGTGTGCCGCCCTTTCCGTAACAGGCCGGCCCCGGTTCCGCCCCCGCCGATTTAGGCCCCACGCGGAACGCGCCGCCGCTGTCGACATAGGCGATAGACCCGCCCCCCGCGCCGATGGCGTCGATGTCGATCATCGGCACCAACACGGGCATATAGGCAACCTCGGTGTCGCGTGGGTTCTTGATCGTCAATTCGCCGTTCCGGATCACGCTGATATCGGCCGAGGTCCCGCCGATATCGATGGTAATGATCTCGCGCTGGTCGCAAGCCTCGCCCGTCCAACGCGCCCCGATCACCCCGCCTGCAGGCCCCGACAACAGTAGCCCCACGGGGTTGCGGCTCGCCTGTTCAACCGTGGTGACACCGCCATTCGACTGCATGATGCGGACGTAAGCGTTCACTCCCGCTTCGGCCAACCGCCGTTTCAGGTTGTCGAGATAACGCGCCACTTTCGGTCCGATGTAAGCGTTCATCGCCGCCGTCGAAAACCGCTCGTATTCGCGGATCGTGTTCACCACTTCGCAGGAGGCACAAACGAACGCATCCGGCAGCACCCGCCGCACGATCTCGGCCGCCTTCATCTCGTGGTCGGGGTTCAGAAAGGAATAGAGGAACCCCACCACCACCGCATCCAGCCCCCGTTCCGCGAACAGTTCCGCCGCCGCCTCGACCTGATCCAGCGCCAGCGCCGTCTCGACCCGCCCCGTCGGCGGCAAGATGCGCTCGTCCACCACAATCCGGTTGCGCCGCTTGATCAGGGGCGAGCTTTGCCAAGGCACATCGAATTGTAGGCTGAAATTATGCGGCCGCTTGTGCCGTCCCATATGCAGGATATCGCGGAAGCCGCGTGTGGTGATCATCCCCACCTCGGCCCCGTTCCTCTCGATCACGATGTTGGTTGCGACCGTGGTGCCATGAAACAGCGCGTCGATCTGTGTAGGCTGCACGCCCGCGATGGCGCAAAGCTCGACCACGCCGCGCACAACCGCAATCGACTGGTCCGCGATGGTAGACGACACCTTATGCGTGAACACCCGCTGCCTGCCGCCCGCCTCGACCTCCTCCAGCACAAGGTCCGTGAACGTCCCGCCGACATCGACACCGACACGTATCATCCCGAACCCTCCGCCGCTGTGCATCGTTCGGACGATTGAGACACGGAACCGCCCCCGCACAAAGCGGATTTTGCATACCGCCGCGCCGGGCAGTCCTGGCGAAACCCCAAATAGAGTCCACGAAAAATTGAATGTTTGCAGGGATTTGCAGTACTCGCTATGCGTTCAACGCACAACCCGTCGAGCAGCCATACCGCAAGCCGATAACTGCTTTCGCACCAAAGCCACCTACGGTGCACAACATGCGGGCGCTCACTCAGCCTTCCGGCGGCAGGATCGCCCCCGTCCGCTCGACGATAAGCCTGTAATGTTCCGGCCTGCGGTGGCGGGCGAAGTTGAAGATCGTCTCCTTGTAGATGCGCCCCATATCCAGATCGCACTTCGCGGTGATCACCTCGTCTTCCACCGTGACCGCCTGCGCCACGATCTCGCCCGAGGGCGCGATGATCACGCTTTGCCCGCCCATGCGCGACCCTTCCTCGGTCCCGCATTTCGCCGTGCCCACCACCCAGGTCGCGTTCTGGTAGGCCCCGGCCTGCATCGACAGGTGGTTATGAAACAGCGTCAGGCTGTTCACGGCCTCGTCGCCGGTGTGGTCGAAGGGCGTGTTGTAGCCCAGCATGACCATATCGACCCCCTGCAAGCCCATGACCCGATAGGTTTCCGGCCAGCGCCTGTCGTTGCAGATCGCCATGCCCATGACCCCGCCAAAGCCACGAAACACAGGAAAGCCCAGATCGCCCGGTTCGAAATACCGCTTTTCCAGATGCTGGAACGCCCGCCCCGCCTGCGGAGCGTCATGGCCGGGCAAATGCACCTTGCGGTACTTCCCGATGATCCGGCCCGAAGCATCGACAAGAATGCTGGTGTTGAACCGCCGCTTCACCCCGCCTTCCTCTACCAGTTCGGCATAGCCAAGGTTGAAGCCGATCCCCAGCCGCTGCGCCTCGTCGAACAGGGGCATCGTGGCTGCACAAGGCATCTCGGCCTCGTAGAAACTGTCCAGCTCCGCCTCGTCCTCGATCATCCAGCGCGGAAAGAACGTGGTCAGTGCCAGTTCGGGAAACACCACAAGCTCGCAGCCTCGCGCTTTGGCCTCGCGCATCATTGCAACCAGCCGCCGCACGGTATCGATCCGCGTCTCGGAACGCCCAATCGGCCCCATCTGCGCCGCTGCCGTGATCAAATGCCGTGCCATGCCCGCACCTTCTCAGGAAAACTCGCGCCGCAGCGCCACCCCGTGTTCGTCCTTGGCAGGCACCGGCCCCGTGCCGATGCCGCCATCGTCGAAGCGCACACCCCGCGCCATCATCCGCACGGGGCCAGTCGGGCTGTCCACCGTCACATGCCGCGCCTGCGGATGGGCCTGCAAATCGTCCAGATCGGCCACCCGCGCACAGGCGATGCCCGCCCCGCGCAGCACATCGATCGCCGCGTCCCGGGTTAACAGTTGCAACACCGGCGCGATCAGCGCCTCGACCTCGTCGCGATGCGCGACGCGGGCCACATTGGTGGCATAGCGCGGATCTTGCCCCAAGTCGGGCCGCCCAATTACATCAGTGCACATGGCCTGCCATTCGCGGTCGCTTTGCACCGCGAGCAGCACCTCGCCCCCTACGGCACAGGCAAAACCCGCATAGGGCGCGATCGAGGGATGCCGCAACCCCACCCGCCCCGGCGCTACGCCACCATAGGCGGCCTGCAGATAGGGAACATTCATCCAGTCGGCCATAGTGTGGAACAACGAGACCTCGACATGCCGGCCCTGCCCTGTCCGCCCCCGCGCGATCAAGGATTGCAGCACGCCGGCAAAGGCCGTTTCCCCGGCCGCGATATCGCAGACCGAAATTCCCACCCGCGCTGCACCCTCCGGTGTGCCATTGATCGACAAAAGCCCACTTTCGCCTTGAATCAGCATGTCATAGGCCTTGGCATCACGGAAAGGCCCGTCTTCGCCATAACCCGAAATCGACACGTAGATCAGCGCCGGATGCGCGGCCCGCATCGCCGCGGCCCCCACGCCCAGCCGGTCGGTCGCGCCGGGCGCAAGGTTCTGCACGAACACATCCGCCTGCGCGATCATCCGCTTGAGCACCGCCAGATCGTCACCCTCCCGCAGGTCGAGGCAGATCGATTCTTTCCCGCGGTTGATCCAGACGAAATAGGCACTTTCGCCATGTACCAGCCGGTCATACCCCCGCGAGAAATCGCCCTCGGGCCGTTCGACCTTGATCACCCGCGCCCCGGCATCCGCCAGACGCGCGGTTGCCAGCGGCGCCGCCACGGCCTGCTCCAGCGACACGACCAAAAGCCCCTCTAGATCGCGGCTCATGCCGATGGTCCATAACTTTTGGGCAGGCCCAGCACCTGTTCGGCGATATAGCATAGGATCAGGTTGGTGCTGATCGGGGCCACCTGATACAGGCGCGCCTCGCGGAACTTGCGCTCCACGTCGTATTCCTCGGCAAAGCCAAAGCCGCCGTGGGTCTGCAGGCAGGCCTCTGCCGCCTCCCAACTCGCATCGGCGGCCAGCATCTTGGCCGTATTCGCCTCGACACCAGGATTTTGACCTGCATCATACATCGCGGCGGCACGATAGACGATCGCCTCGGCCCCCAGCATATGTGCGTAGGCCCGCGCCAGCGGGAACTGCACCCCCTGATTGCGCCCGATCGGGTGCCCGAACACCACGCGCTCGCGGGCATAGGCCGACCCTTTTTCCAAAAACCACTTGGCATCCCCGATACATTCGGCCGCAATCAGGATGCGCTCGGAATTCATCCCCGACAGGATATAGCGAAACCCCTTGTCCTCCTCGCCCACCAGCGCATCGGCGGGGACGCGGACATTCTCGAAGAACACTTCGGTGGTGGCATGGTTCATCATCGTGCGGATCGGCCGGATCGTCACTCCGTCCAGCCCGCGCAGATCGACCAGAAACACGGACAAACCCTCGGTACGAGACGTTGCCTGTTCGCGCGGCGTGGTGCGCGCCAGCAGCACCATCAGGTCGGAATGCTCGGCCCGACTGGTCCACAGCTTCTGCCCGTTGATGACGTAATGGCCCCCGTCCCGCCGCGCTGTGGTCTGCAAGGCCAGCGTATCGGTGCCACTTGTCGGCTCGGTCACGCCAAAGGCCTGCAAGCGCAACCGCCCGGCTGCGATCTCGGGCAGGTAGCGCAGCTTTTGCGCGTCCGACCCGTGGCGCAGCACCGTCCCCATCGTATACATCTGTGCATGACAGGCCGCAGCATTGCAGCCCTGACGGTGAATTTCCTCTAGGATCACCGCTGCCGCCGTGAGGCTTAGCCCAGATCCACCATATTCTTCGGGGATCATCGCGGCCAGCCACCCCTCGCGCATCAGCGCGCTGACAAAGTCTTCCGGATAAGCCCGCAGTGCATCAAGATCGCGCCAATAGCTCCCCGGAAAACCCGAGCAGACCGCAGCCACGCCTTGGCGCAAATCATCATATCCGGCCGTGGGATGATGGCCCATTCAACACCTCGCAACGCTCAACTTCTTTCTGGCAGAAAAGTCCGCGTGGATGATGACGGTATTCGGCGCATCCAGTTATCCGCTGGGGATATGGGTAGGAAGCCAAGAACGGCCACGCGGCGCGATCTTCAACAACGTCCCGATCATTCTGGCGAAATCAGCGGGCGTCACCAGCCTTTCACCCTGACTGAAGCCGGAAAACTCTGCCTTCGGACTTGAGATCGTTTCCAAGATGTCCTCGCCGTTGACAGCTTGGGCGACAATCCAACCGAGCCGCGAACCCGTACGAGGGGAACCGGCTGCCAGTCAGCGCGTCTTTCACGTGCGGATAAGCACTCCGAACGCCAGATAGGCCTCTATCGCATCGCGCCCGCGTCTAAGCGATGAGAGTTCGTCTCGCATGTAGGGCTCCGCCCGATGATGCTGCGTCAGCACGTTAAGCCCGCCGGACAAGATCATACAGGGAAAAGCTCTGGAGGCGGGTACCGGAATCGAACCGGTCTTCACGGATTTGCAATCCGCTGCGTAACCTCTCCGCCAACCCGCCAGAGCCTTGCGTTCACTATGTTTTCTCCCCGTCGCCGTCAAGGCGTATCGTTTCGCGTATCACGTCCTTTTTTGTTCCGTATCTGTTCGCCCGCTTGGTCGCCGCCGTGTCCGATCGCATGACTTGCCGCGCAAGCCCCGCATACTTGACCACCATCGCCCGCGAATTGTGCCCGCTGTAGGCTTGTATTTCCTCATCATCGCAGCCGGACCAAGCCAGCTCCATGATCCCCCGGTATCGCAAGGCGTGCAGGTCGAACGCCTCGAGGCCAAGCCGCTTACGCTCTTGCAGCATCACCCAAGCCAAGGGCCTATAGCTCATCGGGTCGCCGTCGCGCTTGCGCAAGATCGCGCCCTTCGGGTTGCCGCCCGCCGCCGCCTTGGCCGCGTCCAGCGCCGCCCTTAGCTCCGCCGTGCAGGGCAAGGAAAGCGCCTTGTCGGTCTTACCCTGCACCAGCTCGAGCCGTTCGCCGTCATAGTCCGACCACTTGAACCGGCACCAATCGGCGGGCCGCTGGACGCTCCCCACCCCAAGCTCAAAGATCAGCCGGGGCAACGGCTCCGCCTTTTCCCGCCAAAGCGCCACCGCCTCATCCGTCCAAGGAAGGTGCGGGGCTTGCCGGTCCTTCGGCATCTTCAAGGGTCGCGCCCCTCGAGCTGCGTTTTCCGTCTGCCATCCCAAGTCAATCGAGACTTCCAGCAAGACCACAAGCACCGTGCGCAAGAGGTTCGCAAAGCGCACCCTATGCCGGTTAGCCTCGAGGGCGGCAAGCACATCGGCCCGCCGGGTCTTGGTCGCATCCTTAGTGCCGTTGCGCTCTAGGATGTATTCAAGCACCTGCTCATAATCAGCCCGCGTCCGGGTTTTAAGGGACAACCACCGATCGCCCGCCCGGTATGCCTTGACCAGCTCCGCCCAAGAGGTTCGGCCCGCCGTCCGCCCGTTGATTATATCCCAATACGCCCGGTCAAATTCTTCGGTTCCATGCGTGCCAGAAATGCGGAAATACTTTCCGGCCCGCCGCACATACCATCGCCGCCCGTCCGGGGTCCAAGGCTCGAGGGGCTTTGCCTTTGGTCGCCTCACCATTGCATCGCCCCGCCGCCTATCATTTCCCCCCGGATCACCGCCGCCAGCTCCGCCACGTCGAACCGCTCGAGGCCCCCGATATTCCGGGGGCCGGGCAAGTGTCCTGCCGCGACCAGCCGCCGAAGATCGGCGGGGGCCATGTCCAAGAGCTGCGCCGCCCGCTTCTCCGTTGCAAAGATCGGCTCATCACGCTTTGCCATGTCGCACCGTCCGCCATGTTGCGCCCCACCCCTCGAACGGCATGGGGTCGCCCGCCTTCTTCTTTGAAACCGGGTCTTGCGCTCGATCGCCGATCACATGCGGGCGCCCTAGGTGCGACACCACGGCATAGACCTTGCCGACCGTGTAGCGGGCCGGGTTGTCCGTTGTGACACACAAGACCTCATCGCCGGGTTGCGCCCCGGTTTCCCCGATCGAGGGGAACACACCGACACGCGCATTCATGCCCTAGCCCTCCGCGCCCCGTTCGGGTCACCCCAAACAATTCCCGCAGCCAAGGACGCCGCCCGCCACCTGTTATTCCACCGCGCAACCACCAGCTCCGCCCGGTTGCCTTCCTCCCAATGCCCGCAGCCGGGGCAATGCAGGTAGTAGGTCAAGGGCGGGGCCATCCACCCGCTGCAAGGCTCGATCATGCCGCAGGGGCACGCCTCGAACCGCAAGCCATCAAAGGCATGATCCGCTTGATTGCTCATCATTCTTCCCCCTCAAGGAAAATTCCGAACGCTTGGTGCAGCCCGTGCGGATCGAGGCCCGACGATTGCCCAAGAGCCTTAGCTGCGCAGAAAAGCGCCATGATCCGTTCCGAAGTGCTGCCATCGGGCAGGGCTTGCACAACCGCACCGATTGCCGCGACACCCGCGCCGCGCACCCGGCTTTCCGTTGCCCGCTTCATTCGCTCACACCCTCAGCCATCGCCCGCCGCGCCGCCGCCGCAGTCAGGGCCAAGCCCGCCGCCGAACCGCCGCCGCCGTTCCACGTCGCAACCGCCAAAGCCGGGGATGCTTCCGCCCCGCCTTCCGCGCCGCACCCGCCAAGCTCAGGATCGCAGACAACGCGCCAGCCGCCGGGGCCGTCCCGCAGCTCCGCTACGTCATACTTGCAACTGCACACGTTCAGCCAAACCGGCTTAAATGACATTTTCACGCCGCCACCCCTTCGGCTTTTCCGTCAAGGTCGGGTTGATCCTGCGGCACGGTAAAGCCGCGCTCGATCAGCAAGAGAACCTCGCTGTTGATGCTCCGCCGGTTGCGCTCCGCCGAAGCCTTGATTTTGTCGCGCATATGCTCAGGCCAGCGCACGTTGAATTGCGGGGTGCGGTTCATGTTAGGTCTTTCCTTTCATAGTTAGTCACTACCACCCGCCAAGATGTAGTAACTAACTATTATTGCGGCAAGCTCTTTTTCATACCAGCTTACTACCATACCGGCCCAAGGGGTTCCCAAATGCCCGATCCGATCCGCCACACCTACCCAAGCGGCACGCAAGACCAATTCAACCTCAGGCTACCCGGCGGCTTGCGGGAACGGATCAAGAAGGCCGCAGAGGACGAAGGCCGCAGCATGAATGCGGAAATCGTCGCAACCCTTCTCGAGAAATACCCCGAGCCAACAGAGGATTACCGCCCGATCCTCGAGCTATTCCGCCACATCAACGCCGCCGAAAATGACGCTGAATTTTTCGCCCGCGTGCAATCCATCAACGAATTTTTCCACCGATCGAACGCCGATATTGTCGCCAAGACTTCGGACGGGGGAACCCTGACAATCGAAGTCAAACACCGCCGCTAGGCAAAGATCGCATCGAAGATATCGCCGGAAAGCTCACCCGCGATAACTGGACGGTCAGACCGCGCCGCCTGCAACCAAACCGCATCCAAGGCCCGGATCAGGGCGAAGTGACGCGACCCGAACGGCAAGCCGGTAATCTGCCCATAGGCCACCAGCTCCGCCGCCGTGATCGGCAAGGGCACGCCCTGCGCAAACCGCCGCCCGTCAGACAGCGCCGAAAACGCTTGCCAGAACACCACGCCCGCCTCAGGCACCCTTACCCCCCGGCGGGTTGCTAGGCTTTGCTCAAGCGCCGCCACAAGAAGCCGGGTAAGGTTATTCACCGCCGCCCCCGATCGTCGCCACCGCCGCAAGCTTTGCGTTCGCACACAAGCGCCCCGATCGCTCCGCAGCGCCCGCCCGCAAAAGCTCCCCTTCGGTCGCGGGCGTTCGGCCCTGCCATCCGGGGCACGGGGTCAGCATATCCGGCGGAATGATCGGCAACGGGTCAGGGCCACACCCTGCTAGAACCGCGCCGCAGATAATCAGACAAAGGCGCATCGGCCCCGACCCCCTCTTGCAATTCCCGATCGAGCCGCGCCGCCTCGAGCTGCGCCGCCTCGAGCTTGGCAACGGTTTCCCGTCGCGCCTTCTCAGTCACCACCAGCCGCGCCGCCTCGAGCTGCGCCGCGTCCCGTTCCTCGATCGCCCCGGATAGCCGCCACGATTGCACCGCGACCAGAACCACCAGGGCGAATATTACCGCCGCCGCCGCCCGGATCATTGCAGCCCCGCAAGGCAAAGATCGCGCTCCGCCGTCCGCCGGTTGACCAGCCCGCGAACCACGCGCCCGCCCGCCTTGGTCCACATCATCAGGGCGTCACATGAACCGCGCAGATTTCCGGCCATCGCCCGCCGCGCCATGCTCGAGGCGCAAAAGGCATCGGCCCCGATATTGTAAGCCGTGACCGTAAACGCCGCCCGCGACGGCAAGGGCAGATCACCGGGCAAGCAAGGCCGAATTGCCGCCTCGAACTCCGCAACCGCCGCCGCCGTCATGCGGTCACACTCCGCCGGGGTCGCCGTGTCGCCCATGCGAACCCCGCGTGTTTCGCCGTCGCAGATCGTGGCCTTGCCGACTAGATCGGCATAGGCCGCAAGCCGCCGCCCCTCCCATGCCTTGACCATCGGCACGGCCAGCGCGACCACCAGCGCCGCCGCACCCGTTGCCCCGGCCAGCTTTCCCGGCCCCCTCATTGCATCCACCGCTTGCGGGCGTAGCCTGCAATCTGGACGGCCAGCCATACCGCCGACAGGATCGGCACCAACTCCGCCGCGACCTCTGAAACCCGCTCGAGGGACGGCCACCAAACCGGCATAGAAATTCCGCCGACCGCCACCCCGTCAGTTACCCGCCTTATCAATGCCTCGCCCTTTCTTTTTGTCATTACGCACGGATGGACATTGCCAGCCGGAAAAGCTCATCAACGGCCAAATCGTCCAAGTCCATCGCCCCGGCCAAATGGGCAATCGTCGGGCTATCGCGGTAGAATTCGCCCGCCTCGTCCCATGCCAGCTTGTGCATGAAGTTTTCGGATTGGCTCAAAAGCCGCTCGACCGTAGGCAAGAGGCCCGCTTGATAAAGCGCCGCCTTGGCTTGGAACCGGCTTGCCCGCATCGCCGCCCGCTCGATCGGCAACGGATCACCGGCAACAAATTCGGCTGGCTGCATTTCAAGGGCGGAACGGTAGATATCTTGCCCCGCTTTCTCCACGTCAGTTTCAGACGCGGTAAACGGTATCCAGCCAAATTCGGGGTGCAGAATTTCGCAATCAATGCTGCCGAACCTGTTGAATTTTGGGTTTCTGATTTCCATCACGCAATCCTCTGGAAAAGTGTTGCATCGGTCGTGCCCGCGCCACGCGAACCCATCGCCCGCCACGTCCCTGTCAGCGTCCCGCCGCTAAAGTTACTCGTAGACGAATATTGCAAAGACGAACCGGCAAGGGTTGCGCCCGCAGTAATCGCAGACGTGCCGGAAACCGTGCGCAAAAGGGCATACGTTCCAACCCCGCCCGCGCCCGGATCGATCACACGCGCAGCCACCCACGCCCGCCCCGCCGCCGTTGAAGCGCCAGTATCAAGCGCCGCGTCTTGCAACCTTGGGGCACCCGCCGCGCCCTCAAATCCGGCCCGCCAGTTTTCAAACCACCGCTGGAAATGCAGGGCTGTTGCCGGGGCATCGGGCGCATATTCTGCCGGGGTATAGGTAAGATAATCGGTCATTAGATCGCCCTATATGGTTCGTCGCCGTTGGACATTTTCAGGGTTGTATTGTCGCAGGCATACATGCCGCGCAGCTTTTGCGCCGGGGTTGACAGGGTATAAGCGGGCCGGGTGTTTTCGGTCGCGTAGCCGTATTTACTGTTGAAGTCGAAATCCTGCGCTGTGACCTCGATTTCATGCCCCGGCACAAGATCGGCAATTCCTATCGCCTGCATCCGGCGATTACCCGAGGCCCCGGTTGCATCTTGGAACGCCCCGGTTTGAACCTCGAGAACGTCAACCAAGCTTATTGCACCGTCCTTTTGATCGAGATGGACGCGCGCGCGGATCGGCTGCTTTGCAAAGCGATTTAGAACCCGCTTAGAAATGACGGTGATAACCGCATCCGCGCCTTGGTTCAGCCACCGGCAATAGACTTTTCGGATCTTGGTATCATTGAAGGCGTTGACGCCCTTTGCCTCTAGGTCCGGGGTCAAGGTGACGCGGGCGTAATTGTCGGTTGAGTTTGCCGCCTTGGTCGGATCGAGCTGGACAGAAAAAAACATGACTTCTGTAATTCGGTCTTTTTCCCGATCTTCAAAAGTAATCGCCTTGATATTGGCGGCATCGGACAAGAGCTTGACGCTTTCGCCGTCAACTGGACGGGTCGCCCGCAAGCCGATTTCCTGCGCCACATCATCCCACCAAACCGCAATGCCCAAGATGGACAATTCGGCAATCAGCTTGGCAACGCCGGTCGGGCTGCAAACATCGGTTGTCAGCAAAACTTGCGGCATCCACCGCGTTATTTCCGCGACCCATTTTGCCTTGGGGATATAGGCCGTTGGCACCCCGGCATAATCGCGCAAGAGGATTTCAAGCGCGTCGTCAATCCGCATCGCCACCGGGGAAAACGTCTGTTGAACGGCATCGCCCGCGCTATGCGCCGCCGCCTTGGTCCCGCTCAAGCCGCGCCCGGTCAGGGTCAGCACGTCGCCCGATCGGGTGTAGCTCACCAGCTCCGAACCGATCACCGCCCGACCGCTTGCCGGATAAGAGGCCGCACCCTCGCCCGCCGGGGTCAAGGTTAGGGTTGTGGCAACATCGGTTATTCCAGCCGCAAGCGCCCCCCTCGACGGTTTAGGGCAAACCGCCTTTTCATCATCCGCAAGGGCCAGAATATCCTTTGCCTCAAAAGTCCAAGTCCGGCCATCTTCGCTCCCTGTCATTTCGGTAAGAATGAAATTTCGCGTCCGGGTGTTGACCAGCGCACCGCCCTCAAGCTCACCCTGCACCACGCGCAAAGCCCGCCCCGCGTAGTATGGCCACCGCGCCCGCAGCTTGCCAAAGAACGTGCCCCGCGTTGCCGGGTCGTAACCCACGCCGCCGAACTGTGCCGCGCCGCTCAAGCGTTCGGCTTGGTATCTGTCGGTTAGCCGATCGTGATAGGGGAAATCCCGCAGCTCGACCGTGACCGTTCCGCGCCGCCCGAGGGGCCTAGGCTATCATCGGCCCCCGCAATGTTGACGGTTTGGCTAAAGGTCGTGACGCGCTCGAGGGCCGGAAAGATCGTCGCCCCCTTGGGCAAACCGGGGCGCGGATCGGCAAAGCGCAGGGTCAAGGGCACCCGAGAAAATGCCGCCTTAGCGCCGCAGGTTGCAAAGGTGTTGTGACATTTGTTTGGGCGTCCAGCGTTTAAGACAGCCGTGCATGGCGCAATGCCGAATGTCAGGGCGCACCCGTCAACATCGATTTCAACGACTGTGACAGGTTCACGCGGCATAGGCGGCAAGCTCCATCCCTACGTCAACCCACTTGCCGCCCGCTTGCAGGGCGGGGCGCATTTCGCCCGCATCCACAGACCGCCACGCATAGGCGCAATCTTGCGGCAAGAAGGAAGGCGAACCGGCAAAGAAGAATGCGCCGCCCGCGTCATAATGCGCGTTGAAGGGCACTAGGTCAGCATCGGCCCAAGTCCGGGGCAGGACAGTAAATTTCACCGACATATCCGCGCCGCGCCGCGTTACCCGGTTGCCGAGGAAATGCCCGCCCAAGGTCGAACCGCCCAAGAGCTGCACCCGCCGCGCTCGATCGAATGGAACGTATCCGGGCTGTATCCCGCCGGGGAAAACCAGCCGCTTTCCGATCGAGGCAATCCCGATCGAGGGGATACTTGCCCCGGCAACAGTCAGCCGCAAACGCCGCGCCGACACCGCCGGGAAAACCAGCATTTGCGCATCGTCGTCGGTCGGGGTCAGGGTTGCCACATCGATATAGGCCGCGACCAGATCGACCGAATAGGCAAGCGTTACCGTCGCCGCCTTGGTCCCGAGGTTATGCGCGGCAATGGCGAAACAATCGACCAGCTCCGCCGCAGGTAGCGTAGCGGTCAAGGTCGCAGGCATCGCGGTTGGCGTCCAAAAGTCGTAGGTTTGGGGGCCAAGCGCATTTGCGGCCGCACCGTCCGCCGCCGCTGTAGACGCAACCAGCGTGCCCCGGCCTAGGGCATTGCTCCAAAGCACCGCGGGGTTTGCCGTATCGACCGCCCCGGACAAGCAAGTAATCATCGCCCCGTCTCCCAAACAATGCCCCGGTTGCCCGCCTCTTTTTGAATAGCCGTCACCAGCTCGAGCAAAGCGCCGCCCTCGTAAAGCTTGGCCGGGTCGATCCCCTCGAGCCGCGCCCGCAAGGGTGCCGCCTCGCTTTGGCTCGAGCTGGACCCGCCCGAGCTGGACCCACGCCCGCCGCCGGACCCGCCGCCGCCGCCACCGCCGCCGCCCTTGATCGCCGCGACCATGCGAAAGCCCGCCGCGCCGATCGCCGCCGCCGCCGCGAATTTGCCAAAGAAGGGAACCGAGGGGTCAGCAAGCACTTGGGCTTGCGCCCGATAGGTATTGATAAGGGCTTCCGCCGCGCCAAAGATTTGCGTGGCTTTCACCATCTTATTCCCGCCCGCAGCCGTTAGGGTCGCCATAGACCCGAAAAAGCTTTCGGCATTGGCAAGCGCCCCCTCATCCCCATTCGATCGGATCGCCCGCAAACGCTCTTGGTGTTCAACCTCGAGGCGCTCCAAAGCCTCATGCCGCCCGCCGATCGCCTCTAGCTGTTTGTCGGTCGCTTGCGTCAAAAGGGCTTGGCTTTCCTCATACCAAGCGGAAAGCAATTCGCGTTCGGTCTCCAGATCGGCCACAAGAGCCGCCACGCGGCTAGACGTGTTATCGCCGCCCCCACCACCGCCGGAACGCTTGGGGGTATCTGGCAAGCCCGCGTCAATGTCAGACGGGGCACGCCGGGGCCGGGGGGTATTAGGCCCCGCTTCCTGCACCACGATTGCCGGGGGTGCAGAACCGCGCCCCCCGCTCTCGAAAGCGGGGCCGGTTCCCAAACCCTCGATCGTTCGGATTTCCGCCGCCGCCTCTTGCGCCGCCGCCGGTATTTGCTTGATCCAATCGAGCAACCCGGACACCGCCCCGGACACGCCCGCAAGGCGGGCTTGGTCAAGCTCGCTCATTTTGGAAATCGCGTCGCCGGTTTCGGTTGCAATGCGCTCGAGCTTGGCCGCGTATTCCTCGCCCGTGATCTTGCCATCCGCGAAGGCTTGCGCCGCGTCCGACATTTCCGCCGCAAGGTCAGTCAGCACCACCGCCGCCGCCTCATTGCCAAGGCCGCGCATCATTGTTGCGCCCTCAGCCAAGGCCGGAACCAAGAGCCGCGCCTCAGCTCCTAGAGCTTGGTATTCGGCAATCAGGCTTTCGAGCTGGACCTTTGTTCCTTCCTGCACATCCTCCAAAGCCGCAAGCTGCGCCGTCAATTCTTCGCCGATCACCCGCGCCGCTTGGTCCGGCACAAATTCCGCCGCCGCCCGCGCCTCTCGATCGACAAGCCCAAAGAAGGTTGCCGCCTCGACCACCCCGACCTTAAAGACGTTGCCGAGCCGGGTTGCCAGCATGTCAAATTTATCGTCAAGCTCCGCCGCCCGACGAAGCAAATCTTCCTCGATCACATAGCCGCCCTCGATCGCGGCTTGCTTCATTGCGTCCAAACCTTCCGCCCCATCGGCAAAGGCCAGGGTCATGTTTTTGCCCGCCTTCCCGAAAGCATCGGTTGTCAGGGCCATCCGGGCCGCTTGGTCCGGGGCATCCTTCACCAGCCCCGCGAAATCCCGCAGCAAATCCACCGTTGGCCGCAGGTTCCCGGCTTGATCGGTCAGCGCGATATTGTTGCGCTTCAAGACCTCGTAAAGCGCACCGCTGCCCTTTTGCGCATCCCCAAGCCGATCGACAAAGTTTTTCAGGCCGCTTTCGGCTTCTTCGGTCGCCACGCCGGCCAAGCCCATACCCTGCACAAGCCCTTGGAAATCATCGGTAGACATTGCCACCGCGTCCGCCACGTCGACCAAATCGGCCATTTGCTTGACCGCCGTTGCCGCCGCCGAACCGATTTGACTTAGGGTCGCCGCAAGCCCGCCCGCGATAAGGCCACCGACGAACGCTTGCCCGAATGCACCGATACGCCCGGATATCGAGGCCATCGATTGATTGACGGACGCCGCCGCCCGCGCCGCGTCCCGCTCCATTTCACGGGTTGCGCGGCTCGAGCTGTTGCGCAGGCCGGTATAAGTCCGGGTGCCGCGCCTTTCGGCTTGCTGCATCCGCTTTTCAAATTCTGCAATCCGAGCCTCGAGCATGACAACCAGTCGCTCATCGGCCCCCGCGCCTTCCGACATTCTGTCACCCCTCAGACCGTAAAGAAGTCATCCTCAAACCACGTCGCCGAGGTGGTGAACCGCTCACCGCCCGCCGCCGCCCGCGCCACCGCCATTGCCGTTGCAACCGCGCCGTCGATTTTGTTTCCCGACCGGCCCTTGTGCATCATGCGGTTGCCCGCCCGGTCGGTTTCGACTTGCACGTTTTCAAAATTCCAGCGCAACACCGGGTGCCCGCCATGCCGCAGCCCGCCGGAAATCACCGCCCGTTCCAGCTCTTTGACCGCCGGGGCCATGCTTGCCCAACCTTGCCGAAACTCGACCGCCGGTATTCCGTCCGCGTTAAGGTTCGCCATCATCACCCGGCCAAAGGTCGGGTCGAATGCGACCTCTTGAACCGCGAACCGGGCGCAAAGCTCCCTGATTTGATCTTCAACGG